>CAUJJL010000147.1 GCA_963205455.1 Verrucomicrobiota bacterium
TGAAGAAGGCACTCGAGGTCACCCACGAACTCGGCGGTGAAAACTACGTTTTCTGGGGCGGACGCGAGGGCTATGAAACTCTGCTCAATACCAACCTGAAGCGTGAACAGGAACACCTCGCCGCGTTCATGCACATGGCCAAGGACTACGCCCGGAGCATCGGCTTTGGCGGCCAGTTCCTCATCGAACCCAAACCCAAGGAACCGACAAAACACCAGTACGATTTCGACGTCGCCAGCGGCATCGCCTTCCTGCGCACGTTCGGACTCGAAAAGGTTTTCAAGTTCAACATCGAAACCAATCACGCCACGCTGGCGGGCCACACCTTTCAGCACGAAATCGAGGTTGCCGCGGCCCAGGGCATGCTCGGCTCCATCGATGCAAATGCGGGCGACCTGCTGCTCGGCTGGGATACCGATCAGTTCAACACGGACGTCAGGGAGCTGACGCTCGCAATGATTTCGATCCTGAAGGCGGGCGGCCTGGGAACGGGCGGTTTCAATTTCGATGCCAAGCTCCGCCGCCAGAGCATCGACCCGGAGGACCTTTTCCACGCGCACATCGGCGGCATGGATGCCTACACCAAGGCATTCAAACTCGCGCGGTCGATCATCGCCGACGGCCGGTTCGATGCCTTCGTTGCCGATCGTTATGCGAGTTTCGATTCAGGCTTGGGCAAGCGGATCGAAACAGGAAAAATTGGCTTCAAGGAACTCGAGAAGCTCGTGCTCACGAAGCTCGGTGAGCCGACCCCGCGCAGCGGACGCCAGGAGTACCTCGAGAACCTCCTCAATCGTTACCTGCACCCTTGATCGCTCCCTCGCCAAAACAGCAGCGCGCCGCGCCCTTTGCCTCCCTGGGGCGGGGCGCTTTTTTCCGGCGCAATTTCGATCCTCGAAAGCTCTCGACTCAGTTCGCCGTCGCAATCTCGGTCTTCGAACGAGCAGCAAGATCCGCGGCCCGATGAATGCCCGCACGTATGCGCTGATAGGTTCCGCAACGGCAGAGATTGCCCGCCATGGCGGAATCGATGTCCGCATCGGTCGGCTTCGGATTCTTCGCCAGCAAGGCTGCCGCGCTCATGATCTGACCGGCCTGGCAATAGCCACACTGGGCCACATCTTCATCGATCCAGACCTGCTGCAAGGGATGAAGGAGGCGTTTCGATTCGGCCGCCAGGCCCTCGATCGTGACAACCTTTCTGCCGGCCACCGCGGACACCGGCGTTGTACAGGATCGCTCTGCCTCTCCGTCGATATGAACGGTGCACGCGCCGCACATGGCCATGCCACAGACGTACTTGGTGCCCGTCAGCCCCAGGTGATCCCTGAGCACCCACAACAAGGGCGTTGCCGGATCCACATCCACCTTCCGTTCAACTCCATTGATGTTCAGCGTGATCATAATTACAGGGGAAAATTCCAGAACGCGGATTGGTCGAAAAAGGTGGGGATTGCCGAGGATCCGAGGCCCCTTTACTGCACGCGAAACAATCCGCCTTCAAGCTTGAAGCCATGACTCCAATGTTGCCGGGCAATGCCTTGAAAAGGACGCGAGTCGGATTTGAATAATGGCGTGAAATCCACGCGAGCATCCTTCGAGTGTCCCAATTGCGGCGCCGACGTGCCTGCGAATGCGAAGGTCTGCCCCGAATGCGGCGCGGATGAACGCACCGGCTGGAACGAGGAAGCAACCCGCTACGATGGGCTCGATCTTCCTTCCTCCGAAGACGAGTCGCCACCCCTCAAATCCAAGCGATCCCGAACCTCCTTGGGCATATCCCGCTTCTGGTGGATCATCGGTATCGTACTGGTGCTGCTCCTTATCTACCTCCAGATCAGCGGTTTTTTGTAGGAGGCCACGAAATTGAGTCATCCCCTAACTCACGGGCAGTCCCACAATGATTAGGGGTTGCCACTTTTTGGACGTGCTCTCAAGTGCTTGTCCGCAAAATTCAAGTACTGCTCCCAATCATAGGCAGTAATATCATGTTTCCCGGTGCGCACATGATAGGCCACGGTGCCGCCCACCGGTTTGTCGACCGGCGGCATCTCCTTCACGCCCACGCCTGATTTCCCAAAGAGCGCATAGACGGGGCCAGCCGCCTGGGCGCTGAGAAACTCGCCCTTCGGATCTGCCCACTGGTCCTCACTCGCGCTCGCAACGTAGAGCGGTCGCGGAGCGATCAAGGCTAGCAACTCGTGCTGGTCCACGGGCAGCGCCGCCTCGTTGTCGTCATAGAATCGAAAGCGCTTCGCGAACCAATGGGGAAAGGCCTTGTTGATCAACCCCACGGTCTCGCCGTAAACGCGTTTGCTGAGAGCAGCTCCGCCGCAGCCGCTGTCATTTGAAATCACCAAGGCAAACCGCTCGTCCTGCGCACCCGCCCACAACGCCGTCTTGCCCAGCCGCGAATGCCCATGCACTGCAACCCTGCGGGCGTCCACGCTGGAATCCGTTTCGAGGTAATCAAGCGCCCGGCTCAATCCCCAGGCCCACACCCCAATCGCACCCCAGCCATCGTCGGCACGTCCTTCCGTGCCTCCCTTCGCAAACAGCGGCGCCACATTCTCATCGAGTCCACCAACCCGGTCGGGACAAAGATCCTGGTACCAGGCGGTCGCGGTTGCATAGCCCCGGTCAATCACCTTCGCCACCTGCCAGCGATCCGCCTGTCCCCCACGCTCGACGAGTGGTCTGTCCGTGCCACGCGGCGACGTCGGCAAGGGCTCACCCGGAGGAAAAACGACAAGCAGTTCCGACATTGCGATTCCCGGATCGGAATCCACCGCATGATTTCCGCCGAAGTTGAGTCCGAGAAACACCGGCGGAGGTTGCTTCACGTGATTTGGCACATACATCAGCAGCCGCATGCGCGGACCCTGATTGCCCTTGGTAAACCAGATCGTGACCTCCTTCCGCGTCGCGCGCCCGCCCAATGCCGATGCGTCCTTCGACGTCACTTCGTAGTGCACGCCCTTGAGCTTCCGCGTCGGCGTGCGACCATAGACCTCCTTAGAAAACAGCTCAAGCAGCTCAGGCCGCCGCTTCGCCCGCCACTGCGCAGGAGTTTGGATTCGCGTGCCATCCCCGGCAATCAACGGGTCCGGCAGCGAATACGGAGCGACCTTGGATTCATCGGTAACCGCAGGCGCAGGCGTCACTGCGGCACCCAAGCTCGGTAAGATCAATAGGGCAATGCAGAACGCCGTCGAAAAGGAAAGATGGAGATGGGGGCGGGCCATGAGGCGATCCAAACCGACCTTCGCCGCAATGCAACCTGCCAGTGCAAGTCAGAAGACTGGAGCCGACACAGGCCGATTTGCGTCAGTGAACATGCCTAAGGGAGACTTACGATGCCGCGGAAATCAATTCAGAGGTCAATCGGGCGCAATACCACTGCATGCGCGGCAAATGGAACGGGCCTTTCCAGGTATTGCCCTTGAGGCGTGTCGAAATGCGGCCGTCCCTGTGCGCGTAGCCGAACCATTCACCATGGACAGGATCGGCAAATACGCGGTGCGACCAATCGTGAACCTCCGTGTGCCAGGCTGCATATTTCGTATCCCCGGTCAGTTGATAGGCCAGCAAGGTGGCAATCTCCGCCTCGTTGTGCGGCCACCAGAATTTCATTTCCGCCCAGTATTCCTGAACGGGTTTCCCGAGCAGGTCAGTGAAATAAAGTATGCCCCCAAACTCCCTGTCCCATCCGCGATCCCACATGCAGTCCAGTATTCCCAGCCCAAGGCGGAGCAGGCGTTCATCGTCTCCACGGAGCTTCGCCTCATGGAGAATGAACCACGCGCACTCGAGGGCGTGACCCGGATTGAGCGTGCGACCGTCGAAGGTGTCGAGAACCGCGCCGTCAGCTCCCACGATTTCCATCAACGCTCCGAATTCCGGCTTGAAAAAATCCTTCTCGATGGCGCTGAGGGAGCGATCAATCCATTCCGTGCAAGAGGCACCGAGGACCGTGACCTCGCCAAGAAGCGCCCGGATCTCCTGCGCAGTGACAATCGCGATCATATGGGGTGCCACACCTTTCATCGGACGCGTAACAGGATCCGTCTTGGGAGGCATCACCCCAGGACTGAAGCTATGCGTCAGGTAGGTCGCAAAATACTGCAACGCCTCCTCGGCTACACGCGCATCACCCGTGGCTTTCGCGTATGCCGCACTGCCTATTGCGGCAAAACACTCGCTGTACACATAGCGTCTCATGCGCAACGGAAGGCCTTCGCGCGTCACGGTAAAATATAACTTGCCACCGGGGCCGCGACAATGGTCCCGGATGAAATCCAGACAATGCTTCGAGGCCTCGATCCACTCCGGCTTCCTTGCAACCGTGTTGTGGAGTGTTGCAAAGGTCCACGCCGCCCTTCCCTGCAGCCAGACAGCCTTGTCTGTGTCGATGATCGTACCATCCTCGCCGAGCCCAGAGAGCAATCCGCCATGCTGCTGGTCCAGCCCATGATTCAGCCAAAACGGAATCGTGCTTTCCAGCAGGTCGCCCGAATAGGTGCGACGCAATTGCCCTAGGCGCTGAAGGGAGAGGCTCATGGGGAAAACTGGATGGTCAGCACCGTTGGCGTGCGAACGCCAGGGGCGATTTCACCGCTGGCAACAACATACCTGTCCTGCCAAGGCACGAGGGGTGCAGTCACCCTGGGCGGTGCAGAGGCGGAACCCCCGAGATCATCAATTGAAACCCAGCGATCGGCTCCGATATCGTATGCGATCTTCGAGCGGGAGAATCCCGGATGTGGCGCCTGCTGAGGCAGTGAAGCCAGAAATTCCGGCCACACTCCGCCTGCAATCACAAGCATGCCTCGCCCTGCAGGCATCGCGGGCGACGGCGCCGCGGCGACGGCGTGTGGAAGGTCCGCAAGGCGCTGCCAGCCTTCATCCTCTCGGTAGCGCCAGGCATCGCTCAAATAACGCCGTTCAGCCTGACCCCCCGCATTGCGGATCAGGTCTGCTCCGCTGAACAGGTAGAACCATCCATCGTGAGCGGCCGCAACTGCCAGGATGCGACCCGGTGCTCCCCGGGGCCAGGCAATCTCGCGCCATTTCCGGTCGGCCGCGCCAAGGTCCATGACAAAACACCGCGACAGAGCTGCAACGGACGATGGTGTTTCCTGCCCTCCCGCAACAATCAGGGAATCACCGACCAGGGCGCCACAGGCGTTCGCAGTCGCGACAGGGAGGGGAGGAAGTGGAAAGAACGAGAGGCGTTTGCCATCCCAACGCATCACATGGCATTCACGAAAATTCTGTCCCGCATCACCGCCACCAGCGATCACAACGGCATCGCGCCAGGTCGCCGAGACTCCATAGCCATTCACATGCGGAAGCCGACCCGCCATGCGCCAGCTCTGCCCAGGCGCATCGAGCACATACACCCCGTCATGCCAGGCCTTCACGCCCCCCTGCGAAAGTGGTTTGTCCGGGAAGTTGGCGCCACCCGCGCAGATCAGGGCTCCACCCGAGACGCCCGCAAACATTCCGGCAAACCCGTGGGGGTCCGGCAGCGGCGCCAGCGCGGACATCCGGGCTGCCGGCGTATTCATATTTCCATGACAATTCACAAGCACAGAAAGCAACAAGAGGGCCGCAGACGTCTTCATTGCCGCGCCCAATCGAAGAAGCCCAATGCCGTGAGCTCCTTCTTCATCCTGGCCCGCTGCACCTGGGAGGTCGTCACCGTCGGCAGGCGGCTGTGACCGCAATCCGCATCAACAAACTCCATGGTCGCCTTGAGTCCGCCCCGTCCGCCGTTGCCTACAATGATCCTTACCATTTCCGCGGAAAGCGACTGAAGACGGCGCGCCTCGTCCATCTCACCGGCCTCAAATGCCGCAATGATCTTCCTGTAGAGCGGAGCTGCAAAATTGAACGTCGATCCGACCGCGCCTTTCGCACCGAACGCAAGCCCTGCGAGGAGCATCTCATCGACGCCAAAAAGAATGTCGTATTTCCCTCCATCGAATTCGACGCACGCGAGCATCTCATGGAGCAAGGTGTCCGAAAACTTGATGCCCCGCAACGTGGAGATGCGCGGACCACCGGCGCGCAGGAATTCCACCATGTCGAAGCGCACGCCCGACAGGACCGGTATGTGGTAATAGTAGAACGGCAGCCTTGGCGCGCCACCTGCAATGTGCGCGATGCATTGAATGAAATTGTCAAGCGAGTCGGGTTTGAAGTAGCCCGGCGGCGTCGCCGAAATGGCGTCCGCCCCGATGCGCTGCGCATGCCTCGCAATCCCGCGGGCCTCCTCGATGCTGTTGTGCCCGACCTGGATCACAACCGGCACCCGACCTGCCGCCGCCTTCACGCTCGCCTCCGCCACCTTGAGACGCTCCTCGGTGGACAGCAATGGCCCCTCACCCGTGCTACCGCACACGTAGAGTCCATCGGCACCCTGCGCAATCACGGCGTCGACCACGGGTTTGATCCGCCTCAGGTCTACGGAACCGTCCGCACGAAACGGAGTGAACGTCGCGGCGACCAGGCCGCGCAAATGAAACGCCCCACGCGGGGATCTTGTGTTAGCCATGCAGGTGATGGCGCCATAAATAATTCTGTATGGCAAGAATTATATCGAAAAAACAGTAACATTATTTTGCGTGTTCTTGATCGGGCGCCCGCCTGCCGCCATGCCTTCCCTCTCCTGAGTATGATTTCCGGATATTCACAGACCCCCCGCATCATGGAGCTTGCCCAGCAGCTGGAGGCTGACATCCGGCGAAAGCAATTGAAACCGGGTGACCCCTACCTGCCCCTGGCAGAGGCGGCGCGAATGCTCGGCGTCGGTTCCTCAACGGCAAACCGCGCCCTGCAATTGCTCGCGCAACGCGGCATACTCGAACGCGTGCAGCGCCGTGGAACCTTCATCGGCTCACTCAAGCGCGAGGCAAGCCCCGGCCTGCTCAAGCGGGTTTTCATGGTAGTCCATCGCAACTACCTGAACCAGGAGGGCAGGGTCGCCGACGGCGTCCTTGTCGGAATCCAGGGGATCCTCCCTGGCGCCGATGTTCAGTTCAACTTCCTCCCGGCGACCGACCCCGCGGAATACGTGGACTCCCTCATCGGCGAAATCCTCCGCGCAAAGGAGCCCGCCGGTGTGGTCCTGACCAAGGTTCCTTTTGTCGTGCAGCGCGCCATCAAGCACAGCGGACTGCCCGCCGTGGTCCACGGATCCCTGTACCCCTCCATCGAAGGATTGTCATGGGTAGAGCAGGACAACCTCGGCATCGCACGGCTGGTCACTTCCTTTGCAACCGCCCATCGCTGCAGGCACGTCTGCGCCCTGACCCGGGAAGTGATGTTTCCAGGCGACAACATTGTCCTGAGTGAACTCGGACGCCTGCTGGGCAACGCGGGCTACAAGGCCGGGGAGTTTTCCATTTCCCATCTGCCTGACGATCGCCACGCCATCATGACCGAGGTGACCTCAATAGCACAAAGGCACCCGACCGACCTTTGCCTGCTCTGCCGCTCGGAGGCTAAAGCCGAGGCAGCCATGGCAGCCATCGATCGTTTGGGACTCCGCGGCCGACGCCGCCCCAGGCTGCTTGTCAGTGGCCTCTACCAACGGCCCCCCGGCGGCAACTCCCTGCCGTTCCTCTTCCCCACCCTTCGCCCCGAGGAAATCGGCGCAGCCATCGGCAGGCTGCTGGCTTCGCGCGTGACCGATCCCCGCTCCTCACCGGGCCACGTCGTGATCCCCATCGAACTCTCGGAGCCGTAGGCCTCCGGCGCCGCAAGCTGTACTTCCCACAGTTCCGCGCCTCTCGGGACGGAGGCGAGGCCTGGAATCTTCCGCAGATCTGGACATCAAAAGTGCTGTCATGTTGAAAATAATTTTGACATCACAGGATTTTTAATTTTCCCCTGACGAGCCTCACCCGGCATATCCCATGAAAAAGACTCCTGTCATTTCGCTTGGCTCGTCGATCGTATCCGCCTTCCTCTCAGCCGCCATCCTCCCGGCATCCCTCAGTGCGCAGACCGCACGGTCAGGTGGTGCCGAAGAGGAGACCATCGTCATGTCGCGCTTCGAGGTGAGCTCGAAAACTGACCGAAGCTACAATCTTACCACGGCCACCGCGGGCCTCAAGACCCGCCAGGAACTCATCGACATCCCCGGTTCGATCCAGATCGTCCCGCGCAACCTCATCGAGGATCTCGGCAACTTTCCCTACCCGAGCGATTTCGCCAAGTACATCTCGAGCGGACTTTCGTCCTTCGGGGGCAACAACCTCTTCTACATGCGCGGTGAACGTCTCACCCGAACCTTCAAGAATGGCGTTGAATATTTTCCTTCCATCGACGACGACGTGACCACCGAGACGATGGAGGTCGTCAAGGGCGCGCAGGCCGTCCTTTTCGGCACAAGGCCGGTCACCCAGGGCATGCTGCTGCGAACAACAAAGGTCCCTCTCTACTCGCGCAAGGGATCGGTGCGAGCACTCGTGGACAGCAATGGAATGCTCAGGGGAGAAATCGATCTCACTGGTCCCGTGGACCACGATCTCGGAGGAGCACGCGCCGCCTATCGTTTTGTCGGCGCCCAGCAGGAAGGCAAATTCTACCAGGACGACATCTTCGACAATCGCACGGTTCTTTCCCCGTCTTTTCAACTCGACTGGAAGGATACGACGGTACGTCTGCGCTACGAATACTCGAAAATCGAAACAAGCGGCCTATTCCCGAACAACTTCCTCGATCAAGACAACCAACTCTCGTACATCGCCGGGCGCAAGCAGGGCTACAAGGCGCCATGGAGCCTATCGACATTCACCAAACACGAGGTTGAAGGCACGGTGACTCACCGCATCACGTCGAATTTTGAATCGAAGCTCCAGGTCGCGTTCTTCTCGGAGCGCCGTTACGATCACGACAGTCGATCAAACAACAACAACAACACGCTGCTCGGCGCCAACGGTATCGTCGACAGCTCGGACTATATCCAGTTCAATCTGCTCACACTCAATCAGATGCAGAAGATGTTCAGTGTCGTGAACGACTACATTTCTGTTTTCGATGTCGCGGGACGTCAACAGCAGACCAATTTCGGATGGGCCGCCAGTTCCGTGGCGGACCAACAAGGCCTGGTCTTCACGCCGCTGATCTCACCCGAAACCGGCACCACCCGATTCAACATCATCAACCCGGTCTTTCCGGCCAACCCAGCCGATGCGATCATTCCCGGAACGGCGAACACGATCCAGCGTCGCAGCGCCGCCAACATCTACGTTCAGCATCAGGCACATATCATCCAGGACCGCCTCATCGCGACTGCCGGTGGAAGCTGGAGTTGGAGCAGCAATACTTCCCACCTCGATGTCGTGAACGCCGCGCACAAAGAGAGCAAGGGCGACAAGGGCGTCTACAAGGTCGGCCTCGTCTACAAGCCACGCGCCGACCTGTCTTTCTTCGCGTCACAGGCCACCAATTTTGCCCCCGCGGGAGCCGATGACCGCGATCCCAACGGCATTCCCCTTCCGCCAACCTTGGGCAAGGTCCAGGAACTTGGCGTCAAGACAGTGACACTCAATGGCAGGGTGACCGCCAGCATGGTCTGGTTCCGCAACGACGCCAAGAACCTTCCGGTCCGCTTCAATCTGGGCCAGCCCAATGTCTATGCGCTGGCCGCAGGTAGTGTCCGCACCGAAGGCATGGAGTACGATCTCAACGTGCGTCCCATCGACGGCTGGACCGTGATTGCAACCTTGTTCGACGGCCGCGGTACCCATGATCAGACGGGAGCAACGCTCGTGCGCACCTACCGGAAGACGTGGAGTCTGCTGACCAAGTACGACTTCACGGATGGGGCGCTCAAGGGTTTCGGCATCGGCGCGAATCTCTTCCACATGGGAGCCACCTACCAACGCCCACTTCCCGCATTCCCGGATTATGATGTCTACAATATTTTCGCGACCTACACGCACAAGGAATGGAACTTCAACCTCGGCATCAACAACGTCTTTGACGAAGACTACGCTGCCGGTGGCAACAGCCGCTTCGTGGTTTACCCTTCCACCCCCCGCACCTTCAGCCTGACCGCGAAATACAATTTCTGACCGCTTCCGTGGGTCGGCCCACAACGTCGGGGCTTACCCTTCCGGTCATCAGGCGCCAACCCTCCCGGCCGCCGGATTCAACAGCCCGCTGAGCAGGACTCTGGTGCCTGCTCCCGGCTGGCTGGCGAGGTTCAGGTTTCCCTGCAGCAGCGTCGACCGGTGGCGAAGGCTTGTAAGCCCGTGGCCGTCCGTCGAGCGACCCACCACGAATCCACAGCCATCATCCTTCACTTCCAGGGAAAACTTTTGGTCCTCCACGGCGAGGCGAATCCAGACACGGCCCGCGCGCGCATGCCGCAGCACGTTGTTCAACATTTCCTTCAACGCGAGCAACAGGTGCCGCTGCACATCCAGCGGAGGCGCATCCTCCATGCCTTCGATTTCGAACGTCCATTCCACGCCTCTCAGCAGATGCCTCGCCGTTTCCTGAAGGCGCTCGGTAAGCCGCGGCACATCATGGGGCCCGGGTTGGGTGAGCCAGACGATGTCACGCATTGCCGACGCCGTGTCCGCGGCAAGATTTCGGATCTCTTCGATTTCCGACGCCGAAAGCCCCGCCTGCTCGCGACGCCCCAGCTCCGCCAGCATTGAGATGCTGGCGAGATTGCTTCCGATCTCATCGTGCAGGTCGCCAGCAATCCGCCGCTGCAGGGCCGCGACGGCAAGGGTCTGCTTGCGTCGCTGGTAAAGGAACCCGCCCACCGCCACCAGCACCACCGCCGTGCCAATACCCATGAGGCTGCGCACAACACGCTGCGCCAATCTCGGTTGTAGCACCGCAAGGCGGGCATCGACCGCCGCCAACTCCTGCTCGAACTCCCGGCGATGCGACAACTCCGCAAGCCAGGCAGGCCATTCAATGAGTTGCCTTGGTCCGCGTTGCCCATCGGTGAGGTAACTGGGATTGAAGTTCTTTGGACCTGTTAGCGCGACGCTCAGCGCGGTGACTCCCGCACCGAGTGCAATATTCCTTTCGTCATGGTAGACCTGCAATTCTCCCAGCGCAAAAATGTACTGGCCCTCGCTTTTTTCCCATAGGTCGTCAGCGGTCACACGCACAAAGCGGGCGACTCTTCCGTCGCAGGGAAACGTAAGCGGGCTGAACGACGAGGAGCCGAAGGGTCGCACCGACCAATCCGCCACGACATTCGAAGTGCGAAACTCTTGATCGTTCGAAAGCTCCACACGAAATCGCATGGGGAAACCATAACCCTGTGTATTGGAAAACTCCGTAATCTTGACCGGCAGCAATCGGACTTCATCAAGGGAGTAGGATCGCCCCAGATCCACCTGCACCCAGACATTGCTCGATGGATCGGTGTAGGTTTCCGACTCCCATCCATGCGTCAAGGGATGCCGGGTCTTGGCATTGGGAGCTCCAACTATGCTCTGGCCGTCGATGAGGTTCTGACGACTCCAGGTTGGCGCGCGTTCCAGCGAGCCGCTCGTTCGGACCCTGACATGGCTCAGCCCGGTAGCCAGGTTGCGGTTGCCCTCAATGATCATCACCTCGCCCAGCGCATAGGCGTGGTAAACACCCTTCTGCCATGGCTTCGTCATGACCACGCGCACCTTCCGGACAGCTTCTTGACGCGCTGGTATCAGTACAGGATAGGACCCCGGGTTTGCGAAATCCTCCTTGGAATGATCCGCCACAACCGTCCAATGCGCCGCTCCATCCTCCACCTCCACTCGAAAGCGACAGGGAAACCCATGTCCCGGGGCCGAGGAATCCGCAAAGGGTATGTCAACCGGTACCAGGCAAACCGCATCGATCGGATGAACACCGCCGAGATCAATCTCGATCCATTGCTCGGCAGACAGGGTGTCATCATAGCCAAATATCTTCCAGCCGACCCTCGAAGCCCGCTCGTTTTTCGGAGCCATGGACATCGCCTGAAGTTTCCCTCTCAATTCCTCCTGGCGATCACACAGGGAACGAATCTCCGGGCTGATCGCCTTGGAAATGGAGTCCGGCAGTACGAAAGGGTGTTGATCCGCGGGCGCAGCCTGCCCCCTCAGCAATCGCGCCACTGCCATTGCTGCCAATCCTGCAACCATCCATCCATTTCGGGGCATTTCTCGGGCAAATCATGCTCCTTCCACCAGCAAATGCAACCCCGCCCGCGTCGCCGGAAACGCCCGTAATTACGTGGATTGTGATCTCCATGCTTAACCTGCTACGATTCACATGTCCACTCGATCATTCCCCGGCGAACTGTGACAAAGATCATTCACGGCCCCTACCTTTCCGACCTCCTCAGGCAAGGCAACGTGTTGCACGATGTCTGCATCGCGCTATCGCGAACAGACCCTCTCCATCGCCTGAGCGGGCAGTTGCAGAACAACACCTACCGTCGCGTTGTGATGACCGGCATGGGAAGTTCCTTCCACGCGTGCTACCCACTGCACCTCAGATTGTCGCGCGCCGGTTTCGTTTCCCATCACGTGGAAACTTCTGAACTCCTCCTTGGATTCGAGCCGCTCAAATCGCGTGATACGCTGCTGATTATTGCGTCGCAATCCGGCGAGAGTGCCGAGGTGGTTGAACTGCTGCGCGGCAGTCATGCGTTCGGGCACGTGATCGGGATCACAAACCAGCTGTCCTCAACGCTCGGCCGAAAGGCCCACACCGCGCTCGCCCTGCATGCGGGCGAAGAGGCAACGGTTTCCTGCAAGACCTACATCGCAACCTTGGCCGTTCTCCATTGGCTGGGTGAGGCCCTGGCCGGAGGCAGTCCCTCTGAGGCTGTGCAGACACTCGGGTCGATCGAGCAGCCGATGCACGCCTACCTGAACAACTATCAGAGTCATGTCGCAAGGCTGGCCGGGATGATCGCTGACATTCGTTCCGTCTATGTTGTCGGACGCGGCGTTTCGCTGGCCACCACCGGCACGGGAGGTCTCATCCTGAAGGAATCCACGCGGCAGCCCGCCGAGGGCATGTCCGCGGCAGCCTTTCGCCACGGTGTCATTGAAATGGTAGGTCCGCACACGTTGGTGCTCGTGCTACTCGGCCAGCCTGAGATTGCAGACCTGCATCGAAAGCTCGCGACGGATATTTCGAATCACGGTGGTCCGGTCATCGTGATCGGTTCCGATGCCGGGATCCCCGAACCCTTCCGCACTCCCGAGGTGCCGGAGCCGCTCCTGCCTCTCGTCGAGATCCTTCCCGTGCAGATGCTGTCTCTCGCGATAGCTGCCCGCGATGGACGGGAGGCCGGGAGGTTCAAACTGGCAAGCAAGATAACCACGACGAGCTAGCCGTCCATGACCCCACAATCCGCCCCGACTTCGCGATCCCGACCCTGGTGGTTGATCCACGCCCTCACCGCCGCCACCTGCTGGGGGATCTGGGGCGTGCTGGCAAAAGGTCCAAGCCGCGAACTTTCCGGCTGGATGACGCAGATTCTGTTCACCTTTGCCCTGGTTCCCTCCGCCTTGGTCGCCGCATTTTCTCCGCAGGTGAGGATCGGCACCAACAAGGCCCGGGGACTGTTCTGGGGTTTTATTTCAGGCCTGCTCGCGGCGGCGGGTAATCTTTCGTTCTACCTTGCGCTGGAGAACGGGGCAGACACCGCAGTCGCCATTCCTCTTACAAACGTGTATCCGCTTGTAACCATCGCCATTGCGTGGCTCTGGTTTCGCGAGCGGCTCAATTTCATTCAGATTGGCGGAATTGGCGTGGCAGTGATGGCCATTGTCCTGCTGAGCGGTGAGGCGGGCTCGCTCGGACATCCCGGCGAATTTCTGCGCCGCCTCGGGCTCAATGCGTGGATGGGCTACACGTTCGCCGCGATGATTTTCTGGGGCGTGTTCAGCGCGACCCAAAAAGTTTCCACGAACTACATATCCGCAGAGCTTTCGTACCTGGCCTGGTGCGCGGCATTCGTGCCTATTGCAATCGGGATCATTGCAACGCGCGAGTTGAAGTGGACCATGCCCGCAGCGATGCTCTGGTCGGGCATCGCCGCGGGTGCACTCAACGGTTTCGGAGTCATCGCAGCTTTCGCGGCCTACCGCGCCGAAGGCAAGGCGTCGATTGTCACGCCCCTCGCGGCAGCCGTACAGCCCGTGGTGACGGTGATTCTGGCGTTGATCTTCCTCGGCGAACGGATCGGCAGGCTGGAAAGGGTGGGGGTCGTGCTGGCGATCATCGCAGCCGTCGCCCTCTCGTTTGAAACGAAACCGGCAGTTCCGACGAAACCGATCGCCCACTCGTCATAGCTGAGAACGTTTCCCAGCAGTTTTTTCAGGCTTCCATGCATCCACCATCACGCCGCGAATGAAGCATGCCTTGGGAATAGACATCGGCGGCACCAAGATCGCCTTGGGAGTGGTGGCAGAAAACGGGTCCATTCAAGCCAACACAACCCTGCCCACGGATTCACGCCTGGGTTTCAAGAGCGCGGTTCAGCGAATGGGACAAGCTGCTCGGATGCTGTTCCAATCAAGCGGTACCCCCGTCACCAATCTCGCAGGCATTGGAGTTGGATGCACGGGTCCCGTGAATCCGCTCACGGGTGTGGTCGACAACCCGCACACGCTTCCAGGCTGGGACGGCTGTAATCTCATCGACGCGTTGTCTGCTGAATTCAATCTGCCGACGTGGCTGGAAAACGACGCCGATGTCGCGGCCTACGGCGAGTATCATTTCGGGGCGGGAGAAAAAGCGGACCGCCTGGTCATGCTGACTTTCGGTACTGGTGTCGGCGGAGCCGCCGTGCTCAAGGGCGAGATCTATCGCGGTGCTGGGGGCGGGCATCCCGAACTCGGCCATCTGCCCGTCACGAACGACGGACCGCTTTGCTACTGCGGACGCAAGGGCTGCGTGGAATCATTTGCCTCAGGGCCTGCAATCGCGAGTGCGGCGTCGGAAATGGGTTTCAACTCGGTGGACGCCGTTTTCGCAGCGGAAACGGACAATGTGTCTGCCAGCAAGGTTCTCATGGATGCACGCGATGCCATCGCTGCGGCAACCTGGAGCATCCTCCACGGTTTTCTGCCCGACCGCATCGTATTCGGAGGAGGACTCGTGGACGCTCATCCTGCATTCTTTGTCGACGCGGCGCGTGCTGCCATCAGTCGCGCCCGCCTGCTGGACACGACGGCCGTCTCCGTTGCACCCGCCCGGCTCGGAAACCTCGCTGGCCTGGTAGGCGCGGCACGGTGGGCAATCGACCAGTAGGTGGTCGGCTATCCCCGCTTCATTGCTCACCCGCTCACAGCCCGGTCGCAAGCCATGCTTCCGGAGCTTTGAACCTCGCAGCTCCTCCCGCCGAGCCGTTCCTTCAACTCACACCGCTCGGATCAAGAACGGCCTGCCGGGTTTCCGTTGCGGATCGCGGCGGCCGTACATCCCGGATCAGGACGCTTTGTGACCCGGCAGCGGTTTCCCATCGGATTTCGTCCCCGACGTTGCAGCCGAAGGCTTCCACGCCCAAGCGGGAATCAACCGACAGTCCGCCTTCGACACGCAACACCTCGTTCGGGAGGCAGAGCGTATGAGACTTCGTTGAACCGGTTCGTCGATCAAGCACCTCGAACGTGCTGCCCAAACGAATCATTGACGGACGCTCGGGGGTATCTGCAACGATGAAAGCCCGATCGAGCTTGTTGCGGAGAAAATTGCGTTCGCGACGGCGATCGATGCAAAAGGGCGCCTGGGCGAGCATCCGCCGAAGGCACTCGTTATCTTTGGAAGTAATATGCGTCAGATTCATGACGGTGGCACACTGGCTGGGGCCTCCCCGCGCGAATGCGGATCGACCACCGGATTGGGATGTCAAGGCCCGTCCATTCGGACCTGCTTTCAGTTCGCGGCCTAACCGCTGTCAAAAAGGGGCGTCGGCGCCCCGCGGTTCGCAGTCCACTGCGACGCAGGTACGGCATTGTCCGGATCAGTATCCGGATCGCCGGACCTCCCGCGGCTCCGGATCACGGTGCCCGGGCACGGTCATGGCAGCACCAGACTCCACCTCGCCTCGCGGTGATGCAGACCGCGCGATCAGAGGAGGAAAATCGTGCCTCGGAAAACATGACAACGTCACAGGAAGACGAGACCCGAGTATTGTCAACCCAGGGGCCAAAAATAAGCCTTGACATGAGCTTTTTCGGGAGCTTGTTGCGAGGCGCACTTAAACTTACCTCGTAATGACACTGTTCCTCACAGCTCCCCGACAATTGAGATCCACGATTGTCATCTTCCCGGCAGTGCCGGCGCTGTGAGCTTTCGAGTCCGCGATTGAGTTCGGACCCGGCTCGCGAGCGCCGGAACAACCCGCGCCGTGCGTCCTCCCCATTGCGACGCAGGCTTGATGCCGAAGCCGCTCCCCCGCGGCCTTCGTTTACCTCACGGATTGCGCAACCTTGAATTGCCCTGCGCGTCCCCGTTTCCACCCACCCAAAATGTATTCCTGTCATGATGAATCTTCGCTCCCTTGGCTGCACGAGCCTCAAAGTTTCCGAACTGTGCCTCGGCACGATGAATTTCGGATGGCAGACGGATGAATCAACCTCCCTGTCCCTCCTCGACGCCTTCCACGCGGCGGGCGGCAACTTCATCCAGTCGCTCGGCGTCGATGCCGGCCCAGCCGCATCCCCCATCTCGCCCTCGTTTTCTGAAACCGTCGTCGGCGCGTGGTGGCGATCGCGCGGCATTCCGCGCAGGGAGCTCGTTCTCGCCACACGCATCAGCGTCGGAGGAAAGGATGCCGAGGGCACATCCTCACCGGGAGCCCGGGTGCGCGACCTGTGCGAAACATCCCTCCGCCGCCTGCGCACCGACTATCTTGACATTCTTGTCTGCGAATGGTCCGGAGCCGGTCATCCCCCCGAGACGCTCCGGCGCGGCCTCGACTGGCTTGTCCGTGAGGGTTGGGTGCGGTATGTCGCATTCTCAAATCTCCCGAGCTGGCGCGTCGCCGTGGGCGTCCGCGACGGTTTCGAGAGGATTCATTGCCGCATAAGCGCGGTTCAGGCGGACTATTCCCTGCTCTCGCGCACGCCGTTTGAATCCGACCTTGCAGAACTTTGCGCCGAACAACGCATCGGTTTCTTTGCGCGGTCGCCTCTCGCAGGCGGCCTGTTGACCAGGAAATCCGACGGCGGCAGCTCCCTCAGCCCCGCACGCCGCGCCTGGCTCGGCGAACGCCATGGCTGGGACGCCATCGAACGCGCCACCCAGGCGCTCGGCGAACTCGCGCTCGACAGCGGTTACACCGAGTCGCAGATCGCCCTCGCCTGGGTGCTGCATCATCCGGGGGTCACTTCCCTCGTCATGGGCGTAAGCTCCACCGGACACCTGCGCGATGCCGTCAAGGCTTCACGCATCCGCCTCGGTGCCGACGAATTGAGGCTCCTCCACCACGCTTCGCGATTGCAGCAGATCGCATTGCCCTACCGATCCTCGTCACTGAGCCGATCGTCATCCGTCCAAGGCGCCGCACGCGCTCCCGTTGAACTGGAAAATGTCTGAATCCTCATCCTCATGACTTCCATCATTCGTTCTTCAAATGAATTCGAACCGCGCCTCATCCTGCGCGGAGTCCACCTCTGGCTGACCGACTCGATGAAGACGTCCATCCGGCAGAAGGCGGACCGTCTCTTCCGTCACGAGCCTCGCATCATCCGCATTCGCATCAGCGTCGCCTGCGACCGCCAGCGGAGTTCCCGAAAATTCACCGCCAATGGACGCATCGAAATGCGTGGCCCCGATCTCAGCGCGGCCGTGACGACTGAAAATGCCTACCGGTCGGTGAGTCTGCTTATCGACAAGCTCGATCGCATGCTCCGCAAACGCACCACGGCGCTGATCAGCCGACGTTCCGGAGACATCCGGGAGCAAGCCACGAAGCGCGCACCGCGCGCGCGTCTGGCTGCCGTGCACGCCTGAGCTCCGGTTCCGCTAGCGCCGCACGCATTCACGGCGCGATGGACAGCTTCACCCGTGTTTGCGTGGGTTGATGGGATTGCCGGTCGGGGGTAGTCTCTGGGGACATTCGATGAAAGGGCCGCACTCCCTTGCGGGTCCGGCCATCGTCCATCCCCCCACAATTCCATGAAGCATCGTTCCGTGCTGTGCGGATCCTCCGACAGGAGATAGAGCGGAAGCTGGATAAGGCATGATGATCTCGCTCCCGCTTTCCCGCCCTGCCCGTTTCGCCGCAACAGCGTCATTGAAATCCGCGATTGCGAGGGTCGTCCTGGTCTTCGCAATCGCATCGCCAGGTACATGGGCCGAGGCGGCGGCCGAGACCGACCGCTTTGGCGGATTGACGGCGTGGACCGTCGGCGCATCGGATCATTTTCAACTGAAGGAGGCGCACGGACGCTGGTGGCTCGTCACCCCTGACGGCCGAGGCACGGTGGCGCTGGGGTTAAATCACATCAATGAGCTGAAACACCCGGCTGAGTATTCGCGCACCCAGTTTGCCCGGCGGCTGGGCACGGATTGGGTCCGGGTTTTTGCCGAGGTCGAGCAGCAGATCCGTCAATGGGGATTCAACAGCGCCGGGTTTCTGGCACCGCCCGAAATGCGCAAGCTCATGCCCCATGTGCTCAGCACGAAGTTCATCGACGCATCCTTCTGGCAGACCAAGCTCACCTATGCGGATGTCTTCGCGCCGGAGTTCGTGGCCACCGCAAAGTCCCGCGCGCACGCCGCTGCCGCCGAGATGAAGGCAAACCCGCTGTGCATCGCGTGGACCTGGAACGACTCGCTCTGCTGGGATCTCGCCCTGACGCGCAAATCCCACGGCACCGACTTCGTCTCGTTCATGCGGGGATTGCCGAGGGGCGCACCCGGGCGCATCCGTTATCAGTCATTCCTGCGTGAGCGGCACGCCCGTATCGGAGCCTTGAATACAGCTTACGGCACGGCGTTCGCATCCTTTCAGGAACTCGGAAGAGCAGACTGGTCGAAACTGGACCTCGCCCGGCCGGCAGTGCTCGCGGACGACCGTGAATTCCTGCGGCTCATCGCCCGACAGTACTACCAGACCATCAGCACTCCGTTTCGCCAGGAGCACCCGAAGGGCCTCCTGATGGGCGACCGTTTTCACCTTCGTGATCATCCCGATGAAGTGCTCGAGGAAGCCGCCAAGGTCATCGATCTTCTGGGCATCCAGCCGGGGGACCACTACCAGCCCTCCGTCGTGCCGCTTTCGCGCCCGGACGAAACCTGGTTCGACGCCACCGAATTCGACCGCCTGCACCGGCTGACCGGAAAACCCATCGTCATCGCCGATCACCAGACCGGTTTCTTTGACGACCAGACTCCAAAGACCGGCGGTTGGTTCCAATACGCAACGGCGGAAGAGGCTGTGGAATCGTATGCCCGGTTTCTTCGCGATGCCTTCGCCCGACCGTACATCGTCGGGTATTTCCGCTGTCAGTACCTCACGCGCTATCACGACGAAGCCCGGCGCTTCAAACAGGGCCTCCTCCGCCCCGACGGCACTCCCTACGATGCATTCGTTTCACACCTGCAGCAAACGCATCAGGAAGTCCTGCAGGATCTGCTCACCCGAACCCATTCCCTGTCGCCCGCAGATTCAGGCAGGTGAGTAGCCGGAGCTCCAATCGGCAGTGGACAAACCAGCCGGGAGCGGCGTCCAACTTCAGCTGCGCCGCGTAGACGAAGTGGCAACGACCGCCACCCAAACAGGGCTCAGTTCGTCTCCTCTCTGGTCAATTCCGGAAAGACGTTACGCAGGTCAAGAGGATCTCCAAGGCTTCGCTGTTGCTCCAGCAATCGGGCGAAAAGCTCCCTGATCTTGGGCATGTGGGCTGCGTCCCGCGCAAGGTCAGTAGTCTCGGCGGGGTCCTTGTCCAATCGATACAGTCGCAGGACCTTGCCAACCGGATAGACGATGAGCTTGAAGGCACCATGGATCAGCGCGCGCTGCGAGTCGCGATAGGCGGAATAAATATCCGGCTGTTCCCCGCCGCGAGGCTCGTCCATCAGGGGTAACACGCTCCGAAAGTGGACCTGCGATGGACGGGACACTCCCGCAAGTTCGAGCGTCGTCGGCATCACATCCTGAAGGTGAATTCGGGCTTCAATCCGGCGATTGGCAGCGACACCCGGGCCAGCCACAATGAAGGGAACGCGCAGGCTATGCTCATGCATGTTCTGCTTTCCCATGAGTCCATGCTGGCCGACGGCGAGCCCGTGATCGGCGGTGAAAAAAATCCATGTGTCCGCAGACCTGCCGCTTGCTTCCAATGCGTCCAGCACTCTTCCGATCTGAGCATCCAGGTGAGAAATCAAGGCATAGTACTCGCGCCGGTGCGTCCGAACTGCGAACTCCGTCCGCGGATGCGGCGCCAAACGCTCATCTCGCAAGTCAGGCCCAGCCTCCATCACTTTTGCATAGGGATAGTTCGGGAGGAAATTGACCGGCAAGGTCATTTGCTCGACTCGATATTTCTCCAGATATTCCCGCGGCGCCTGCCTCGGATCGTGCGGGGCATTGAAGGCACAGTATACGAAGAAAGGTCGTTGGTCTGAGCGGGTCAGGCCAAGATAGTCGATCACGTCATCGGCCGTCACCTCACTCCAGTGTTTTCCGCCTTCCCAATACCCTCCCAGACCGCGATCGGCGGGATCCCAGGGATCAGGCTGTCCTTGCACCGGACGCTGATAACCTTGCGGCACATCCTTGGGCATGCCAGGGCGAATATGCGCCACGTCAGAAAACGACCGCGCCGCATCAACCGGCAGATGCCATTTCCCGCTCATGAAGGTGCGGTAGCCAGCGGCGCCTAGGATCTGCGGCCACAGCCGCCCCGCCTCCCTTTCGCTTTCAAGCCGGGGGTAGATGCGCCGGGCATCCCACAGGCTCCGCCCGGTCATCAGCATCGTGCGACTCGCAATGCACACTGCCGGCGACCACGAACCCATGTTGTAGGCATGCGTGAATGTGGTGCCGCGAGCCATGAGCCGGTCCAGATTGGGCGTTTGCACCACAGGATCGCCCATCGCGTGCAAGACTTCGTAACAGTAGTCATCCGCAAAGAGCACAAGGATATTGGGAGCCCCCGATACGCGCCCGGCTGAAACTCCCAGGAAAATCACCAGGCAGACCAACCAACTTGGCGGTCGATTCCTTCGATCAAACCGGCTCATGGTTACAAGGGTTCCAAAGTGACACCTTTGAGAAAAAACAGATTGCCATGACTCACCGCAATTGCCCGCACTTCAAGGTGATTCTCCCCTGCCTGTGGGATAGACACAGTTCCAATTGCATGTGACCCGAAGGTCCATCGATTGTCCTTCGTCTCACCCTGTTCAGGTGTATTTGTTCTCACTTCGAGCAACGGCCCATCCCACTTGGCGGTTGCGCGCGCTTCCGCAGTCAGCGGTCCACTTCCGTCCACAACAACTTGAAAGGTCCCGCCCTCCGGTCCTTCGGACAGGGCGTATTCGAGGCTGACACGATAACGACCCGGCTGACTGACTGCAAAGTCCCAGCTTACACTTTCTCCGGGCGTCGCAAAGCCTTCGAGAAATCCTCCGCGCAATATGTTCCGACCATGGTTGTAGCGCAAACTTGAACCGTTCAACCGTGCGCGGGCCACAGGAAGTAGAACGCGCCCCCCTTCGGAAGCGCGGAGAAGATTCCGGACCACCGGGACAGATTCAAAGTCGACGGCAATCACACTCACCCCCTCCGCCGCAGGACGAGGGACAACTGCAATCGCTGCCTCCCCATCGCGGGAAAGGACCTCCAACGGAACTTGCCCTGGGTCTGCCAACAGCCACGCACGCACAATCGGACTGCGTAATCCCGGCAATGACAGCACTCCATCCCGCGGCCAATCCAGCACATGGAGATAGACACGCGTGCCCCGCCACGTCGACCGTCCCCAGGGAAGGTCAAGAAACGGCCCTGCAAGTGTCCCCCGAATACTCTCTCCATTTTTCCGCATCCACCTGCCGAGTCCAGCGAGCGCTTCATACTCGCCAGGTATGAGCGTCCCGTCGGGACGTGGCGCAACATTCAGAAGCAGATTTCCGCCCTTTGACGCCACGTCAACGAGTGTTCGTACCAAGGTGTCCGGCGATTTGCAGCTTACACCGTCGCCCTTGTACCAATAGCCGCGCTCATTGGTGATGGTGAGACTGGTTTCCCACGGTCCCGGAAGGCCGGTCTCGGGAACGCGTTGTTCCGGCGTGAGAAAATCACCGTAGACATCGGTCCCTCTGTCGTTGATCAGCGCCTCCGGTTGAAGCTCCCGAATCATCCTCACCAATCGCAGCACGTCAGCCCGTACGACCGGATGACTTACCCGCACGATTCCATTCTCGGCAAACGGCCATTGGATGTCGAACCACACTATGTCGATTTTCCCGTACTGAGTGAGCAGTTCTCTGACCTGGCCTATCTCATAGTCTGCAAATCGACGCCACGCCGCGGGATCCCGGTCAACCAACGATGGATCGAAGTCGCGGTGCCCGCGGGAAAACCGCCGCCCATCGGCATGGTGCCAGTCAATGTGAGAAAAATAGAGACCGATTGCCAGGCCCTCCGCACGAAAGGCATCGATGATCGCCCGCGTGATGTCCGCACGTGAATCTCCCGCGAAAGGTGCCCCCCGTGCGGTGATCCGATAGTTGGACAGCCCCGTGTCATACAGATTGAATCCGTCATGGTGCTTGGTGACAAACACCACGTACGACATACCTGCATCCTTCGCCGCTCGCGCCCAGGCTCCGGGGTTGAAGTTGACCGGATCAAACGTACGCCAAAGCTCCATCCCACGCGCCTCTTCGCCTGGGCTTTCCATCATTCTCCAAATATAGCCGATACCGGTCTGGGACCAAGGTCCCCAATGGATGAAAAGGCCAAGTCGCCCGCCTTGCCAGGCAGCGACCCGTCCGGGTTCGGCCCGCAACGCCGCGTCCTCTTCAGCCTCTCCATACGCTATCGCACACGACAATAGGCACACACAAAGCCTCAATCCTCGGATTGATGAGGAGATTGAAACGCGGGCAGGCGGCAGTGTGACAATATCGCTGTTCATGGTATGGCGGGGATGGGAACAACCTGTCCTCACAGTCTGGACCAATCGAGACCTGTCCGCAAAGCGGGTATTGGCTGAAACGCTTCAGTCCACGCACTTTTTCACTCGAACGTTTCAGTGGAGAGACGCTTGCGATCCAGCGGCATCCTGCCATCGGTGCGCCCATGCGTGCCGCCTTCACCCTTGTATCCGCAATAGGCAGGTTTGCCTTGCCCGCACTTGCGTTGCTTCTCGCAGGCCTGCCCTCCGTTCTCCGCGCCGGACCAGGCGCACTCAATCGTCCCAATGTGGTCTTCATCCTTGTCGATGACCTCGGGGTCGACTGGGTCCATGCCTACGGTGCGGACCATCCCACCCCCAATCTCGATCGGCTGGCATCAGGCGGAGTACGGTTTGAAACCGCGTGGACCTCCCCCATCTGCACACCGAGCCGCGTGATGATGCTCACTGGTCAGTATCCCGGACGAACAGGATGGATCGAACACTACGACGTGCCGCGTTGGGGCGGTGCAGGCCTGCAGCCTTCACGCATCGAGACCTGGCCGCAACTCCTCCACACGAACGGCTACGCAACCGCCATCGCGGGCAAATGGCAGATCAACGATCTCCGCGCGCCCGTCGACATCCTCCAACAACACGGCTTTGACCACCACTGCGTCTGGCCCGGGGTTGAAGCGGGAAATCCGAAATCCGAAAAACGATATTGGGATGCCTTTCTTCAGACCGATGGCGTGCGCCGCGTGCATGTTGGCGAATATGGTCCGGATATCACCCAGCGATTTGCGCTCGAATTCATCCGCACGAACCGCGATCAGCCTTTTCTCCTCTACTACCCCATGATTCTCGTGCACGCCCCCAACGAGGCGACACCACTCAATCGCGACACCCCTCCCGCCAACGAGGATCTGCGCTATGCGGGATCTGTAACCTATATGGACCGGCAGGTGGGCGAGCTCCTCGACGAATTGAGCCGACTCGGGCTCGACTCGCGCACGGCAGTCATTTTCGCGGGCGACAATGGTTCCTCTAGTTCGGGGATGATGCACGGCCATCGCATCCCCGCCGGCAAGGGCACCCTGACCCAGCGGGGCGTACAGGTGCCCCTTATCGTGCGTGCGCCCATGCTCACGCCCGGCGGATGGGCCACGTCGGAATTGACGGATTTCAGCGACATCTTTCCGAGCCTCCTCGAACTCGTCGGCCTCCAATCACCCCTCCACCAAGCGGAAGATGGCAAGTCGTGGGTGCCCCTCCTGCGCCGTGACACCGCCTATCTGCCGCGTCGTTGGATCCAGGCTCAACGTGACCTCGGAAGAACCATCCGCGACCATCGCTACAAGCTCAACAGCGACGGACGGTTCTTTGATCTGAAAACGGATCCCGACGAACGACATCCCTTGAATGCAGCGGACAATCCGATCTGGGAGGCTAGCCGCGACAATCTTGCCACAGTCCTCGCGTCCCTCCCGGCCACGGGTCCTGCCCCATTCCCTGAATACAGTCCCAACCGCATGCGCGAGTACCAGCGTCTTCATTCGAAGGACAAGAATTGATCCACTGCCCACCGAAAGCCCCATTGGCACGGTGCGCCTTGCAGAGCGGCAAGGCACGCGAATGCCTGTCTCGCACGAGGTGATGGCTCCCTGTGGCCCCCACATCAACCGGGCACCTGGTTGCTCAATTGCGCGCTACTCCCCAGGGAGAAAATGCAATCACGACGGCTAGCCAGATGATACCCAGGCTCAAAAGTGTGGCACGATAAACACGACGCTCCCGGACGGACATCGAAAGGAGCGAGGGTGTCGGCTGCGCGTGGTCCACGCCGGGCGCAGGCCGTATCGCATGGTCCGAGCTGAACAACATCATGACCGCCGCGCAGATGGCGGTGATGACAAAACCACAGTTGAGCGCACTCTGAAAATACAGAGGCAACACCTCGACTTTTGAAGGCGATGACAACACCCAGAACGCAATTGCTCCCAAAAAGGTCCCCGTCACGAGCGTCGCAGTTGCCCCGCGTCGCGAAGCTCGCCGGGTAAATACACCGGCGACCACACAGACGAACACGGGTGGGGCAAGGAGCGACCAGAATTGAACCAGGTATGCGAAGACACCCCGAAATGCCCGGATCTGCGGCGCCAGCACTGCGCAACCGGCGAGTACTGCGATCATCGTCCATCGACCCAGTTTCACCCGAGCGGGCTCGTTGAGCGTAGGACATAATTTCAACACAAAATCGTAACACACCATCGATGCCGACGCTGACAGGCCCGCGGCCACTGTTCCCAGGATTGCCGCCAGCAAACCGGCAAGAACCAATCCCGCGAGACCGGGAGGAACATAATGCGTCACGAGCGATGCATACGCCTGATCCGGATGAGCCAGCCCCGGAAGCAAACGCGCCGCAATCACCCCGGGAGCAGCGATGATGAACAGAGCCGCCACCTTGAGAAAGGCGGCGAACAGCGCTCCCATCTTTGAATGAAAGAGGCTCCGTGCGGCCAATGCGCGCTGCACATAGTCATGATCCGTGCAATGCCCGTGCACCCCGAGGATCATCGCCCCGGTCAAGAGCGGAAGCCATCCAAACGGGTGATGCCACGGCTGCACCACACTCCACAGGCTTCGGCCTGCCTGGTCATGGGTCGCCAGCACCTCCCCCCAGCCGCCCGCAGCAGAAAGACTGACAAAAAAAGTGACGGCACCTCCTACCACGAGCAGCGACGACTGCAGAAGGTCGGTCCAGAGAACCGACCTCAAGCCACCGAAGATCGTGTAGGTGCCGGCTGCCGCAGCAATCGCGCCGACCGCGAGACCAAAGGTTCCTGGAGATGCCCATCCAACAAGGTCCGTCAGGACCGTGGCTCCCGCATAAAGGGCAGTCGCAATATTCGCTCCGAGTATCATCACAATGTTGATCGCCGATACAAACATGCGTGCACCCGGGCCGTAACGGCGCTCAAAGAACTCCGGCGCCGTCCGAAGATTGAGCCCCAGATAAACATCCACAAAAAACACTGCGAGGAGCGCAAAGCAAAGCGCGCCCACGAGTTGAAATCCGCCGACCGCAAGGCCGATGGTGTAGGCCAGCCCCGCCTGCCCTACAAACTGCTGGCTGGAAATATTCGCCGAAAACAGCGAGGCACCGATTACTGGCCATGTCGCCTCACGATCCGCGAGGAAGAGGGAGTCCGCTGAGCGTATCTTTCGCCGCCCAAACCAAATCCCAAGGGCGATCGTTAGCAGGAAGTATCCCGCCACCATGGTCACATCAAGCGCTCCAATGCGCAGGGTATTCATGGCAATGGAGAGCCAGGCTTTTCGGACACCGGGTCGGCTTTCAGCCAGCGATCACCCATTTCTGTTTGCCATGATTCCAGGCCCCGCAGCAATCCTGCCACGGTTTCCCGATGTGCGGGAAGTGATGCCAAATCGAATCGTTCGTAAGGATCGTTCTCGAGGTCAAACAGCTGCATGCGCTCCCTCCCGCCCACGCGATAGAGGATGAGCTTCCAACGCCTATCCTCAATCATGCGCTGTGCATCCATATAGGCGCTGCCAACATGGTCGCGCCCGCACCAGGATTCCACGGTGAAGGCCGGAACCAGGCTCCGGCTATCGATTTCCTTCGGAATGGAAATTCCCGCAAGTTCACACAGGGTGGCGTACAGATCGTAGGCATAGCACAGCGAATCGGAACGAAGACGCTCGGGAATGCCTGGACCGGCGAGGATAAGGGGCACACGCACACTATGCTCGTACAGATTCTGTTTTCCCAGCAATCCATGGCTGCCCAGGGCCAGTCCGTGATCCCCCGTGTACACCACAATCGTGTTTCCCAGTTGTCCAGTCGAAGCAAGCGTGCTCACCAACCTTCCAATCCACGCATCATGGTGTGAAATCATCCCATAGTAGTCGGCCAGATGTTCGCGCAATACCAAGGGTGAAATCGGATGGGGGATCAACTGCTCGTCGCGAACCAACAGTTCGCCGTTGTCGAACGCGTGTTCCGGGAGAAAGTTGACAGGAAGCGGTATCTCAGACGCGGAATAACGCGCGCGGTATGACGGAGGCGGGGTCCTCGGATCGTGAGGCGACGTGAGAGCGACGCAGGCAAAAAACGGATTGTCGCGGGTGTCACCATCCGCTCCAGCCCGCCTTCGAATGAACTCTTCGGCCGCGCCACAAAAAAGCGCCGTCGAAAACCCGGTCGCAATTCTCTCCTGCGCTCCGCGCGATATCTCCTCCATGCTGCGTACCGGGACACGCTCATGGTCGCACATTCCCCCATGGAAAATCATGTCACCGTAGGCAAACGAGCGCAGAAGCGAGGGCACGTCGTTGTGCCATTTCCCGCTGAAAAAGGTGTCGTATCCCTCCCTGCGGAAGCGCTCCGGCAATGTGCTTATATCCGCACGGAGCCTGACCTCATAAGGTCCGCCGCGCTGGATCCCGGGTTCGGCATCCGCGCGGAACGGATTGAACCCCGTGAAAAGCGCGGCACGCGATGGAGCGCAGACCGCCGCCATCAAACCGCCGGCAATGACGGCACGGGTGAAACTGGTCCCTCGGGAAACCAGGTTGTCAAGATGAGGGGTCGATATAACCGGATGACCCAATGCGCCGATCGCATCCGAACGATGATCATCCGCTATGATGAGGAGAACGTTCGGACGCAAAAACCCGGTGGACATGAAACCAAGCATTGAACCGTCTGGATTGACGCTTCAAAGCTTGGTCTACTAAAACGCTAAAGTGACCTGGCAACCACGCACCACCCTCAAGGAAATTGCCAAGAAGACAAACCTCAGCGTTGCCGCGGTCTCCATGGCATTGCGCGACAACCCGTCACTCCCGCAGGCAACGATTGCACGTGTCAAACGTGCCGCGCAGAAGCTCAACTACACCCCCAATCCGGCAGCGAGCGCCCTTGCCGCCCACCGCCAGAGGATTCGGGTACACCGCGATTTTTCAGTAATCGCGCTGGTCTCGAACTGGAGTCGCCGGGACGAATGGGTGAGGCGTGAAAGCGCCAAACAGCTCCTCGCAGGGGCAACCGCGCGCGCCCGGGCCTACGGGTATGAACTGCAGCACTTGTGGGCCCGAGAGGGGGGCATGTCCCCCGCCCGCTTCAACCGTGTGCTTCAGGCCCGGGGCATTCACGGCGTGATTGTCGCCCCGCTTGAGGACCCGGAGGATCGATTCGAACTGGCATGGAACGAGTTTTCAGTCGTTACGATCGAGCGATTCGCGCGATACGCGCAGTTCCATCACATCGTCCCCAATTACTATGCCGATCTGCGGCTGGCATGGAGCAAGTTGAGTGAACGGGGCTACCACCGTATCGGCCTCGTCATTGAAAGTGGATTGGCCGAACGCGTCGCCCATCAATGGGAGGCCGCCCACGCCTACGCCCAAGCCGCGGCAACGCCGGAAACCGATCGTGTTCCCACCCTGGTGGTAGGCCCACGCGATCCCCGCGGACAAGTGCAGCGCTGGATCGAACTCCACCGGCCGGATGGGATCATTTGCCGAAGCCACGACGTACTCGCCACGCTGGACACCATGAAACTCAGGCTGCCTGAGGACATCGCCTATGTGAGTCTGAACGTGATTGATGACCTGCCCCATGCCAGCGGCATCCAACAGCATCGCGATGTCATGGGAGCGACCGCCGTCGATGTCCTGCACAGTCTGCTCCATCGCAACCACTGCGGGCCCAACCCGGTGTCACAGGGCACCCATGTCGACGGCTCTTGGTACGAGGGCCGGACGATTGCAAAACAATGCCCCACGTCTAGAGGCCGATGAAAGACCCCCTTTGAGCGGCGGAGTTACATCTCCCAGTTCACAGAAAACGCCACCTGCCGGGGATTGTTCGTACCCGCACGGGAACGCATGTAAAATACGTTGGTGAGGTTGTCCACATTCACTCCAAGTGTCAGCTTCTCCCCGAAAAGCACCACGGGATAGCGCGCAAACAAGTTCACGGTGGTATAGCCGTTCTCGAACACAAGCTGGCTATTGCTTGTTCCGAACTGCTGGATCGGCCCCCGCGCCACAATGACACCGCCGCCGAAACGCAGCCCCTTCAGCCCACCTGACTTGATCGCATAGCTGGACCAGAAGGTGAAGCGATGGGGAGTGGCTCCCTCGAGCCTGAGGTTCTTCGCAAGCGTGGCACTTCGAACAACCTTGGCGTCGATGCGGCTGTAATTGATCACCATCTGCCACGAAGACGTAGGATTGAAGAACAGCTCCGTCTCCCATCCGCGGCTCACGTCATCGGTGATTTCGTTGTCATTCCGGAATGTCACCGGATTGTAGTCCGAGCGGCGGACATTGTCCTTCCGGATCTGAAACGCGGACAGCGATCCACCCAGCCTGCCGTTCCACAAATCCTCGAACTTGAGGCCAACCTCGTAGGCATTGGATTCCTCGGGGTCAAAGAACGTGCCGGTCAGGTTGTCAAAGCCGTTGGGATTGAATGCCGTAGCGGTATTCGCATAAACCGCGAGCCGGGGGGTCAAGTCATAGGTGGCGCCAACCTGGTAGCTGGTGTCATCCTGGTCATTGATCACTCCAATCTTCACGCCAGATGTGTCCGTGGACTGGCTTCGAATGCGGACATAGCGCAACCCCGCGAGGACCTTGAGGCGGTTGTCGAACATGGAAATGCTGTCGGAGACGTAGGCCGAGCTAACACGGGTCTCGCTCATCAACACATTCCCATTGCGCACCCCAAGGGTTCGCAACTCCGTCTCCGTAGGCGTATCATCCAGCCAATAAGGCACTCCGGAGAGCACGTCGTTCTTGGTGAGATACAACCGGATCTTGCGCCCGCTATTGATCAGATTCTGCAGTGCGGCGCGCTCCTGGGCAGGACCCAGCGTACGAAGCGTATAGGTCTCCCCCGCACTTTGATCCCAGGTGTAGCGACCTCCCACGAGCAGGCGATGCAGCATGGGACCCGTCCTCGCCTGGAAGAGTCCATTGAGCGTGTGCGCATCAGTCCGGTTGGAGTTGGTCGATGCCGTATGATTGGCATCGGATGAACCAGCCACATTGAACGTGTTGTACTCCCGGAAAGTCATGCTCATGTCCTGGTCAGTCCGGACAAACATGTATTGCAAATTTCCATTCTGACCAACGCGCTGCCTCAATCCGAACTGGAGGAACTTGCTCTCACGGTCATACCGTGTGTCCTTTGTGGCGCTCGTATAGTCGCGGGGAAGAAACGTATTGTTGTGGCGAGCCGTGTTTTCGGCGATCCCGTTTACAACCGTCGAGTCAATGACCCCATCGCCATTCAGATCGGTCGGAATCAGCTCGAACGAAAAGGTAGACCGCTGGCTTGCGATGCCATCGCCTTCCGTGCCGCTGACATGGAATATGAAATTGGTATTCTGGGTGACCTTGTAATCACCCGCTATTCCGAGGAAAGAATTCCTGTTGCCGTCAATTCGACGGTAACCATCCGACCGGTTATGCGCGCCCACCACACGCAGGCCGAGTCGCTTGCTGTTCGCCACGACATTGCCATCGAAGTTTCCGCCGAGCATTCCGTGGTCCCCCGCGCGTATCCCGACGGAAAGCTTGTTCCTGCCAAGCGGCCGTTTGGAGATGACATTGATCAGCCCGCCCGGGTCCGACTGCCCGTACAGCGTGTTGGGGCCTTTCACCACTTCGATGCGATCGATCATTTCCGGCGGTATCGCCTCACCCGCGGTCACGCCATCGACAAGCGTGTTCCTGTTGCGGAAACCGCGAATCGACCAACTGTCATTCCGGTTCGTAATCGGCTGCCGGTTCGTCTGTGTGATGGCGGAGTTGAAATCGAGCGCCTGAGCAAAATCTCCCACGAGACTGTCCGCTAGGAACTCCGCCGTGATGACATTGATCGCCATGGGCACTTCCTTGAGCGCCGTGTTCATGGCCGTGCCGGATATGGAGTTAGTGGCCATGTAGCCCTTGTTGTTGCTCTCCGTCACATCAAAGGGATTGAGAATGATCGTGTCTTCCCCCGAAGGTTTGGAGGCAGGTGACTGCGCCAGCAATCGAGACTGCGAAAAGGCAACGACAAGAGTTGCGGCGGCATAAGAGAGTGCGAGGCAGGTGATTTTCATGGGGTGATCTGACCGGTCCAGCATTGGCCGTCCCGCGTGCGGTATCCATCGTCGGAGCAACCGAGGGCTGCAAAGCGTGAATTACTTAACCGATTCACCGCTGAGAAGAGTTCCAGGTCATCCCGGCCATCGTGATCCGCATTCGCCCGTGCGCCGATCCTGGGAGTGTCATCACCAACCGGCGTCGGGACAGGATCCAAATGAGCGGGGTTCCGACAATGTGTCCGCATTGGCCATGAGGATCGACGCCCAGCCGACTGAATCCATCGGAGCGTTGCTCCGAAAAGCTTATGCTCAACGCCACTTTGAGTCCCGGATTCACAGCGGGCCCGAATATCACGCAAGCGAGGCCGACTGGGCGTTGACTCATGCGCGTAGCTTCCCGCACACTGTGCATCGGTCTGAATTTCCCTCCCCCGTCAACCCCCTCATCCCATGAAAGTGATTCGACTCTGCAAGGGCATCGCCTTGGCTGGACTGTTTGCGGCAACCCTGCCACTTCCTGCGCAAACACCCTCTTCGAAGGCGCCCGATCCTGCAAACGCCGCCTACGACGCGTTCAACAAGCTCAGAAACGACAAGGAAGCCAGGATCGATCAGGCTCGTTTCCAGACGGTGGCCACTGCTGGCCTGGATTTCCTGACCCAGTACGCATCGAGTTCCCGCGCCGGCTCGGTCATCTCCTCGCTCGCAAGCTACGGTGGATCAGGAAAGGATAACGCGGCCAGGCGAATGGCGTGGCTGACTTCCCTGAAATTTGCGCTCCTCGACCGCCAGGGCAAGGAGGGCCTCTCACCGGCGGCCGTGACTGCACTCGCGGCTCTCGACGCATCGGTCGCCAACGCACTCGCGCGGGAGGATCTGTCGCGCGAAAACGTCGAAGCGTTCCGCTCAAAGATCGATGCCCTGGCACAACTGCCGGGCTCGGAAAGATTCCTCTACACGCAGGAGCGCGCCTTTGGCGAACTGATGACCGCAACCGGTCGCGCCAACCAGGCCGAGGCCTTCTTCAAGGCGCTCCTGGCGCACAAGGATAAGCGCGTTGTGGAAATGGCCACGACCGAACTGGGCCTGATCGAGGCACGCCGCACGCCCTACACCGCCAGCTTCACAGCGATCGACGGCAAGCCCATCGATTTCGGCCAGATGCGGAACAAGGTCGTCCTGATCGTTTTCTGGTCCCCTCTGAACCAGGCGTCGGGCAACGAGCAGGTGGAGCTGAAGAACCTCTACTTCGAGCTTCGCAAGAAGGGTCTGGAAATTGTGGGGGTTGCATGCGCCAAAGAAGCCGATCGCGAAAAAGTGGCCGCCTTTGTGAAGAGCAAGAAACTGCCATGGCCGACTTATTTCGACGGCAAGGAGTTCAACGGCGACATCGCGAAGAAATTCAACATCCGCTCCATCCCGGCAGCAGCAATCCTCAACAAGGAGGGCATGCTGGTGGCAACGCCCACCTCCCGCTACGATCGCGAGGTCAAGCGTCTG
>CAUJJL010000148.1 GCA_963205455.1 Verrucomicrobiota bacterium
GCCATCATCGTCGGTGCAGTCTTCCTCCGGATCTTTTCACTGAAATGGATATGGGACACGCCATCGTCCAACCTTGAGGCTCCGCGCCCGAAGGGAATGCTCTCCTACAGGGATCAGCTCGCCCTCGTGATGCAATCAAAGTCACTTCTGGCATTCATAGGATTCGGAGCCATCTGGTCATTTGCAGCAAATTCCTTCGGTCCCTTTTATCATGTGTTCATGTTCGAGCAGCTTGAAATGTCGGCGTTCGAAGTCGGCATGCTTTCAACGCTCTCGGCCCTCGGCGGCGCCCTATCGCTGCGCGCCTGGGGTCAGATGCTCGATCGCCACGGGAACAAAGCGGTGATGACAGTCTCCCTCGTCATGTGGCAGTTGGGCAATATCCTCTGGTGCTTTCTCGACACCAGCAACCGCAACCTCCTGTATCCACTCTGGACATGGGGCGGCATGACGAGCGCGGGATTCATTCTCGGGCAATTCACGATGCTGCTGAAGCTTCTGCCCATTCCGGCAAAATCGCTGGCTATCGGCGTAAATCTGGCGGTCACATCGCTCGTTGCAGCAGTCGCACCCATCATAGGCGGACAGGTGCTCGGCCAAGCCCTGAGGACCCTCGAGGATCCACTGTTGGTTTATCATCTCTGTTTCGTGGTTCAGCCAGTTGTGGCCCTGGCCGGCGCCATCTTTCTCCTGCGGGTGCGTGAGCCTTCTGCAAGCTCTCTGCCGAGTGTGGTGGGTGCTATGCGGAACATTCGGACACTGAGCGGAATCTTCGGCCTGAGCTTCCTCACGAACTACGTGTTTTACAGACCACAAAACAAGCGTCATTCCTGACTTCGACAGCCTCGAGCCGCTGCTGTCGAAATCGATTTCGCTCCCCATCATCGCGGCATGACCGGATTTCCGCTTCTCCGCCCTAACTATCGCTTTCCAACCAAGGCCATTCGAGCGACACTACTGGCCTCCCATCCTTCCCTATGAGCAGGTCCATCGCACTCGCCATCATCGCTGTCCTGGCCACTATCGGGGCATACTTTGGATACACGTGGTACCGCGAAGCCATGGATCGGGACCGGGACGCCCGTGCGGCAGCGGCCCGGAAAGCATCATCCGCGGAGCTGGCTGAAGACGCAGCACGCAAGGCCAAAGCAGAGGCAGAAGCTCATCGCTTGGCCGCTCTGAAAGCACAGCAGGATTCAGAGGCTGCCGAAAAGGAACTTGCCCGGCTCCAGGCAGCCCAGGCCGCGACAGAGGCAGCACGTGCAGCGGCCGAGGAAGCAGCGCGTTTGGCCAAGCTCAACCGTGAGCGACTCGCCAAAGAAAGGGAAGCAGCGGAGGGCGAAGCCCGCCGCTTGGCTGAGCAACGCGAAAAGGAAGCCGAATCTGCGGAAAAGGAACGAATTGCTGCTCTTGAGAGACTGCGCGAAGCCGAACTCAAGAGCCGCGAAGCGGCGGAGCGCGAGGCAGCCAGACTGGCCAATCTACGGAAGCAACAGGTCCTCGAACTTGAAGCAGAGAAAGCCCTGCTGGTGCGCGGCATCCTCCCCACCGACTACAAGCGCCGCCAACACTACTACCAGGACATCGAAATGCAGAACACTCGCATTTCCGAGGAAAATGCTGAAATCAGGGCAAAGGCGGATGCTGCAAACCATCCTCTCAACACACCAAAATCCCCCTGATTCCCCCATATTTCTTCTGATGCGCCGCACTGAGGCGGTGCACATGCTTTCAGGTACGGTTTTCCAGCAAATATCTCCTTGCTTGCCGCCGCCAAAAGCCACTTAGTCCGCGGTTTATTTTATGAAAGCCACGATCAAAACCCAAGGCCAGCAGTATGTCGTCACCGAAGGCGACATCCTGACCGTGAACCGCTTCCCGAATACGGAAGAGGGCAACACGGTCACGATCAAGGATGTGCTGGCCACCGGCGAAGGCGACTCTTTCAGGATCGGCACTCCGACACTCGCAGGTGCTTCCGTCACCGCCACCATCCTCGAAAACAAACGCGGCAAGAAAATCGTCGTGTTCAAGAAAAACAAGCGGAAGGGCTATGAGCGCAAGCAGGGCCACCGCCAGGAGCTCTCGGTCATCAAGATCGAATCCATCACCGTTTAATTAAGAAGAAGGATCCAACGTCATGGCACACAAGAAAGGTCAGGGAACATCAAGCAACGGGCGTGACAGCCACTCCCAGCGCCTCGGCGTGAAGAAGTTCGGTGGTCAAGCCGTTCTCGCCGGCAACATCCTCGTCCGCCAATGCGGTTCCAAGCTCCACGCAGGCAAGAACGTGGGCGTAGGTCGCGACTGGACACTCTTCGCACTCAAGGACGGCACGGTTTCATTCGACAAGGCCCATCGCCTTGTGAACGTGCTCTAAGATACCAACTTCACTTCCAAAAAGGCGCAACCTCCCGAGGGTTGCGCCTTTTTTTGCGTCCATTTCCAGCGGCGATGAGTCCAGGGAGACAACCCCTGATTGGCAATCAGGGTCAGAAAATTCCGTCGATGCGACGCACATGCCATTCGCCGCAGTCACATAGGTCGTGATTTTTCCGTGAACCGCCAGCCAATGAGCGGGTCTACCGGCGCGTAATCACTGCCTGAAGCAAAGTCGCATGCCTCCACCCGAAATGTATCGCGTCTCCGTGGGACACCACGCCCGCAATTCGATGCAAGCTCATGTCGGCCAACGGTACTGATTTCGTTCACACCTGAATCCATCAATCACGAACGCCGCACTCCCTCTTTATGCCCACGCTCACCACCGAACGCCCGTCCGTATCGTCAGCCGCCACCAGTACGCCACAAACTCCATCATCCAGCCTGCCACACCTTGAGAAAGGTACCCAACGAAAAATCGTGCTCGTTGGCTTCGATCTCGGAACAAACAAGTCATGCATCCTTGCAGGTTCCTCGGGATCCGGCGACATCGCCGTCAGCAAGGTAATCCCCAGCGTGGTCGGGTACGTGAAGGAAGGAATCGTGGATGGTATCATCGCCGGCAACTCACGCCTGCTGTTCGGCGATCAGGCCATTCAGAATGGACTCCACGTCAACGCCGTTTCACCTATCGCGGACGGCGTTGTCGCCCACCCGACGGCCGCGCGAGATTTTTTCCTCCATATTCGCTCGCTCGCCGATCCCTCCGGGCAGGCTGAAATCCGCGGCGTCATCGGCGTCCCGGCCAATGCCGATGATGCCGCCCGTGAAAACATCCGTCGTGCAGCCATGGGCATTTTCGACCGGATCATTCTCATTCCAGAGCCGTTCCTCGCAGCACTTGGCTACCGGGACGAATCGCGGGTAGGACAACCCGGTTACGTGGATCCCGTCACAAATTCCCTCTTCATAGACATTGGTGGTGGTACCAGCGATCTCTGTCTCGTGCAGGGATATTTTCCCAATGAGGCCGACCAGATCTCCATTCGATTTGCCGGAGATGCAATTGATGCGTTGATCGAGGCCGAACTCAATCGGACCTATCCCGACAACGGGCTATCCCGCGCAAAGATCCGCGAAATCAAGGAAGCTCACTCCTACGTGGGCCCCATTCGCAAGCCCATAGATGTCCGCGTCATCCTCGGAGGCAAGGCCCACGTGCTCGAACTCGGTGAGGTACTGGGGCGTTCTGCCAATGCCCTCATCGAAAAGATCTATCCTGCACTGGTCGCACTGATATCGCGCGCGTCTTCCGACAGCGTTGTCACCCTGCTGCAGAATATCGTGATCACCGGCGGTGGTTCACAATTGAAAGGCATCGACACCGTAATCCAGCAGCGGCTCGTCGACGACGGCTATGAAACGCCCAAGGTCAAGATCGCCGGTCAGGACTACAAGCGATACGTCGCGCTCGGCGCATTGAAAGCCGCACGATCTGCGCGAGAAAACCAGTGGCAGGTCCTGTTGAAATAGAGGGAAAGCGGATCACCGAAAAAGGTGGATTCTTTATCCGCCAAAACTCATCGAACTCCACATTCGGCCGGGAATCCGAGGCAGCGGACTGCTTTCAAAGCAACAGGCCCTGCCCGGAGCTGTCGCCGGAACCCGGTTTCAGCCCGATCACGCCATACCCTTTCGGCGTAAGCACGCGGCCTTGGGGAGTGCGCTGAATGTACCCCTCTTGAATGAGGTAGGGCTCGTGAACTTCCTCGAGCGTCTCCGCTTCCTCGCCCACAGCAACCGCAATCGTCCCCAGGCCCACAGGACCACCCCCATAGTTTTCCGCCATCACGCGAAGCACCCGCTTGTCCATTTCATCGAGCCCGCGAGCATCAATCTCCAGGAGCTCGAGCGCTGCCGAGGCAACCTGCCGCGTGATCCTCCCCTTTGCGCGCTCCTGCGCATAATCGCGGCAAAAGTGAATGAGATTGTTGGCGATGCGGGGCGTGCCCCTGCATCGGCGCGCAATTTCGAGCGCTCCATCCTCATCAACCTCCACTTTGAGCAGACCGCAGCTTCTGCCCACGATGCCAACAAGGGTCGGCACATCGTAATACTCGAGCCGCGTCTGAAGCGTAAAGCGCGAGCGCAGGGGGGCAGTCAGCAGCCCTGCCCTCGTGGTTGCGCCGATCAGCGTAAAACGCGGGATTGAAAGGCGAACACTGCGTGCGTTCGGCCCCTGGTCGATCATGATGTCGAGCCGGAAATCCTCCATCGCAGAATAGAGGTATTCCTCGACCGTCTTGGGAATGCGATGAATCTCGTCAATGAACAGCAGGTCCCCTTCCTCGAGGTTCGTGAGCAGTCCGGCCAGGTCCCCGGCCTTTTCAACCACAGGCCCAGAGGTGACACGCACGTTCTTCCCAAGCTCATGCCCGAGGATGAACGCCAGCGTGGTCTTCCCGAGTCCCGGTGGACCACTCAGCAGGATGTGGTTCAATGCCTCGCCGCGACGCCTCGCCGCGCCGACCATGACCTGCAGGCGCTCCACCGTTTTTGGCTGTCCGGTGAAGTCCGCAAAAGTCAACGGGCGCAGCGCCGCCTCCGCCTGGCTCACCGGCTGGGAAAGCGTGTTCGTCAGGTATCCCAGTCCGGTGGAGGGATTCCCGGGTGCCGTGCCTGGGGTCGGTTTTGGCTTCGGATTCATGCGGGTGTCACTTCCATTCCACATCGGCCCCGAGGCGACGCAGGTTCTCCACAAAGTGGGGATGCGCGCGCTGGATCACATCGGCATTTTTGACGACGCTACGGCCAGGCACGCTCGCGGCCACCATGAAAAGTGCAATTGCGGCACGAATGACATAGGGCGAATCAACCACCGCCGCACGCATCGGCTTGTTGCCAAACACCACGATGCGATGTGGATCGCTGACAATCACGTGCGCACCGAACTTTGCCAGTTCCGGTATCCAGGAAAAGCCGTTCTCGTAAACCTTGTTCCAGAAATGCACGACTCCGTCCGAACGGGTGCTCACCGCGATCATCAAGGGCAGCAGATCCACGGAAAAATACGGCCAGGGCGCGGCCTCGATTTTTGTGAGGAGATTGGTCGTGAATGGCGTTTCAATCTTCAGATCCTGGTTGCGGCGCACAATCGCCGTGCCTCCGTCATGCTCGACTTCGACACCCAGCTTGCGGAAGGCGCGTACAATCAGGTCGAAATGCTGCGGCAGCGACTTCTCAACCCGCACCTCGCCACCCGTAATGGCGCCCAATGCCAGGAACGTAACCACCTCATGGTAGTCGGTACCAATTTCGATCGTGGCACCGCCCAACTTCTCCACTCCCGAAATTTTCAGCATCGAAGTGCCGATGCCCTCGATCCTTGCTCCCATCGCCACAAGCGCAGCACACAACTCCTGGACATGGGGTTCACTCGCCGCATTGATCAGCGTTGAATCGCCGGCGGCAACCGCCGCCGCCATGGCAAAGTTTTCGGTAACCGTGACCGACATGTAGTCACACCAATGGCGTCCCCCCTGAAACCCGTTGGGAAGTCCGATGACCAGGGGATCTCCTGCGTCAACGATGGCGCCGAGGGTCTGAAAGATGTCCAGATGGGGATCAATCTCACGAACGCCGAGTGAACAGCCCTTGGAATTCGACGAGATCGAAATCTTGCGGAGGCGGTGCAGCAGGGCGGGATACAGAAGCACCGTCGACCGCATTGCCTGGGGGAGTTCGGCGTTGACCAGGGCGTCGGTGAAACCCGAGTGGTCGATTTCCATGACTCCCCGTTCGCGGTCCCACTTGATCCTCGAGCCGTGCGACCGAAAGAATCCCACAAGTTTTTCCAGGTCGGTTATGTCCGGCACATTCCTCAGGACCACCGGCTCATCCGTCAGCAGCGAGGCGCAAAGAATCGGGAGAACCGAGTTCTTGTTGCCTGAGGGCGTGATGGTTCCGGAGAGCGGCTTGCCGCCATTGACGATGAGATCGGGCATGCGAGGCGTGAAACGACAAATGGAATCGCACGGGATTCAATCGTCGAAACAATAAAAAAGGCGTCCGACTTTGCGGACGCCTTCGATTCGCGCGACCTTGAAAGCCGCACCTGAGGGTCAATTACCCATTGTCCGAAGAAGAGCCGCCCTCTTCCCTGCCTCCGCCTGAGCGGTTATCGGGACTGCCAAAGTCCCCACGATTCCGGCCGCGACCACCGCGGTGGCGTCGCCGACGATTTCCGCCGCTATCCCCGCCGCCCGAATGCTCGCCGGATCCGTATCCGCGGAATTCCCCGCCCTGGCCCTCGCGCGGTCCACGCTGGTCAAAACGGCGTCCCCCTCCGCCCTGTCGGCGGCGGGACCCGCCGCGATCCACAAAGCGAGAGGACTCCCGGTCATTCGGTGTCCTTCCTGGTGCGCGATCGGAGGGAGTTTCAGCAGGCGACCCGCCAAATATGCCCTTGATCCAGCTCACAAAGCCGCCGGATTTCTTCGCCGACTCTGGGTTCGAGGGGGCAGGCGGCTGCGGCGTGAAGGTCCTCGCTGGGGCCGCGTTGCGATCTGGCCCTGGGCCGCGATTGCCCCGATTCTCGCGCGAGGGGCGATCCTCGCGCTGAAACCGAGCCTCACGGCCATCCCGGCGCCCATCGCGTGGGTTGCCCTGTCCGCCATTCCGGAACCCCTCCCCGCGGGAGCGATCCCCGCGGCGATCCGGACGGAATGAAGGACGATCCTCGCGCTTCTCAGCGGTTTCCGATCGCCCGCCTTCCTCTTGGGACGACGCATGATCCCAGCTTGTGGCAGGGCGACGCGGTTCTGCGGGCGGCAGGATGGTGATGCTTGATTTTTCAGGCGTCGGCTCCGGTTTTTCCTGCACTTCCGCAAGGGGCATCTCCTCCGTGCCTCGTGGCTCGGCAAGCGGAGAGGCCGTGATGACGGTTTCCTGGATCCTTGACGATTCAGCATCCGCGGGGGCGGAAGCTGTTGATGCTTCAACAGAAGCTCGCTTCTCGAAGGCCGGAACGGGAGAAACAAGCTCCTGGCTCGGCGGCGTTTCGGGCGCGAACGGATTCTGGTACTCGCGTTCAGCAACGATGACCTGAACGGCGGTGGGTTTGTATTCGCCGCGGGAAGCGGCACTGGCGGCAGTGGGTGCGACGACGGTCGGACGCTTGCCACGCGCGAGGCCTGAACCGCGGCTCGTGCCGAAGGAACTCGGCTCGGTTGCAGCGGCTGGCGCGCTGGAGGTCGCAGGTGACGGCGCGGCAGAATCAGCCTGCGCAGGCGTCGCACTGGACATGGATGGATCGGACATGACTGGTTTTATATGTTTGGTTTAAGGCGCAATCACCGCAGAGATGCGGGATGCGCAGTCGGCGCCATGGGCGGAGCAAGAACGCTCAACGCAGGCAGCACGCCTTCTAATATCGGCTAATGCAAATGCACCCGCAACCCTAATTCCACGATTCCCTTGCGAGATACACAAGGTTCGCCGATGGAATCTTCATGCAAATTGCTGAATTCCCGCTCCTCAGCATGCTGGCAGCGACAGATTTCTTGCAGCCACGATGAAACGGGGCGACTCTCGCAGACATGACCCCCGATAGACTCGAAGCGATCTTCAAAATGCAGGATGCTCTAAATCAACGGATTGGCGTACATCTTCCGCCTCCAAATGAGGAAGAGAAGGCAAAATGGATCCTCAACTACACCCGGGCGATGCAGCAGGAGCTCGCCGAACTTGTGGATTCAGTTCCGTGGAAATGGTGGGCAAAGTATCAGAAATTTGACGAACAGAATGCACGGGTTGAGGTCGTCGACCTTTTCCATTTTCTCGTCTCCCTCGCGCAAGTCCTCGGCATGAGCGCGGAGGACGTCTATCAAGCGTACCTCAAGAAGAACGCGGTGAACCACCAGAGACAGGAAACCGGCTATGCTGCAAAGGACGCTGGTGATTCGCGGCATATTTGAGGGTAGCCGGGTTAACTTTTACTCGGAATCGCAGCAGAAATCCGCCAACGGCAGACGAGCTGCGCCCAGAACCCTCGGCCGCTTTCAGACAAAGAATCGCCAGATACCGGCACCGGGCGCCATTTGCCCTGTCGCTGATCGCTTGTGAGCACGCCTGAATCCAATCCCGCCACCCGGGCCCCGCGCTGCCCAAGACTTCGACGGGTGCTGATCACCCTCGGAATTCTTGCAGTCAGCTATGTGCTGATCGGCTTCCTGATCCTTCCTCCGCTCGTTCGTGCGCAGGCAGAAAAGCGTCTCTCCAAGGCACTCAATCGACCCGTAAGCATTCTCAAGGTGCGGCTCAATCCGCTCACCTTTTCAATCGAAATAACCGGTTTCGAGGTGCGCGATACAACGGGCGGAGACTTCATCGGCTGGAACAGGCTCTCAGCCAACTTCGATCCCCTGAAGCGACTTCTGGGCACGTGGACCTTCAAGGAGATCGAACTGGATGGACTCCACGCAACGATCCTACGGGATGCCAGCGGCCAACTAAATTTTGCCGACCTCATCGAAAAGAAGACCGATGGCCCAAGCGAAAATCCGCCCTCCTCCGGCAAACGCATACCTGCCATTTCCATCGGGAATTTTGCGGTAACCCATGCTCGTTTTCGTTTCGAGGACGCCGGAGCAGGCACGCCTTTCTCGACCGACCTCGGACCCGTCACGTTCACACTTCACAATTTCAAAACTGCCGGAGACACGAGCGCACCGTACTCCTTTACTGCGTCATCCGAAACGGGCGAAAGTTTATCATGGACAGGCACGCTTGAACCCGAAGCTCTCAGGTCTTCGGGGAAGTTCGCTCTGACCAACCTAAAACTTCCCAAATACTCACCCTACTACGAGGGCATGGTCCAATTCCGACTCCGGAGCGGAGATCTTTCGATCAAGGCACGCTACGAAGCAAGCCTCGCACGTGGCTCGCCTGACGTACGCATTTCAGATGGCTCCCTTGCGATCCAGAGCCTGGAGCTCACGGCACCGAATTCGACCGATCCGCGAATCGCCGTAAAGGAAATCGCCGCCACGGAGCTTGATGCCAGCCTGGCAAGCCGGGAAGTCTCCATCGGCGAACTTCGTTTTACCGGCGGAGACATTGTAGCGAATCGGCAGCCTGACGGAATCGACATCCTAAGCCTGATGCTGCCGAAAACTCAGGCCTCCGCCCTTCAACCCACCACCGCTTCAAACGCAGGTACGGGCACACCCGCCCCATCCGCAGCCGCCGAAGCGCCATGGTCGGTGACAGTGAAACAGATCGCGGTCGCCCAGTTCGATGCCCTCTTCACCGATCGCACGCTGGAGCATCCCGAAAAATTTCAGGTACGCAACCTGACCTCACGTCTCGCACCGCTGAAGATTCATCGCCTTAATGAACTCTCCACCGTGGAATTGAAACTTGGTCTTGAGGGGGGAGGAAACATTTCCGTCGAGGGGACCGCGGCTCTTCATCCGCTGGCCGGGAATCTGGCCGTTTCGCTCGAAGGGATTCCCCTCTCGCTGATCAATCCCTACCTGCAATCCCGTATGCCTCTACACGTGGACAAAGGCCTGTTCGTGCTCGCCGGCAATGTCTCGCTTGCGGGTGACGTTATGACCTTCAAGGGCAACTCAACCATCGAGGGATTTGATCTCCGGGATTTGGCTACAAAGAGCCCGATAGCCACCTGGTCGACGCTCGCCTTTGAAGGCATGGAGTTCGCTTCACATCCCTTGAAGGCCGACATCAACCACATTCTATGGAGGGACCTGCATGCCCGCGCTTCGATCTCACGCGGGGGAAAACTCAACCTCTCCTCAATCGTCGGCAGCAAACCACCGCCACAGGCGCTTCCGGCCGCATCCGAGACGACAGCCATCGCCGCACCACCGGCAGGTCCGCAGACGCTGCCTCCCCTCACCATCGGAAAACTCACCCTCGAGCAAGCTGCCTTCGGCTTTCAGGACGAATCTGTTCATCCAACGGCAATTTCGGAGATCTCAAGACTGAGCGGCACCATCGAAGGACTTTCATCCCAATCGCTCGGAAAGGGCAGCATCCAGCTGAAGGGAGTCGTCAATGACACGGCCCCTGTCGAAATCTCCGGTCAACTCAATCCGCTCGGCTCGCCGGCAACGGCGGACGTCAAACTCGATTTCAAGGACATCGAACTCTCCCCGATGGGTTCCTATATCGCAAAATACACGGGACATGCCTTTGAGAGGGGCGCGCTAAGCCTCGCAATTGAATTCAAGCTCAACAATCGCACCATTGACAGCTCCGACGTCGTGACTCTCGAACAATTCACGCTCGGTGAAAAGAACGAGAGTGCCGATGCGTTGAAGCTTCCCATCACGCTTGCGATAGCGCTGCTCAAGGACAGCTCCGGACAGATTGTCATCGATGTCCCTGTCCAAGGCAGCCTCGACGATCCCAATTTCCGGATCGGGCGGGTCGTGTGGCGCGTCATCAGCAACCTTCTCGCCAAGGCCGCCACGTCTCCCTTCGCCCTGCTCGGAAGCATGTTTGGTGGAGGCGGCGAGGAACTTGCCTTCCAGAAATTTGAACCAGGTGCCACCGCCATCCTTGAAACAGAAGCGGGAAAACGGGCCACCGTGATAAAGGCCCTTGCGAACCGTCCCGCCCTGAAACTGGACCTCGCAGGCGGTTTCGACCCGACGGCGGATCGACTGGCACTGCAACATGCCAAGCTCGAGGAGCAAATCCGATCCGAGTTTCTGACAGCCAAGAGCGCCGGCACAAATGTGCAGGCGAGCGACGAATCACCGATGTCCCAGGAGGACCGCGACCGCGCCGTGGGCAGACTCTTCGCAGCGGCATTTCCCGACTTGGTTGCGCCCATGCCATCACCTGAGCCCGTTCCGACACCGCCGTCGTCGCCAGCGGAAAATGGGAATCGCCACAGCGGGTTCATCGAACGCATACGCAGGCTCTTCACGGGAAGCGAAAGAGGATCCCTCCCTCCACCCTCTACTGCTCCGGTAACATCAGAATCGTCATCACACGTATCCCCTCCGGCTGAGCCCATGCACTCGTTCTCCACGGAGGAAATGATCGCGCGCCTCGCGGAGAAGGTCGTAGTCGAGGAGAACGATCTGCTCGCGCTTGCCAATGCACGTGCCCAAAACCTTCGGGGAGCAATCCTCCAGACGGGGGAGATCGCACCCGAAAGGGTGTTCATTGTTTCCCCGGCCACCACCGGATCACGCGTGGAATTGAAACTGAAATAGATACGTTCAGAAGCATGAAAACGACCGTGGACATTCCCGATCATGACCTGAAAGAAGCAATGAAACACACCAGGACGCGGACCCAGACATGCGCGGTCGTGTCCCGTCACTGCTGCAAGCGGGCGAGACAGGTCGCGTGCCGATCGAACATCGCGACCAGCATTTCACCGCTCTACTAAAACTCGTCGATTGATCATCTCCATCAGCTATCCGTCATGGCCAAAGCAGAAGAGCCCAAGGTGATTTTTTCCATGCTCGGCGTTTCGAAAAAGATCGAACGCAAGGAGATCCTTCGCGACATCTCGCTGTCCTTCTTCCATGGCGCAAAGATCGGTGTCCTCGGGCTCAACGGATCGGGGAAATCCTCGCTCCTGCGAATTCTGGCGGGAAGGGATACCGACATAGACGGGAGTGTGCATTTTGAACCGGGATATCCGGTTGGCTTCCTTGAACAGGAACCTTCCCTGACACCAGGAGCCACTGTGCGGGCCTGTGTGGAGGAAGGTGTGAAAGCGCTCAACGATCTCGTCGCCGCCTACGATGCGACCTGGGATGAATTGAATGACGCGCCGGACGATGCCGCACGCGACAGGATTGCCAACAGGCAGGCGGAACTTCAGGACAAGATTGACCACCTCGGCGCCTGGGATGTCGCGTCTCAGGTCGAAATGGCGATGGATGCGCTGCGTTGCCCGCCGCCCGATCAAGGCGTCGACCAGCTCTCCGGAGGCGAGCGTAGGCGCGTCGCACTCGCCAGGCTCCTTCTTCAGAAGCCGGCGATTCTCCTGCTCGACGAACCCACCAATCATCTCGACGCCGAGAGCGTGCACTGGCTTGAGCAGCATCTGGCCCGCTATGAGGGCACGGTCATTGCCGTCACCCACGACCGCTATTTCCTCGACAATGTCGCCCAGTGGATCCTCGAACTCGACCGCGGCCACGGAATTCCATGGAAGGGTAACTACTCACAATGGCTGGAGCAGAAACAGCGAAAAGCCGCCGTGGAGCAGCGGACCGAGGATCGAAGGCAGAAGGCCATGGCCCGTGAACTCGAATGGATCCGCAAATCCGCCAAGGCCCGGGTGGCGAAATCCCAGGCGAGAATCAGCGCGTACGAAAGCATGCTCAAGGAAAGTGTCGTGGAGAAGGAGCGAGAATTTGAACTCGTGATTCCACCCGGTCCACGGCTCGGAACCCTCGTCGTGGAGGCACAGGGAATTGCCAAGGCCTATGGCGACCGGCTTCTTTTTGAGAACTTCTCCTTCACGCTGCCCCCAGGGGGGATTGTCGGCGTCGTCGGACCCAATGGTGCCGGCAAGACCACCCTCTTCCGCATGATCGTGGGCGCCGAAAAGCCGGACCGCGGAACGCTTCGTGTCGGAGAAACCGTGCGCATTGCTCATGTCGATCAATCACGCGACTCGCTGCCCAACGGACAGACCATCTACGAGGCGATCAGTGGCGGAGAGGAAATCCTTGACCTCGGGGGCCGCGAGGTCAACGCCCGCGCCTACTGCGCGCAGTTCGGCTTCACCGGAGCCGATCAGCAGAAAAAAGTCGGCGTGCTTTCTGGAGGCGAGCGCAACCGCGTGCATCTCGCACGCCTGCTCAAGGAGGGCGCAAATCTCATTCTCCTCGACGAGCCCACCAACGATCTCGACGTGAATTCCATCCGCGCGCTTGAGGAGGCCCTTGAAACCTTTGCGGGATGCGCCGTCGTCGTTTCACACGACCGGTGGTTCCTCGATCGTGTCGCCACACACATTCTCGCTTTCGAGGGAGAGAGCACCGTGCACGCATTTGCCGGGAATTTCTCCAGTTACCTCGAGGACTACCGGCGCCGCAAGGGACACGACGCGGACACCCCCAAGCGGATCAAGTACCGGCGGCTCACGCGCAACTGATGGTGAACCGGTATTCCCCGGATCTCCGTCGGGGATCAGGGTGCCTTGGGAGGAACGCGCCGCGAATCTGCCTCGTGCACTTCGTACGCCTCCACCTGGAACTGCCGCGCCGCCTCCTCCGACATGCCATGCGTGAATCGCAGTTTGAAACGCTGTTCGAGAAACTCCTCAAAGGTGACCCATTGCCCTCGCCATTTGACGCGTTTCGTCCAGGCACACACCGTCACCATCGTCGCAAGTTCACGCAGACGTCGCACGAGCAACGCGGCGGCGAGGATTGAAAGGGCAATCGCGACGCCGATCATGCCAAGAATCATGAACTGAAACTGATACGCACTCTCCTCAAGGCGGTTGCCCTCGCTCTTCAAGTCGCGCACTTCACGGATCTCCATTCCCGTGAGAATCCTGCGGATGGATGCCATCGCCGTAAGGCCGTCATCGGTCTCCACGATGTTGAGCGCAGCGGCCATGGAGCCCTTTTCTTTCAGGGAAACCGTCTTTTCCATTTCCTCCCGTTTCGCAAGGATTAGCGGGGCAAGCCGATCCAGCGATTCAAGCCGCTCCGAATTGCCGGCAAATCTCCGCCTCAGCTCCGCCATCAGCGGTTCGATTCGTCCGAAGGCCGCACGATAGGGCTCCAGATACTTCTCGTCTCCCGTCAGCAGGTATCCCCGCTGTCCCGTCTCCGCATCCGCAAGTGCGGTCATGGTCTGCTGAATCGTCAGGATCTTTCCATGAATTTCCGAAGCCCGCGCATTGGTCTCAACAACACGGCGGGTTGAAATCACTCCCAGTGTCGCCGTGCCGACCGTCAGCGCCAGGGCGACTCCAAGCGACACCAATACAGCAGGTTGGGAAAGAATGAGCGGCCGAAGGGGACTCATGGCGGGTTGAAGGCAATGATTGCGGTCATTGAGTATTCAGATTGCACCTAAAATTGGACACCTGCGAGCCCGCTGCGTGCCATTGCGATTTTCCAATTCATTAGTCATTTCCTCTCAAGCTGCCATGAATACAACAGCCGCCCTTGCTGCATCCATCCTCTTCGCCATGTCGGCCATGTCCCCCTCCCCGCTCGCCGCCGCCACTCCGCAAACCACGCCCTCCGCATCGGAATTCGCCTATCTCGGTGGAGGCTGCTTCTGGTGCACGGAGGCGGCCTACGAAATGCTGCCGGGCGTCAGGGCCGTCGTCAGCGGTTATGCCGGCGGGCACACAAGGAATCCCACCTACAGGGAGGTGTGCACCGGGAGCACCGGTCACGCGGAGGTGATACGGATTGAATTCGATCCCGCCGTCGTGAGCTACCGGGAGGTTGTGGACTACTTCTGGAATATCCACGACCCCACCACGCTCAATCGGCAGGGCGCTGATGAGGGTACCCAATACCGCTCGATCATTCTGACGACGAGCGATGCCCAAAGGACCGCTGCAAAGGAATCGATGGATGCCGCACAGGCAGCCTGGGGCGGACGAATCATCACGGAGGTGGTTCCTCTGGAGAAATTTTACCCGGCAGAATCCTATCACCAGGACTACTACCGAAAACATCCCAACGAAGGCTACTGCAGGGTCGTCATCAAGCCGAAGATCGACAAGCTGAAAAAATCTCCGGCCGTCCTCGGCAAGAAGTAGGCGGCCAATTCTGCCTTCTGCCGGACTGGATGGCAGGGCGCATTGATGCATTGCGGATTCGCCCGATTCCTGATTTCGAGCATGGCAATCCCCTGCCATGCCACTGATCGACAAACCGCTTGAAGAGCTCCGCGTATATCAAGGACGCAATCCGCGTCCCGCCGACTTCGATGCCTTCTGGGACGAAGCCCTGCGCGAATTGGATGCCACCGATCCTCGACCTGAATTTAGGCCAAACAATACCCTGAAACTCCGCGATGCGGAGTGCTTCGATCTCACGTTTACCGGGGTCGGCGGCGAGAGAATCTACTCCAAGTTTCTCCGTCCATCCGGCGCAAAATCCGCTCCCGCGGTTCTTCAGTTTCACGGCTACAGCCATCACAGCGGCGATTGGACGCAGAAGCTCGCCTATGTTTCCCAGGGGATGTGCGTGGCGGCAATGGACTGTCGCGGCCAGGGCGGACGTTCCGAGGACCGAGGCGGTGTTGTAGGTAATACGCTGAGGGGACACATCATCCGCGGTCTGGACCACGATGATCCGCGTCGCCTTCTCTATCGTCAGATTTTTCTGGATACAGCTCAACTCGCGCGGGTTGTCATGCGTCTGCCGGAGGTGGATCCCGCGCGCGTGGGCGCCATGGGGCCATCTCAGGGAGGCGCTCTCACCCTCGCCTGCGCCGCGCTTGAACCGCGCATCCGGCGTGCGGTCCCGGTGTATCCGTTTCTATGCGACTACCAACGCACCTGGGAAATGGATCTGGCAAAGGATGCCTACCAGGAACTCCGGGACTATTTTCGTTCTTTTGACCCGTGCCACGAACGGGAGCAGGATGTCTTCAATCGCCTTGGCTACATTGACGTTCAATTCCTCGCGCCCCGCATCCGCGCAGAGGTGTTGATGCATGTCGGCCTCATGGACCCCATTTGTCCTCCAAGCACCCAGTTCGCAGCCTACAACAAGATCAGCAGTCTGAAACAGATGGTTCTCTACCCGGACTTCTCTCATGAACACCTGCCTGGGGAAGCAGACCGGACTCTGAATTTCATGCTTGGACTGTGAAGTTTCACGGACTCATGCGCCAGCACGGGTATCAAGGTCGTTTTCCCAGTTTCCAAGTGACCGCAGTCAAACGACTTCCCAAGGCCAGACCTTCGGCCTTGTCAAAGGGTTGGGCTGGCCGCTCACTTCACGGCTAAACGCATGTCAGGTCCAAACGCCGCCGTCCCGACACACATCGCCATCATCATGGATGGCAATGGCCGCTGGGCCAAGAAGCGCGGCCTGCCTCGGATTGAAGGCCACCGCCGCGGAGTTGAAACGGTGCGAACGATCCTCGATGCCACGCGAGCCCTCGGCATCCCCTACCTGACGCTGTATGCATTCTCTGCGGAAAACTGGCATCGGCCCGCGGACGAGGTGGGTGCGCTGATGGGTTTGCTCGAATTCTTCCTGAAACGGGAAACAGCCTCGCTCGTGAAGAACAGGATCCGTCTGCTTACGATCGGCCGGACGGAGGACCTGCCCGCCGCCGTTCGGGGTCAGCTTGAAGACGCCAAAGCCCAAACCGCAGCGTTTACCGAGCATACGCTCATCCTCGCCCTGAACTACGGTTCCCGCACGGAATTGGTCGATGCGGCACGGGCCTATGCGGCCGCGGTCGCCGCCGGGAAGGAAAAGCTCAACGACAGTTCCTGGGAAACGTTCAGCCGTTACCTCTACACCGCGGGAATCCCAGACCCCGACCTCCTGATCCGCACCTCGGGCGAAGTCCGCCTCAGCAATTTTCTCATGATGCAATGCGCCTATGCCGAACTGGTGTTTTCCCCCGTGCTCTGGCCGGATTTCGGCCGGGAGGATCTTCAGGCGGCCATCGAGGATTTCTCGCGCCGCGAACGACGCTTCGGACGCACGAGTGAACAGCGGAGTCCCGCGACAATCCGCTAGTGCCCAACCGGACCATGGCACCGCGCCGCAGCCAATCCAGCAACGCCCGTGCTGAAACGCGTTCTTAGCACCTTCACACTCTGGGCAATCGTGCTCGCCTCGCTCTACTGGTTTGGGGCGGTTGGCGGTGTCTGGATGATCACGGCGATCAGCGCGCTCACCCTGCGCGAGTTCTACGCCATGGTCGCCCGCGGTGGAATCGTTCCATTCAACCGGCTCGGTCTCGTGCTCGGTGCAGCCATCACCCTTGGTCCGCTCTACCTCGACCGCCATGTCGGCCCCGCGGAGTTGCTGGCGCTCGCCGTGATTGCATTTTCCGTCCGCATCCTGAGCGAACGCGATGCGCAACACCGGCTGGAAACGCTCGCGTGGTCGATCTTCGGCGTCATCTACGTGCCGTTCATGCTGCACTTTCTCTCACGGACAATCCTGATCGAATCGCCGAACCCGCGGGCGGGCCTGGTCATGGCGCTATGGCTGATCGCCGTTTCCAAGTTTTGCGACACCGGCGCCCTGTTGAGCGGCATGGCTTTTGGCCGCCACAAGATGGCGCCTCAGATCAGTCCAAAAAAAACCTGGGAGGGATTTGTCGGAGGAGTGCTGTCAGCCGCACTGATCGGTGCCGCAATCGCCCATTTTGCGCGCGACTATTTGCCCGCAGCTTTTACGCCATGGCTTGCGGCATTGATCGCAGCCCCCATCGCTGCCATCGCTGTGGTGTCCGACCTTGTAGAATCAATCATGAAGCGTCGTGCGGAGGTGAAGGATTCAGGCGGCACGATTCCGGGTATTGGCGGCATGTTCGATTTGACCGACAGCCTCATCCTCGCCGCGCCTCTCGGCTACGCGGTCTTTCACGGATTCACCCGCTAGCGGGATCGCCCGTGCCCTATCTCGCTCTCTCACCATGTCACTCCGCTCCCGCCGTCGCGTGGTCCTGCTCGGTGCCACCGGATCCATCGGAGAAAGCGCCTTGCGCGTCATCGCCGCCCACCCGGACAAACTCGAACTCATCGGCATTGCCTCGCGTTCGAATGCCTCACGCCTAGCCGCAATCGCCTCGAGCCACCGCGTCCGCCACGTGGCAATCGCCGACGAAGCAGCCGCGAAGTTGGCTGCCGAGGAGGGCTCGGTTCCCCGCGACACCATCCTGCACGCGGGAGAACGTGGACTGATTGAACTGGCCACGCTCCCCGAGGCCGATGTCGTGCTCGTCGCCGTCGTCGGGACCGCCGGTCTTGCCCCTGCACTGGCGGCGCTCGCCGCGGGAAAGGACCTTGCGCTCGCCTCGAAGGAGATCCTCGTCCTGGCAGGAAAATTCGTAATGGAGGCCGCGAGAAGATCCGGCGCACGCCTGCTGCCCGTCGACAGCGAACACGCGGCCGTCGCACAATGTCTCTCAGGTCACCCTCGCAACGATGTTGCGCGCGTCATCCTCACCGCCAGCGGCGGGGCATTCCGGGACTTTCCGCTGGAAAAGCTCTCCCAAGTTACCCGCGCCGACGCGCTCAGGCATCCCAACTGGTCCATGGGACCGAAGATCACGGTCGACTCCGCCACCCTCGCCAACAAGGGACTTGAATTGATCGAGGCGCAGTGGCTTTTCGGCCTGAAGCCGGGACAGTGCGCGGCCGTCATTCACAGCCAGAGCATCGTCCATTGCCTGGTTGAATTTGTGGACGGCGTCATGCTTGCGCAACTTAGTCCCCCTTCGATGACTTTCCCGATCCAGCGTGCGCTGCTCCCGGATTCCGCGACGCGTGGCGTCGATCATGCACTCGACCTGATGAAGCAATTCTCGCTCGACTTCAAACCCGTGGACGAATCGCGATATCCGCTCTACCGTCTCGCACGCAAAACGATGGAAGCCGGCGGTGTAACGCCAGCCATCTTCAACGCCTCGAATGAGGTCGCTGTCGAGGCCTTCCTTGACGGCAGGATCGACTTCCTTGCGATTTCGGATGTTGTCGACCACACTCTTCAAAACGTGCCTTCTTTTGAACCGACCGATCTCCCCTCCGTTCTCGCCATCGATGCCGAGGCCCGCAGCATCGCAGCCGAACGCTGCCGGAGGTCCGCGGGCTCCCGGATCACTTCCTCTCCGTCGCGCTGAACCACGCGCTGCGGCCTCACACTAAGCAACTCACCGTTTTCGCGACATGGATCTGCTCGGCTTTATCCTCTCCAACCTTTGGGCTGTTTTCCTGATCATCTTGTTTTTTGGGGGCTCCATTTTTGTCCATGAACTGGGCCACTTTCTGGCCGCCCGCCGACGCGGCATGCATATCGATCGGTTTTCAATCGGCTTTGGTCCGAAGATGTTCGGCTGGAAGGGTAAGGATGGCGTCGAATATCGCGTTTCGTGGCTGCCTCTGGGAGGCTATGTGGCGCTGCCGCAACTGGCGGACCTCAAGGGTCTCGAGGGAGAGCCTGAGGCCGATGTCGGCGCACTTCCTCCGGCCGGTTATGCGGACAAGATGATCGTCGCCTCCGCCGGCGCATTCTTCAACATTCTCTTTGCGTTCGCCCTGGCCGCCGTTCTTTGGGTGATCGGCCAGCCGGTCAGCAGCGATCAGGCCACCACGCAGATCGGCTATGTGGCCTCGCAGATCGAGCTTCCGGATCACACACCGGTACCGAGCCCGGCGCGCGAGGCAGGCCTGAAGGTCGGCGATGTCGTCAAGGCAATCGATGGGCACAAGCTCGAGGACTGGCAGGATCTGCTGCAGACGCTGGTGACCGGCACGCAGCGGGCGCTCGATGGCCGCCGCAAGGCTGTATTCACCATCGAACGCGATGGCAAACTGCTTGATGTCACGGTCTACCCCCAACTCGCCGGAGATGAGAAGATGCGCAAGGTGGGAATCGCCCCGGCCTACAACCTGATCGTGCATTCGGTGGATCCCGGATCCGCTGCAGCCCGCGCAGGCCTTCAGCCGAAGGATCGTATCCTGTCTTTGGATACAACGCCCACCCTCAGCCTGCAGACCTACGCCGAATATCTGGGCAAACACCGTGATCAGGCCGTGGCGATCAAACTGCTTCGCGAAGGAAAGGAGCTCACGCTCACACTGGCGCCCGCAGGCAAGGACCAGGCTAAGGATCCCGCAGACATCGGCCTGTCCTTCTCCTACGAGACCAGGCTTGTCTACGAAACGCCCTTCAAACAATTCGCCTCCCATCTCGGCAAGACCTGGCAGACACTGGCCAGCCTCATCAATCCGCACAGCGACATCGGCATTTCCAAACTGAGCGGACCGGTCGGCATCATCCGCGTGTTTCACATGGCCGCACAGGCAGACATCCGACTCGTGCTCTGGTTCACGATCCTCGTGAACATCAATCTCGCGGTGTTCAACCTGCTGCCGATTCCCGTTCTCGACGGCGGCCACATGCTCTTCGCGACCATCGGCAAACTCCGCGGGCGCGCACTGCCCGCGAATTTCATCGCGGGAACCCAGAGTATTTTTGTCGTGCTCCTCTTCAGCATGATTCTGTACGTCAGCTTCTTTGATGTTCGCCGGTGGGCCCGGGATACCCGTCCTCCGGCCCCTCCCCCGGCGGCAGCCTCGCAGGCAACGCCTTCACCCACTCCGGCCAAATAGTGCCACTGCGCGGCCGTCTGCCGCCGCATAAAGCGCGCCCGGGATTGGCGTTGGCAAATACCGGGCCGCAATCATTCGCCGGTGATCGCAATCACCACCTCCCGGTGCCTGCAGTCTCCTCAAACCGATCAACAATCGTCATTGGACATTCTTCACCCGGGGGTAGAAACTGTGCCCATGCTGCCGTCCTACTGCGCATCTCGTTTCCACACGATCCGCCGCACCACCATTCCCGTCATGGTCGGCTCCGTTGGCGTCGGGGGAGACAATCCCATCCGCCTCCAGTCGATGACAACGAGCGACACGCAGGACATCGACGCAACCGTCAAGCAGGCGATCGCGCTGGCGGAAGTCGGCTGCGAAATCGTGCGGGTCACGGCACCCAATGTTCAGGCCGCCCGGTGCCTGCGCGACATCCGCGCCCGCTTCAGCGCGGCAGGGTTCGCTGACATCCCGCTCGTCGCTGACATTCACTTCCTCCCGCAGGCGGCCATGGAGGCGGTCGAACATGTCGAGAAGGTTCGCGTCAACCCAGGCAACTACGCGGACAAGAAACGATTCGCCGTCCGGGAATACTCCGACTCGGACTACGAGCAGGAACTCGAGCGTCTGCACGAGGCATTTTCACCTCTCGTCCTGCGCGCAAAAGCCCTCGGGCGATCCCTTCGGATCGGCACCAATCATGGCTCACTCTCCGACCGCATCATGAACCGCTACGGCGACACCCCGCTGGGTATGGTCGAAAGCGCACTCGAATTCCTGCGGATAGCCGAATCCCATGGCTTCAGGCAGATGATTCTCTCCATGAAGGCCTCCAATCCGAAGGTGATGATCCAGGCCTATCGGCTGCTCGTCGCCCGGATGCACCAGGAAAACATGGCCTACCCGCTCCATCTCGGCGTCACCGAAGCCGGTGATGGCGAAGATGGGCGCATAAAAAGTTCGATCGGGATCGGCTCGCTGCTCATGGACGGTTTGGGGGACACCATCCGCGTCTCTCTCACCGAGGACAGCGTCTACGAAATCCCGGTCGCACGCGCGATTGCAACAAAGGCGATGTCCTTGTGGAAAGCCCGAAGCGCGCCTGTCGCGGAAGGAACTCAAGCCGTCACCAGTGCAAGCGACGAAATCGATCCATATCACTTCACCCGCGCCACCACCGCAGCGGTGACGCTTTCGCCCGACTGCACAGTCGGCGCTTCACAGCCACCGCGCGTGCTTGTGCGCACAACGCTCAGCCAACTGCTTCAACGCACGCAAAACGCGGAGTTCGCGCGCATACGGACCGATACTCCCGTTGAGGGATGGCTCGTGCCCATCCAATCGCAGGCCGACATCGCAGCTCTCGCCGAGTGCGGCGTGGCGGCATCGATTCCAGCAAACTTTCTTGCCCTGGATCTCTCCCCGGAGATTTCCGCCGCGGATATCACGCCCTTACTTGAGGCTGCACGCATTCCAATGCTCGCCGTCAGGACATTTGCCGCGGCCGACCGATCATCTCTTCGCGACTTTGCCGCACTCACCAGGCGTTTCGAATTTACGCTGGCAGCGGCACTGACTGCTGCTGAGGCACCAGGGGTTGCCTCGGAACTCCGAGCAAACAACTGTATCCGATTTTTGGTGACGCATTCGCCGCAATTCGGCGCGGCGGATCAGGACACAGGACATGCGCTCGGCGCCTATCGGGCACTCGCAGCGGCGCTTCGAAAGACCGGGTGCGATGCGCCTCTCTGGATCCGCAATACGCAGGAAACCGCGGTGCTCGGCGATACGAGTTTCCTTTCGAAGCTGATCGAGGCGTCCGTCCTCACGGGTGCGCTGCTCTGCGACGGAATCGGGGACTGCGTGAGCATCGAAACAGAAGGTGATCCCGTGCGCGCGACCCGACTCAGCTACAATGTGCTTCAGGGCGCAGGCGCACGAATCTCGAAGACGGAATTTGTCGCTTGTCCCTCATGCGGACGCACGCTGTTCGACCTCCAGACCACAACCCAACGCATCCGGGCGCGGACGGGACATCTCAAGGGAGTCAAGATCGCCATCATGGGCTGCATCGTGAACGGGCCCGGGGAAATGGCGGATGCCGATTTCGGCTACGTCGGAGGAGCACCGGGAAAGATCAATCTCTACGTCGGAAAACAATGCGTGCAGTACAACCTCCCCCAGGAACAGGCGGACGCCCGCCTGATTGAACTCCTGCGCGAGCACGGGAAGTGGACGGACCCGGCAACACCTGAATTGGAGAAATCCGTGTAGTTTCGTCGCAACTTCACGTTCCAAGAGCGAAAATCACCGCATGTAACAGATTTTCGACTACAACGGACGCGAAGCGTTCCGAAGTCCCCGCAACCGCTGATTTCCTGGCAACGAAAAAACGAGAAAACTTATGCGCAGGAGGGAAGTGAATAACTTGGGGAAAAGTTGCTCTTGAAACGCCCCTTTTGTTGATCGTTATAGCGACCTTCCAATTCATTGGCGGCAGAAGGTCCCCTGTCAGCGTCCTCACAACCACTTTCGATTTTCCCGAGCGATTCACCCACAAGAAGCTATCGTTGCGTAACTTATCAGATCTCATAAAACACTCGCCCCTGGTGCGCACCTTCCGGAATTTTATCGCCCGCCCTCCCGCTCCCCTATTACCTCTCCTTCACCAACGCCCGATTCCGCCCGGGTGTGAATAATCCCTCTCTTCCGCATCGTCCATGTCCACGGCTTCAACGTCTCCGTCCCTTTGGGAATCCGCAAAAAAAGATATTCGCGGGCTCTTTCCGGAAGACGTGTACAAGCTGTGGTTTGAGCCAATCACCTGCATCGAATCGAACGATGACAGCCTCGTCTTGGGTGTACCTACCGACTTTGCAGCCTTTTGGATTCACGACAACTACCTCGACCTGATCACCCAGCGCCTGCGGCTGACCGCAGGGCGCCAGGTCACGGTGAAGCTTCGGAAGTCCGAAAACAATCACGCATCCATTTCGCTGTCGGCCTCCTCCACGGTGGACGAGGCTCCTCATTCCCCAAAACCCAGGACACTATCCACACGCCGTTCGCCCAGGTTCGACGAGCGCGGCAACGGGTCCTTCTCCGGCACGCTCAACCCGAGAAATACATTCGAAACGTTCGTCGTGGGTAACAACAACCAGATGGCCCACGCCGCCTCACTGGCTGTCGCACAGGCTCCCGCACAGGCATACAACCCGCTTTTTCTCTACGGGGACACCGGTCTCGGGAAAACGCACCTGATGCATGCCATCGGGCACACCATCCTGAAGAACAACCCCGAGGCCAGGGTCGCCTACCTCTCCACGGAGAAATTCACCAACGAATTCATCCAAGGGCTGCAGGAAAACGCGCTGACAAAATTTCGCCAGCGGTACCGCAGCGTCGATGTCCTGCTCATCGACGACGTGCAATTCCTCGCCGAGAAGGAACGCATCCAGGAGGAGTTCTTCCACACCTTCAACGAGTTGTTTGAGTCGGGACGACAGATCGTGCTTTCAAGCGACCGGCGCGCATCGGAAATCTCAAAACTCGAAGCACGCCTCGTATCACGTTTCGAGTGGGGCCTCCCCGCGGACATCCAGGCGCCGGATTTCGAAACCCGGCTGGCCATCCTGCGCACCAAGGCCACCGCCCTGCGATTCAACCCGCCCGCGGAGGTGCTCAGCTTCATCGCCCAGCACATCTCCAAGAATATCCGCCGCCTCGAAGGTGCCCTGATCAAGGTGGCCAGCTATTCCGGTGTCACCGGGCGCCCCATCACCCTCGAGACCACGCAGGAGCTGCTGAAGGATGCCCTCATCGAACAGGCCCAGAACCAGCTCACCGTGGAGGCGATTCAGAAAAAGGTCACTGATCACTACCAGCTCCGCATGGGCGACATGACAAGCAAACGTCGTCCCAACAACATCGCCATTCCCCGCCAGATCGCCATGTACTTGGCGCGCATGCTCACCAAACATTCCCTTCAGGAGATCGGTGATGCCTTCGGCGGGCGCGACCACGGCACCGTCATCCATGCCTGCAAGGCTGTCGACAACATGATGGAGCAGGACGCCTCGGTGCGCGGCAGCGTCGAGTTCCTGAAGACCCAGTTGTCCCGCTAAGCCACCCAGGCCGCGGAATAGGAGCCATTTCCCAGGCCCAGCCTTTGCCACCTCGTCGCCTTGCGGGAAGGGAACATCACCCGCGGCAGACAGAGTCTCGACCGCAGCCCGAAGCCGCTTCAACCGGCCTCCAGCGAGTTGCCTCCCGCAGAATTTCCTGCAACTTCCCACAAACCATGACGCTCACGCCTGAACAAAAGGAAACCGTCGCCGCCTGGATCGCGGCGGGTGACAATCTCTCCGCCGTCCAAAAGAAACTGCGCGAACAGTTTTCCGTCACCATGACCTACATGGACGTGCGCTTCCTGGTGGACGACCTGAACCTGGCTCTCAAGGACCCGACTCCAAAGGTCGACGCCACGGATGTCTCCAAATCTGTTCCGCCGGCAAGTGGTCCAAAAACGGGATCGCCCAAGGGCGGAGCCAAATCCGACGACATCGCCGAAGATGCGGAGGCGGAAGCACTGCCTTCCGACGATGCGCTCGACGACGCAGAAAATCTCCCGCAAGGAGAGGAAGGTGACCTGCCACCCGAAGGTGCAGCGGGTGTCACAGTCGAGGTCGACAAGGTCACCCTCAATCCCGGCGCGCTCGCCAGCGGCTCGGTTACATTCAGCGATGGCGTCACCGCCAAATGGATCGTCGACAATTACGGGCGCCCCGGCTTCACCGAAGTCAGCAAACCCGGCTACCGCCCGAAGCCGGCGGAGGCGCAGGCGTTCATGCAGGAACTCAGCCTGCAGCTTCAGAAGCGCGGCTTTTGATCTGGCCGCAGGCAGGTGAAGGCGCGCGCAGCAGGCCCAGGAATCCTATTGCGCCAGCCACTTCGCGAACCAGGCATGAACCTCGGAATACCAGAAGCGGCTGTTCTCGCCACGAAGGATCCAGTGATTCTCCTCGGGAAAAACGATCAGCTTGCTGGGAATCCTGAGTCGCTGGTGATAGCTCCATGACTCAAGGGTGTTGTTGAAGGGTACCCGGTAGTCGCGCTCCCCCACGGTAAGAAGCATGGGCGTCACCCATCCGGTTCCCTTCGCATGATTGCCTGCGAGACGCACCGGATTCTGCTGCGTCCACACTGCACCCTGCTCCCAAACGGGCCCGCCCGCACCGACCTCGCGGTGGAAGATGCTGTCGCTCGTCGCCCACTGGCTCTCAAGGTTCACAAGGCCGGCATGGGCGACAAGCGCACGATATCGCGTTGTCGTCGCCTGAAGCCAGTGCGCCAGGTGGCCACCATAACTCGCTCCGCCTGCTACCTGCCGGGTCCCATCGATGAAACCGTATCGTTTGATCGCCTCGTCCGCCGCCTCATTGATTTCATCGGCAGGTCCCTTCAACGGATCGCCCTGAATCGCCTGCGCGAACGCCTCCGAATATCCGCGAGATCCGGAATAGTTCGTGAGGACCATCACATATCCGGGTGAAGCCAGCAGATGGAAATTCCAGCGGATGCCCCACGCATTCTTGAACTGCGGCGAAGGTCCTCCGTGCAGCATGACAAACAGGGGATATTTCTTCGCAGGATCAAAACCGGGCGGCCTGACGATCAGGCTGTGAATTTCCCGCCCTCGCGAACTTCGAAAACGAAACGATTCCAGCGGCGTAATGTCCAACGGAGCGAGTCGCTCCTCGTTGAATCGCGTCAGCGGTTTCCACACCAGTTCCGCCAGATCGATCCTGCCCACCTCGGGCGGGCTCAACGCACTTTCCCGATTCACGATCATCGTCGAACCCGCGACCGCCAGGCCGGAGAAAACTCCTTCGCCCTTGATCGGGACGGAGCTCACCGCGCCGCCGACTGCGCTCACCGAGTAGAGCTTGATCTGTTCAGCATCCTCAGCCGTGAAGTAGATCGTACGGCTGTCCCCGCTCGCCGAGAAGCCACTGACCGAGAGATCGAGTTCCGAGGTGAGAACGACCCGTTGCCTCGCATCGAACGGCCATGGGAAACTCGCGACGCGATCATGATGATAAATCCGGCCGTCACCACCCGGAGTATACTCTGCAAGCAACGCATTGCCGTCCGGCCTGAACACCGGGGAACCATAGCTATCCGCACCTGATGTCAGGGCCCTCGGCTCTCCGCCCGTGAGGTCGACCACGAACAAATGCGAGGCGACCGCCTGATAGGCGCTCTTGTCCCGGTCCACCCTAGCGACAAAAACCACGTGTTTCCCGTCCGGCGTCCAGGTCGCAGCCAGTTCCTCTCCCGCTTCAGATTCCTTCCCCGAGAATCCAGGTGCGGCCGCCAGTCGGGAGTCCGCAAAAAGATCGCGCGCGATGGCCCCCGGTCTCGCCTGCTGAACAAAAAGGTGGGCGCGTTTGCGATCGAGCCATTTGTCCCAGTACCGGATCGGGAATCCTTCATAGACATGCGCATGCCACTTTCTGCCCTTCTCCTCCCTGGCTGCCTTCATGTTCGCGGCGTCATCCGCGGCATCGGGATAAACCTCACTGGTAAACAGGAGTTGCGTGCCGTCGGGACTCCATCGCGGAGTCCGGGCTCCCGTCGAGAGCTGGGTGATGCGCTCAGCCTCCCCACCGGTCATGTCCAGGCAATAGATCTGGGGAACTTCCTCGGGATCGCGCTTCGCGGAGAACGCGAGACGGCGAGCATCCGGACTCCAGCTCGGATCGGACTCAGTCCCCTTTGTCCGCGTCAGCGGACGCGGCGGCTGTGAACCATCGGTGGGTGCCAGCCACAGATCACTGGTCTGGTCCTTCGCGTCATAGGCAGGTTCGGTGACCTGAAACACCACCCAGCGACCATCAGGGCTCACCGTCGGGCGGCCAACCCTCTTCATCAGCCACACGTCTTCGTGTGTAATGACGCGCCTGGCCGCGGAAGCCGTGAAGGCCGGAATCAACAGCAACGCGACACAACCGAACAGGGGAAATCGAATCGACATGATCGATTTACCATGAACAACCGCTCCCGATGCCGCCAGCCTCCAGTTGACAGACCTGCGCGGCACCGGGTCAGGATGCAGTCCTCGCCTCGAAAGTACCGTCCAAACGCTTTGCCACCTTCCGCCTGAGCTCAAGTCGCATCAGGACCGCAGAGACCACCGACAACTCAAGGCCGGAGGAACTGCACAGCGCATCGATTGAAAGAATTGCTCCTCCCTCAAAGGCCGAAAGCAGCCTCTGTTCCTCCGGCGAGAAATCCTCAGGCGCGGACACGGCCGCATGACGGCTTGCATTGGGCATCACCCCTGTCGGTCTCAGCCCGTCAAGATAGCTCAGCTCTGAGAGAAGATCATCGACACTGGTCAGCAATGTGGCGCCATCCCGGATCAATTGGTGACAGCCCGCACTCGTCGGCTGGTCGATCCGCCCGGGGACGGCGAACACAAGGCGGCCCTGGTCTCCCGCAAACTTTGCCGTGATCATGGATCCGCCGTTCACATCGCTTTCGACGACAATCAGCGCAGCACTCATTCCCGCAACGATGCGGTTCCGCATGGCGAAGGACTGCCGGTCGGCCCGGCGCGTGAAGGGAAACTCCGTCAGTAGCACTCCCTCCTGCTCGATCCGACGATACAATGAGAGGTTTTCGGGCGGATAGACAGTGTCGATGCCGTGTCCGAGAATGGCCGCCGTCTGCCCCCCCGCGGAGAGCGCACCCTCATGCGCGGCCGTGTCAATGCCGCGCGCCAGCCCGCTGACCACGCAGAATCCGGCCCGCGCCAGATCCGCGCCCAGTTTCGCGGCAACCGTCTGACCATAGAGCGTCGTGCGCCTCGATCCGACGATCGCGACGCAGGGCCGATCCAGCGCCCGATTCCCTTTTCGATAAAGTCCGATCGGTGGATCGTGAATCTCCTTGAGCAGCGGCGGGTACTCGGAATGCGTCGCCGTAACAAACCCGACCCCACTCGCGGTCATGCGGGCCTCCTCCTTTTCGAGGTCAAACACCTCCCGCCACGAGACTATCGAGCGCGAAATAACCTCCCCAACCCCGCGCACCTGCATCAGCCGCTCCACCCCGGCCCCGAGTATGCCGCACGGATCCCCATCAAACTCCGCAAGGAGCCGATGCGTCGTAATCGGCCCCACCTCAGGAAGGGCATTGAGTACGAGCAGGGCCTGGAACTGGGAAAGCGAATCCGCCATCAAGCCCCTCATCCCACAGCCATCTCGCCGATTCGCACCACGTCAGATCCGCCCCAAGTTCGGGGCCGATTCGTACAGAGTTGATCATCTGCCAGGCGGTGAAAATTGCCATCACCCTCGAAGTGACCTCACCCGTCAGAGTGGAAACAGGTGCCGCGCCTGCCGCAAGATTGCACTGGAAGGCCTGCGCTATGGTCAGCGAGGTCAGCGGTCAGAATAGACACGCAACGTCACGCCGACTCGCAACCGATAGCGGATCATTCCAGCTCCCGATTTCGATGAAGGGTGCGGAAGCAAAAAGCCGACGAGAGTGCAACGACTGCTGAGCGCGGGCCGGTCGTCGTCAGGCGGTGCGTCGTCGCCAAAATCGAGCGGTGAGCATGGCAGCAAAAGAAGGTGCGGCGAAGCTGTATTTCAGACGACCTCGATCAGGCGGCTGCCTTGGGCCACGAGTTGCACGATGCCCGGCAAGCGCGGCTCCAACCAGGCCCGGAGGGCCGCGTTGGAGCTGTTGCCAATGCGCAACCACACGACCACCGGCCCGGTCGTCACCTGCTGTGCACGGGCCGCAAAATCCTCGTCCTTGGTCAGGATCACGGCACCTGTCAGCCGGGCGTGTTCCCAGAGCGCGCCGTCGTCGGCCTCGCGCAAGCCCACCTCGCGCACCGGCTGCGCCTCGTGACCTTGCTCGCGCAGCCAGCGGGCCATCGCAGGCGGCAACTGTGCATCGAGCAGGATCTTCACTTGGCCAAAGCTAGGACCGCGTGATCCACCGACCTTGCGGCGTATTCGAGGCAGGCGCGGATGTCCTCGCGCTGGAGATCGGGGAAATCGGCGAGGATGGTCTGCTCGGTCTCACCGGCAGCGAGCATATCGAGCACGTCCTTGACCCTGATGCGCATGCCCCGAATGCACGGTCGACCGCCGCACTGGTTGGCGTTGAAGGTGATTCGCTGCATCTGGCTCATGCCGACACACTACCCGGCCCGGCTCCGTCTGCAAGCCCGTGCTCGTCCTCGGCGGCTTCCCCGGCGAGTTCTGCGGAGACTTCGAGGTCAAACACCTCCCGCCACGAGACTATCGAGCGCGAAATAACCTCCCCAACCCCGCGCACCTGCATCAGCCGCTCCACCCCGGCCCCGAGTATGCCGCAAGGATCCCCATCAAACTCCGCAAGGAGCCGATGCGTCGTGATCGGCCCCACCTCAGGAAGGGCATTGAGTACGAGCAGGGCCTGAAACTGGGAAAGCGAATCCGCCATCAAGCCCCTCATCCCACAGCCATCTCGCCGACTCTCACCACGTCAGATCCACCCCAATTTCGGGGCCCATTGTAGAAATCCTCCTCATGCAGGTTCGGCTCAATAGCAACGGTACCTTTGACAGGTGTTGACAGACAAAGTCGGCTTGCACGATTTGCATTCGATCGGTTTGCTGATCGTTTTCCATGAGCACTCCTACCGCGTCAGAAAACGCCATCATCAGCACGAGCTACGGGGATATGACCCTTTCATTCTGGTCCGACGTCGCTCCCAAGACCGTCGAGAATTTCAAGAAACTCGCCCGGGAGGGGTTTTATGATGCAACGGCCTTCCATCGCATCATCAAGGGCTTCATGATCCAGGGCGGCTGTCCCAACACGAAGGCCGGCGCGCGCGGCATGCCTGGAACCGGCGACCCGGGCTACAAGCTCAAGGCCGAGTTCAACGCCAAGCCCCACGTGCGCGGCGTAATTTCGATGGCACGCGCCTCGGATCCCAATTCCGCGGGCTGCCAGTTCTTCATCTGCCACGGTGATGCCCGTTTCCTCGACCGCCAGTACACGGCCTTCGGTGAACTCATCGCAGGCGATGATGTGCTTGAAAAGATCGCCTCCGTGCCGACGAAGTCCGGCGGCGGCGGCGAAAAGAGCACCCCCATCGAACGGGTCGAGGTGAAATCGATCCGCATCGTGGCAGCCGCGGCCTGACGCCTCCGCACACCCGAATCTCACCTCTCCCGACGCCCGGCATGCCATTGGCCGCCGGGCGTTCGCATGTCAGGAAGATGCCGCTTCCAAGGCCTTGGCAACGGCCATGTTGGTGATCCGGCCATCGCGTGTATTCACGCCCTTGGCCAGACCGCGATGCTCTTCGAGCGCGCGCCGGATTCCGTGTTCAGCGAGCCGGAGCACAAACGGCTCCGTCGCCTGCGTCAGCGCGATCGTCGAAGTCCTTCCCACCAACGCTGGCATGTTGGGAACCGCATAGTGAACCACGCCGCGGTGCCGGTAGGTGGGCTCGTGATGAGAGGTCGGGCGTATCGTCTCAACGCAGCCTCCCTGGTCGACCGCAATGTCCACCACCACGCTTCCCGGTCGCATGGAAGCCACGGCAGCCTTGCGTACCACGATGGGCGCCTTCGCCGCCGGGATGAGAACCGCGCCGATCAGGAGATCCGCGGAAGCCACCGAAGCCTCGATATTGGCCGGATTGGAAAGCAGGGTGACCACGCGCCCGCCGTACTCCTCTTCAATCAATTCAAGCTTGCGGGTGTCGAGATCGAGTATCGTGACACGCGCCCCCATGCCCGTTGCCATGCGACACGCATGGGCACCGGAATTCCCAGCGCCGATGATCACCACGTGACCTGGAGCCGTTCCCGGTATTCCTCCGAGCAGCACCCCTGATCCCCCATTTTGTGACTGAAGGAAGTAGGCGCCGATCTGGATCGCAAGACGTCCGGCAATCTGGGACATCGGTTTCAGCAGTGGAAGCGTCCCGTCCTGTGCCTCCACGGTCTCATACGCAATGCCCAGCACACGGCGCGCAACAAGAACGCGGGTGAGCTCCGGTCCGGCAGCCAGATGCAGGTAGGTGAAGAGAGCCTGGCCTTCGCGCAGCCTGTCATACTCGGGCGGCAACGGCTCCTTCACCTTGAGGATCAGACCCGCCTCCTTCCATACGCGCGCCGCACCCGATACAATCGTTGCCCCGGCGTGCCGATACTCGGAATCGGCAAAGCCGGCGGACAGCCCCGCGCCACGCTCCACAAGGACCGTCGCACCCACTCCGGCACATCGTCGAGCGAGGTTCGGCGTCATCGCCACCCGCGTCTCCCCGTCTTTGATCTCCTTGGGTACACCGATGATCATGCGCGAAGCGTGCAGATCCGCCAGCAATAAGCAATCTCCCAGCAATAGACCTTGCCCGCACGCCTGATCCATGAACGACGCCGGTTCGCCGCGTCGGGCGGATGATTGCATGAACAGGGGAGCCGCGACGTCAGGACTCATCTTCCCTCCATTCTTGCTATGGAGCACAGCCGACACCTACGTTGAAGGAATACAGTCGTTCCCGGGGCCACCACCCGGAGCATTGCCTCCCACTCAAAGAAACCAGGTTTACATGCTTTTTCCGCACTTTGCAGCGTTGGCTGCCGGCACCCTCATTCCACGTCCTCTCTCAGACTACGCTGATCCATCCGGGGGCAGCCTGTGGGACATTCTGATCCATCGCGTCCAAACGGATCCCCTCAATGCCGTAGCCACAGGCATTTTCCTGCTCGCCATCCTCCACACCTTCGCCGCGTCGCGATTCCAGCACTGGGCTCATGAAGTCAACGCCGCCCATCTCAAGGCCTTGGGTCGTGAAAATCGCCCAGGAGACCGGAATCAGGATGGCATTCCCGATCCGGTCAGCTTCAAGGGACAAGTCCTTCATTTCTTTGGAGAGGTTGAAGTTATCTTTGGTTTGTGGGGAATTGCCCTGCTCGCCGCCCTGATTGCTTTCCATGGCCTGGATGCCGCCACGGAGTACATCAGCCATCGTGTGAATTTCACCGAGCCGATGTTTGTTTTTGTCATCATGGCCCTCGCAGGCACGCGGCCTGTCCTGCGATTTGCAGAGAATTGCCTGTCGCTCCTGGCAGGCCTCGGAGGGCACAGCATCGGCGCGTGGTGGCTTTCGGTGCTGATTGTCGCCCCGCTGCTCGGCTCGTTCATCACGGAACCCGCCGCAATGACGATCGGAGCCCTCCTGCTTTCAAAGCAATTCTACAGCCGCGCCCCGTCGCCACGCCTCGCCTATGCAACCCTTGGACTCCTGTTCGTGAATGTGTCCGTGGGCGGAACCCTGACCCATTTCGCGGCCCCTCCCGTGCTCATGGTCGCGGGCCCCTGGAATTGGGACACCGCACACATGCTCACGCATATCGGCTGGAAGGCGGTCGTGGGCATCCTGATCTCCACCATCGCCTTCTACTTGATCTTCCGAAAGGAATTCGCCTCCCTCGACGAGAAGGCGGGAGCGGGCACCGAGATCGAGTCCGGAAATCGTGAGCCCATCCCTGCATGGATCACGCTGGTTCATCTGCTCTTCATGGGATTCTGTGTGGCCACGGCACATCACCCCCCCTTCTTCCTTGGGGCCCTCCTCTTTTTCCTGGCATTCAGCCAGGCCACCGCGCACCACCAAAGCCGTCTTGAATTGCGCGCACCTCTGCTGGTCGGCTTTTTTCTTGCCGGCCTTGTCATCCACGGCGGCATGCAGGGGTGGTGGATCGAGCCCGTGCTCAAAAGCCTCAACGAGGCTTCGCTTTTTGCAGGCGCCGCCATCCTCACCGCATTCAATGACAACGCCGCCATCACTTACCTTGCCACGCTCGTTCCCGATTTCACGGAACCCTTGAAATATGCAGTGGTGACGGGTGCCGTCACTGGCGGTGGGCTGACCGTGATTGCCAATGCCCCAAATCCCGCGGGACAGAACATCCTGCAGAAACACTTCCCGGCAGGGGTGAAACCCATGGGCCTGTTCCTGGGCGCCCTCGTTCCCACGTTGATCATCAGCGGGGTATTTTTTCTCCTTCGCTGATCCTCAGCATTTCCCCAGCGGCACATGCTCATGATTTCGCACCGGGCCGGGGTTGCTCAACCCCCGTAATCTGGGCGGTATCGTGCCTCGACGGACTTGTGGCACACTACTCGACGACGACGGTAAAGTTCTTCCCTTCCCATCGGCGGTCCCGTTTCCATTGAAAGGTAAACTCAACCACTGCGCCTGAAATCAGACGGTCAGTTGGCAGGTCCGCATGCCATGTCTCCAGGATGGGAATTGCCTTCGTATCCATTGTTTGGGTACTTGCCCATGCATCAGGCGACCAGATGACGGCCGCCTCGTCGGTTGCAACAATGCGCAGGATCTTTCCCGCAGGCATGCGTCGTATGGGATGGCGAAAGCTCCAGAGCTCATGTCGGCTTCGCACGGGATTCACCACATAGCGCTGGTAGGCGGGTTCAATGCGGTCGAAACAGACTCCGTCGCGTGCGCTGCGCACCAGCGACACATATTCTGCGTGCGACCAGCACAGCGGCATCGCCGCGCCTGTGGGATGACCGCGGCTGAGCCTTGCCTCAGGCAGGTCGGCATCATCCCAAAGCTGTTCGCTGATCATTCCCCCCGCGTTCGCAAAATTTTCCAACGCGGCGATAAATGGACCTGGGTCGCGTCCCGCAGCGAGTTCGTAGTGTCCGCGCTCGCCCGTCAAGATGGGCCAGCACCGTCCTACTCCCGTCCCATCAAATGCGCTGCCATCGTCTTTCTGCCCATACCCATCATGGTTGTAGCGCCGCCAGCTGGGCCCCTGCGGCAGATCGCGCTTCAGCACACGGTCGATGACCTTGATCGACGCAAGCACGATCGGATCGCGCGCATCGCGAATGCCCAGTCTCACCAATTGCAGGAAGTCTCCCCCAACGATATTTCGCGCCGGATGGGCACCTCCTCCATTGGTTATCTCAAGCATGCCCGTGTTCGGATCGGCATGGGGATCGGGACATTGATAATCCGTCGGATTGATCCGGATGTAATGTCGGTGGCACCCTTCGACCAGGCTGCCGCGGTCGGTCACGGTCCAGTCCTCAAGATGCGACGCCAGCCAGTCGGCATATTCGAGAAGGAAGGAAGACGCATCGGGCTCCTCGCGCTGACGGGCAAGATCCGCGGCACAAACCAAGCCGGCGATCACGAACGCAAGGGTCGAGGGTGCATAGCCTGAATTTTCCTCCCATCGATCCTGACCCGTCACGGGCCCGTGCCTGACCAGAAAGGAAGCCGCCCGAAAGACCATGAAGCCGGGATCAAACCGCCCCAGCGCGACGCCCTCGCGATGCAATCGCCACGCAAGCAGGATCGGGGCTGCCATCTCGTCCAATTGAATCCCGCACCAATACGCTTCTCCGTCTATCCAGCTATTCTGCGGAAACCTGCCATCGGGAAACTGGATGGCCGTCAGCCAAACGAGCGCCCGAAACGGTGTTCCTGTCTGCCCCGTCGCGAGCAAGGCCGTTGCGCTCTGAACAAGGTCGCGCGTCCAGACAAGGTGATAGCCGCCGAGGTCCTTGTCATCCTTGCTCTCGCCCCAGGGGATGCTCATCGACGCCACAATCGCCCCCTGAAAGGTCTTATCCTCGTGGGCGAGCAGGAGGCAGCGACTCAGACGGTAGAGGTTTCCACCATCAAACGTATGCGCGGTAAAGTCGTGCTGCTCTCCCACCATCGCCCGTTGCCACTGCCGCACATAGGCCTTGCGATGAACGTCGAAGGGCTCGGCGAGCGATTGCATCAGTTTCGCCACCGTGCTCTGCGAACTCCCTCCAAGGGCAATCGCAATCGAAAACTCGTTTCCTCCCCTGAGGTCAACTTCACCCGTGAGCGCAATGTTGCCCTCCTTGACCGTCGCGAACTGCCAGTCCATGCGGAAGTTGTCCATGAGATCCTGCCAGCCATCGCTGGCACCCACGTAACCGACGGATCGCCGCACGAAATCGCTGCTGCAGCCCATGACGAGATGGAATTGGCCGCGACTCGCATGCAGAAACCGATCCCCCCCTTTCTCGGAGCACCAGCCAGAGTTTTCCGCCCCCTGTCTTCCCAAATGTGGCGCAAGCAGCGCATAGAGCCGGAGCTTCCCCTCGAGCGACGGATCGAGAATCTCAAGCCTGGTGTAAACAAGGACGACGGACCTGTGGGGATCCGTCAGGACGTGTTTGATCAGCCGGTATCGCCCGTTGCGGTCGGTATTTGTTATCCGATAGAGCGGGCAAGCCGTTTCCGGTAGCTCAAGCTGATGGTTCAGATCACGCTTCTCCTCGTGACAAAACGTTTCCCCGTCGCTGATCAGGAACTGAAAATCCCGCGTGTTTGGCTGATCGACCGTGGGATAGTAGATCTCGTTGATGATTCCATGGCTCAGTGTGAACCATACTTTGCAACCGGTATGGTAGGCGGTGCCCAGCCCCTCCTTGGCACTGGAAGACCACCTGGGTGTGATCCCGGGTGCTCCAAAGGCGTCCGGCAATGAACTCGCTGCGTTGGGATTCACGGTGAATCAGCGTTGGCCCATCGGAGCCAAACGCAAGATTTCGCGATCCAACCACGAATACACGGCCTTCAGGAATCCATGGCCCCCACGAACGGCACTGGTTACCACGAATGCCCCCCGGCACGAAGCAGGTCGTCCGCGGATGCAGGGCCACTCGATCCCGCCGCGTAGTTTGGAAATGACTCGGGCGTCACCGTGCGCCAGGCATCCAAAACCGGCATCAGCGCCGACCACGCAGCTTCCACCTGATCACTGCGCATGAACAGCGTCGCATCATTGACCATCACATCGCGGAGCAGCGTCGCATAGGCCGGCGGCGAGGGAGTCTTGAACGCCTCACGATAGTTGAAATGCATGTCCACCTGCCGCAGGCGCATGAGGCTGCCCGGCACCTTCGCATAGCAGCGCACGACAATGCCCTCCTCGGGCTGGATGCGCAAAGTCACCCGCGTCGGCTGCCAGGCCAACACCGCGTCCGTCGGAAACATGCGGTGCGGGACCGGCCGGAACTTCACGACAATCTCGGTGACCTGGCGCGCCATCCTTTTACCCGCGCGCAGGTAGAACGGCACATCCTGCCACCGCCAGTTGTCCACATGCAGCTTCAAGGCGGCATAGGTTTCCGTGGTCGAGTCAGGCGCGACGTCCTTCTCCTGCCGATATCCAGCGACCCGTTTGCCGCCCAACAATCCGCGTCCGTACTGCCCACGCACCGTATGGGTCGCTACCTCCTCGGGGGTAAACCGGCGGAGCGCATGCAGGACAGCAACCTTCTTATCGCGGATTTCGTCCGCATCGAAGGATACCGGTGCCTCCATGGCCACCAGACAGAGGAGCTGCATCAGGTGGTTCTGCACCATGTCACGCAACTCACCTGCCCGCTCAAAATATTTCCCCCGGTGTCCGACACCCACCTCTTCCGCCACGGTGATCGTGACGCAGTCAACATATCTCCGGTTCCAGATCGGCTCGAACATCGGATTGGCAAATCGGAATGCCAGGATGTTCTGCACCGTTTCTTTTCCGAGGTAGTGATCAATGCGGAAAATCTGCGGTTCCTGAAAGCTCTTCGTAAGCACGCCGTTCAATGCGCGCGCAGATTCCAGATCCGAACCAATCGGTTTCTCGACGACAATGCGCGCCCGCGCGCGATCACCCGCCAATCCGGATGTGGCGAGACGCCTTGGAATGACACCTACAAGCGACGGAGGCGTGGCCAGGTGAAAAATGCGCACCGATTGCGCGCCCCATGCCTTGTCCAATTCCGTCAGCCTTTGGGCCAGGTCTCTATAGGTCTTCGCCGCACCGAATTCCGCGCGGAGATAGTGGATATGCGCTGAAAACCCCCTCCAGTCCTTCGGACGCATGCGCTGTGGCTTCGAAAATTGGCGTACCCCCGCGCGCAGGCGCTCGCGCAAAGTCCGATCGCTGTATCCCGCGCGATCAACTGCAATGATCGCGAACCTGTCCGGCAGTTCGCCTTTCACATGGAGGTGAAAGAGCGACGGGATCAGCTTGCGCCAGGCAAGATCGCCACCACCACCGAATATGACAAACACAACGGGACCGGGTGAATTTGATGCATCCATGACAACGAACCCGCCCAGTTCCATCAGGCGGAGCCGCTCACACTACCCACCGTGCGCCGCCTGGTCAAGGTGCGCGGGCAATGCGGGCGATCGCCACTCATGGTCATTTGTTCAAAGAGAAGAAGTGATTGAGGGGGAAGGGAGTATGGCTTGGTTCTTCGCTAATTTCAGTGATTGAGACCGGACTAAACCAGGTCAGGTCGTGTGGCTTGTACTCAAGGATTTCTTCCCGCAATCCACGCCTAAACCAGGCCCTTACCTCCGAAGAGTATCCAGAATGGGTCATGTCACGCAGTTTGTATTTAGCGATTGAGAAGAGAGGTGATGTGTGCGAGGGATGGAATGGAGCGTTCTTCGGAGGCAGACGCCTTGATTTTGGCGTGGACTACAGCTTGTGACGGCTGCAGTTCAAACTACATAACCTGGCCCTTTATGAACGCCCTTCGGAAACCCACACGACGCCAGCGTAGCCCAGCGTGAACCCGGCTCCGGAGTGAACTGGGACAGCATCCCATAGGGTTTGTTGAACGCGATTACCACGGATCAGTTCTGTTTCGAGACAAAGGTAGATTCAGAAATGCGTCTTCGGACACTTGAGAGAATCTTCAAACCCGCAATTGACATCTCTATCTCCATGGAGGGGCACGCTTCGTCGTGACCTCCCTCGATTCCGTGCAATCCGTGGTCAAGATCGGTTCGAAAGTTCGAGGTCCGACGTTCGAGGTTCGATCCATTTGACCACGGAATGCACAGAGTGCACGGAATACAAACCGCCGAGCCTCAAGCCGTATTGACCGCAGATTACACCGATAAAAACCGGATATTAGGCATCGGAAATAACTTGGACGGACACGCTTCGTCGTGACCGGTACGAGAGGCCAAGCCAATGACGTCGGCCAAGCCAATGATGTCACGTCTTGATTCTTGACACGAGCATGTTGGCGTGATCCGCAAATTTGCCCGGTTGCTCACATGAAACTAAACTTGCTCCCGTCCTCATGACGATTGCGGACGGTTGGTCACCCAGGCGGACGCACGCAAAGGCGATACCGAATTCACGTACTTTTCGGGAAGCACATTCCTGAGCGCGATGATTGATCCAGCGGATCTGGCGGCGAGCCGGGTCACCGAGGTTTATCAATACAACGCCGCCGGGCGTCGCATCACCGTTACGGATACCCTGAACCAGACCCGAAGATTTGACTACGACCTTCATGGGCGTGTCGTCAGAGAGTGGGGTTCTGCCTCGTATCCGGTTGAGCGGATCTATTGCTCGTGTGGCAAGATCGCGGAACTGCGCACCTATCGCGGCGGCAGCGGCTGGGACGGTGCCGCGTGGCCGACGGCGACGGCGGGCTCCTTTGACAAGACAACCTGGACCTATGGGACAACGACGGGGTTGCTCTTGGCCAAGACCGATGCCAACAATGCCAGC
>CAUJJL010000149.1 GCA_963205455.1 Verrucomicrobiota bacterium
CTCAGAATGGCGTCGAGGATCTCGGCGGTTCCGAAACGGACTGCATCGGTTGCGGGCAATCCTGTTTCCCTTGCGGCATCGTCCACGGCGCGGCGGGCTGCGTCCTCGTCCATCCCCCAGGTGTTCAACGATACTCCCATGACCGGCGCGGGAGCAAAAATCCCTGCCGCCGAGGCCACCTGCTCGTACATGTCCGCCACTTTCCTGAGAGGAGGAATCGTCAACTGCGGAAACGCCTGCAGGTGCGTGAGCCCCGCCTTGTGCACGAGCACGAGGTGAGTCGGCTGCGTTCCCCGGATGAGTGGAAGCGTCGCCGTGGAGGCAGGATTGAGCAGCGAACCCTGACCTTCCACCCAGATGACTTCCTGATCCTTCCCCTGGCCCACAACCTCCGCCTCTACCGATCCGCTGGCATAGTCCACACGAACCGCATCGAGGCACAGCCCCGCACCGCTGATCATCATGCCCGCCTGGCCCGTCGCAATAAAGACGGAGCGCAACCCGCGCGCGCGGGATTCCCGGTCGAACTCGAGCGCAGCCGTCATCTTGCCGATCGCCATGTCCGTTCCGACAAACAGGATTCGTCGCCCGGGAAGCTGGCGCGCGCCGCCGGTCCCGGTCCTGACATTCGCAGGCTCCTGCCGCATGTCCCAGACATGAACACCCGGCCGAAGCGCCGCGCGGATCTCCGGATCCTCGGCCAGTCGCGTGTGCAAACCGTTCCAGATCGAAACGCCCGCCTTCACGGTCTCGCGCATTCCGGCACGAAGGTCGTCGGGCAACCGCCCGCCCGAGGGTGCCATGCCGATGACCAGCGCCGTCGGTCGGCACGCCAGCGCCTCTTCGATCGTGGCAACCACGCGGATATCCGGCAGATCGGGCAGGCGCGACAACTCCCGCAGCGAGCGGCCCGCGGTCTCGCGATCAATGACCGCCACCACTTCTCTCCCCCGATAACGGAGGAGCGATATTCCAGTCTTGCCATGCCTCGTCGTAAAACCGCCATGAAGCAGGATGGCGAGGCGCTGCGGGGAACGGGGATCAAAGGCTGTGCTTTGCATGGGAAATTCCAAAACCGGGTGACGCTGTTGGAGCGAGCAGACCCTCCTTCAAGGTCCAGCCTCCAAAGGGGTCATCCTTGAGATTCAGGTGACTATCGAGGTCGACCCGATCGACCAGCGGAGCCAGGGTCAGCGCGCAACCATTTCCAAGCGCACTGCTGCCATAGCAACCGACAAGGATGCGCATGCCATGGGCGCGCGCCGCGTGCAGTAGCCGCAGCGCACCATCAAGCCCTCCGCATTTCATCAGCTTGATATTGATGCCGGACACCTTGCCCACCAACGCAGGCAGGTCGGCCACGGTGCGACAACTTTCGTCGACAAAAATCGGAAGGGGCGAATCCGCCTGCACCGCACCAAGCTCATGCTCAAGCCCCCGCGGAAGCGGCTGCTCGATATGATCCACTCCCTGGCCAGCCAGCCAAGCTGCCATGGATACCGCTGTTGCAGACGTCCACCCGCCATTGGCGTCCACACTCATCCTGAAATCGGTGGGCACCACCGCTCGCACCGCCGCAAACATCGCCTTGTCCGCCTCCACACCCGCGCGCGAGCCCAGCTTCACCTTGAAGGCTCTCACATCATGCGCGGCCCGCCACTTCTTCACGCGAAGGACCGCATCTTCAGGCGACGAAATTCCCACGGTCGCAAACGTCAGCGCACCGGATTTTTCACCAAGACCCAGCAGCCGCGAAACGGGCTGCTCCACCCGCTTGCCCATCCAGTCGTAGAGGGCCTGGTTCACCGCGGCGATAAATGCCGACGGCGTATCCACCTTCCGGAGTCGCCGCTCAATTGCCTCACGTTCCCATGCTGACATTGCCTCCAGCCATGTTCGATGCTGTTCGAATGCCGCCACAATCGCAGCCATCGGCTGCGGCCGCTCATCAACCGCAAAAGGAACCGCCTCTCCCCAACCCTCAGCGCCCTCCTCGGACCATCGCAGCCAGAAAATCTCGGCATGCGTCGAGGTTCCACGACTGATCGTCAATGGAACCGTTTTCTCCAGCCGCAGAAGCTCAAACGTGAGTTTCGACATCGTATCACCGGACCTGCGCTGACCCATCGGTCATTGTTCTCAATGAACCGTCACGAGTGGTCTCTGAGACAGTGGGTGACTGCGCGAATTTTCTCATGCTTCTCAATCAAACTGAATACCACACGCGGTAATCGCGGTGTGCAAGCCATCCAGCGAAACCCCTGTATCTCACACCCGATGCCAACAAAGACGCCGACTTCGCGTCGCCCTTGCGTTTCTGTGCGCAATGCCGGAGGATTGCACGGAACACCCTCACCCATCCCTTCCCATGATACCTTCCCCTCTAAGATTGCTCCTCACACTCGGCCTCTGCGCCACCGCCCTTTGCCACGCCGCCGAAATAAACCTGTTCGACGGTAAGACGTTGAAAGGATGGAAAAACTTCGGTGGCGGAAAGTTCTATGTCGAAGACGGCGCCATTGTCGGTGAATCAAAACCGGGTCTCCCAAACTCCTTTCTCGCAACAGACAAGGAGTACAAGGACTTCGAACTCGAGGTCGATTTCATGATCGATCCGCTGCTCAACTCGGGAATCCAGATCCGCAGCCACGTGTATCCCGCCGAGGCCAAGACAATCCGCTGGGGCGGGTTGAATGCGCCAGACGGCAGCCGCATCACCAAGGAAATGACCTGGGAGAAAGGCAGATTCTGGGGCTATCAGATCGAGATCGATCCGAGCGAACGCGGCTGGACGGGCGCGATCTATGAGGAAGCCGGTCGCGGTTTTCTGCACCAGCCCAGCCACACATCCGCCTACCGTCCCGGACAGTGGAACCATTTCCGAATCCGCGCCAACGGCGACCATATCCAGGCCTGGCTCAACGGCGTGGCCATCGCCGAGGTTCACGACAAGCTCACCGCATCCGGAATGATCGCCCTCCAGCTCCACGGCATCGGGAAATCGATGGAAAAGG
>CAUJJL010000150.1 GCA_963205455.1 Verrucomicrobiota bacterium
TTCCTGCGTGCTCAGTCCCGAGGCGCCTCCCTGGCGGCCCAACAACTTGGCGAAGGCGGCGGTCAAGGCGGGAAAGGTCAACAGATGACGACGCTGTGCCTGGTGGTAGTCAATGCCGATTTCCGCCTGCCGCTGCTGTCGTTGCCGATGTTCCTCGGCCAACAGCTTCAGGTACTCGTGATCCAGGGGCGTGTGCGGCGCGGGTGGCGTCGGTTGTGGATGAGCGCCCTTCTCACGTTCGTAATGCCGGGCCACTCCCAGGAAGACGCCGTGTAGCGAGGTCAAGCGAACTTCCGCTCCGGAGGAGAAGGGATCGTAGCTGACGATCACTTGCTCACCACGGAACCTCGAGTCCACGGCATAGAAGCGATTCTTGACGCGCACGTCCGAGAACTCCGCATCGACCTTGCGACGCTCCCGCACGTGGAAGAATTCACGTACTTCCAGCAAGTTGACGTGCCGGTGAAAACGTGTCTTGTCGTGGTAGCGGGCTTCGGGTGTCTGGCTCGTCTCGCTGTGCGTCGTGCCGTGGTAGTCCATGTGCAACCAGGCCTGGTAGTAGTGATTCAGCTCGGCGAGCGTGAGTACCTTGCCAGCGCGCACCTCGGCCTCGAACTGCCCCTGGGTCGTCTGGATGATCCGTTCGATGAGACCGCCAGCCGGCGCATCGCGAGGTGGCCGATGTAGCAGTTCGATGTTCAGCTGCGTGCAGGCCAACCGCAGCCCACCGGAATGATAGATTTTTGCGTTATCGACATACAATTGCCGACTGGTGCCGCAAGCTCCCCAGGCTCGCAGCAAGGAATCGATCAGGATGTCCAGGTTTTCGCGATAGTAGTAACGGCCTTCGACGACATACCGACTGTAGCAATCAATCCACACCGACAGGTGCGACTTGATGGCGCGGCCTGCATGGATCACCGCCGGGCCTTCCGAGAAGTCGCCGACCCACAAGGCATTGCTATGATCGCGCGTCCAGCGACAGCGGATCTTCTGCAGTTTGCCGACTCCCAGCTTGCGCCGCGTCACTCCCTGCTGACGGAAGTGACGATTCATGGTCGATGGGGGGATCGTGCGACCGAACTCCTTGGCCAGGATCTTGTTGATCGCACGTGGCGCGCGGTACGGTTGTTCCCGCTTCAATTCAACGGCGCGAGCCATCATCGCCTGTCGCTGTTTGCGCGGCTGTCCTCGATCCTGGCGGCGGCGACGCCGCAGTCCGGCGATCTTCTGCTGGCGATATCGTTGGACCTTCCGCCGCAGCGTGGAATAGGAGATCCGTTTCCGCCGGCCGTTGGGCAACGTCACTTCCCGCCCGCTGAGTTGCTTGAGATACCGCCTGCGCTCTCCTGTGGTGATTTCGTCCAGCAGGATCGGACCCAACAACGAACACCAGAACACGGCCCAGTCATCATCGGAAGGATTCATTTCTTTTGACTCCATAGCGAGAACCGAGAATCGTCATGGAGTCCCAAGCTACGTCAGTCGAACCCAGAACGTGTGGCGAATCGGGGGAAGAAACTGCAACCGAAACATTCCTCCCACTCGGGGATCACCAGCAGAAGTTGCCGAGCCGTTTCCAGCCTGCTCATCCGCTCCGGACTACGCGCCTTGTACGGGTCGACGCTCCCTGAGCGGCGATGGCAAAGGGAATCGGGATCGCTTTGCAGGAGCATCGATCGTGCCTCGTCGAGTACCGACGCCAGACCACCCAGCCAACCTACGAATCGCCAGATCAGAGAGTGGTCGACGACCGGTTGGTGAGTCGGTGAAGCATCGTCCGACGACGCTTCTCGCGCCACCGGTGGGTACCCAATCAAGGACCGACCGTCGCGCACACTTTGGCGATAGGTGAGGCGCGGATGCGTGAGATACTGCTCGGCGCGAGACAACAGACAGGGAGCGGCGAATCGCTTATACGGCAGGACGAAAGTCCGGGTGGTCGGTGAAACTCCGACCACAACTGCAACACTTCCACCGCGCCAACCAGACCCGCACGCACTCGACCTTGTTGCCGACCATGTATCGCAGCGGGCGCGACCTCAATTCGTGCGGGGCGAAGACCTCACCTTTTTTGCAGACGGCACAAACCTTACGGTAGTGGACCCGATCTCGAGAATTCCGCCGCACGGCGGCATTATGCTTCTTGATTTCGTCGGCCAGATTCGAGATGCTTGTCATCAGATCGAGATGCATGGGAGCGAGGTTCTGTCGAGAGAACTCGCTCCTTCTTTTTTCTTGCGTCCAAAACAATTCCCCGCGCACCATGAAGGCGGGGTTACAAGATGCAATCTACAGAGGCGGGGTAAGAAGCGGGATAGCGGCGGGGTCAAGTCGAGTCAAATAACTCGACTCGCGCGCCGATTAAGCGGGCTGGTTAATCTAATCCCTAGGACGAAATAAATATCCCCAATTGGACGAAGCCGAGTAGGATCGTAAAACTCACTAAGCCAAATCCCAAAGTCATACCATCCCCGGGTTTCCACACCGACTCGCCCCCAGAAGAACCCGTGCCCAAGAATGTCATGAACGCAGCAGCGATTCCTTCGTCTAGGTTAATGCCAATGAAATGCCAGTGAGCGACGCCGACAACGACGATCCAGGCAAAAATCGCAAACAAAAACAGCGGAAAAGAGGCTAGCAGTCGTTCGGCGTAAGCGGGAAAGATCTCCAACGGCTTGAAAGCGGCGGGGTTTGACAAGAACTTAAG
>CAUJJL010000151.1 GCA_963205455.1 Verrucomicrobiota bacterium
CCGGGCCAATCGCATGAGCATGGTCTCGGCAATGTCGTCCTTCTGGTGACCAAGCCAGAGCGCTCTCGCCTCCACCCTGCCCTGCTCTTCCCGGAAGAATTCAAATCGTGCCTCGCGGGCCCTGGCCTCACTCATGTCGTCAGCGGACGCCTTCGCCCGTTGCCATGAACCCGTGCGAATCTCCATGTCCAGGGCAGCACACACAGCCCGGCAGAATCGTACGTCATTGCCCGACTGCACGCCTCGCAGACGGTGATTGAAGTGCAACGCAATGATCCGCGATCGATGCTGCGCCCAATGTCCCCAGATCAGCAAGATCAGCGCAAGCGAGTCCGCACCACCCGAAAATGCAACGCACCAAGGTCCCCGTGCCGCCGGGCTTCGACTGTTCGCCCAGCGCGCGACATCAGGATGGATGCGCGACATCGGAATCGCTGCGGCAAGCGACTCCGCTGCGCCTTTCCAATCCAAACGGCGCGAGCGACTCCTCACCATTGCAAAAAATCAGAGGGTTCAGTCGAAACTGAGGAACTCCCTGCCAAAATAAGGAACCAGCGCCGATGGAAGTTTCACGCGACCGTCCGGTTGAAGGTTGTTTTCGAGCAGAGCAGCGATGACGCGTGGAACAGCCAGCCCCGATCCGTTCAGCGTATGAACCAGCTCAGGTTTGCCCGATTCCTTCGAGCGGTAACGGATCTGAGCCCGGCGCGCCTGGAAGCTTTCGAAATTTGAACAGCTCGAAACCTCAAGCCATCGCTTCTGCCCCCCGCCCCACACCTCCAGGTCAAATTTCTTGGCCTGCGCAAAACCAAGATCCCCGCCACACATCAGGAGGACGCGATAGGGCAGCTCGAGCTTGCGTAGCAGGTTCTCCGCATCGTTCCGCAGCTTGTCGAGTTCGTCGTAACTCGTGTCCGGATGGACCCACTTGAGGAGCTCCACTTTGTCGAACTGGTGCAGCCGATTCAAACCGCGAACATCCTTGCCATAACTGCCTGCCTCCCTGCGGAAACAAGGCGTATAGGCACACCGATAAACCGGCAGTACCTCCTCCGGAAGAATTTCATCCCGGAAGAAGTTCGTGAGCGGAACCTCGGCGGTGGGCACGGCATAAAGATGATCGTGCACCGTTTCATACATCTGCCCTTCCTTGTCGGGCAACTGGCCCGTTGCAGTCGCACTCGCCGCATTCACAAAAATGGGGGGAGCAACCTCGAGGTAACCGGCCTTCCCCGCCTCCTCCAAAAAAAACTGCAGGAGCGCGCGCATGAGCTTCGCACCATCACCAACATAAAAGGGAAACCCTGCACCCGTGACTTTTGCGCCTCGCCCAAAATCGAAGAGCCGTTCGAAACCGGAAATTTCCCAATGCGGTCTTGCGGCAGCCGAAACCGATGCAACATCACCATGCGTCGAATAGACCTGATTCTCCTCCGGCAGTCGTCCTTCAGGCACACTGGCATGTGGAAGATTGGGGAGCGTCAACATGGCCTGCCGCAATGCAGCCTCTGCCAGGGTCAGCTCGGACTCCTTCTCCTTGGCCCGGGCCGACACCGCCTTCATTTCGGCCACCTTGGCGATAAATTCGGGCGACCCCTTCTTTAATGCCACCATCTCCGTATTGGCCGCCTTCTGAAGGGAACGCAGATGCTCCACTTCCTGAATCTGCGCGCGCCATGCGGTGTCGAGCGCAAGAACCGCATCGACGTCGACGTCAAGATGCTTCTTGGCGATGGCCGCGCGCACACGCTCAGGCGATTCACGTAGTAGTTTGGGATCCAGCATGGAGGTTAGGCGAAACCATGAAACGCAGGGGATGAACACTCTTTTCTGTCCGAGAAATGCAAAAATTGATCGTTTGCAGCGTGCAGAATACGCCGGGAGCCCGGCAATCAGGCGTCATTGAACCATTCCGAAGAAGGACGGATCGGCCTTTTTGAGAGCGTCTATCACCTCATGTGGAGTCAGCAGGCGCAGGTTCCGTTCTGGCGCGGCAATCGAGAAATTGGTGCCATTGTTTGGAGGATAGGGTCCGAACAGGGCGACATCCGTCGGTCCGTATATTCCAAGCACCCTTCTGCCCTGTGCCGCCGCAAGATGCAGGGGGCCGCTGTCATTCGCGATCACCCAGGACGCCGACCCGATGATCTCAGTCAATGCACCCAGCGATGTCCTTCCCGTCAGATTGAGAAAGCGTGCGTTTCCCGCATGGTTTCCCGAGAATGCCAGGGAGCGGTCGCCCGCCCATGCCACACCAAAGTTCCCGGGGGAGCCCAGAATCGCATCTGTAATTGCGGAAAATCCAGACCAGCACTTTTCCTCGCGGCGCGAATCGGGGAACATCACGATCAACCGTTCCTTCGGGAACGATTCCCATTCCGTCGGCATTCGGATGCCGTTCGCCTGAAAATTCACGCTCCTCGGTAGACGAGCCTGGGCGCCAATCGAACAGCAGAATTGTAGGAGCAGGGCCACGGCATGGCTGTGTTTCCCCTCGGGGGGCAGGCCCACCCGCTCCGTGTAGAACAGGCCCGCACCTTCGCTGCGGTCCCGTCGCCCGATCTTGCGCGGCGCCCGCGCCCGCGCAGTGATGAATCCGGTGTAGTACCGTCCCTGCATGTCCATCACGACGTCAAACGTCCGATCGCCGAGATCCCGGAAGACCTGCCGCAGCCCCGAAAACAACGGGCGCCTCCTGAAGACAAGGGTCTCATCAATCGCCGTACAGTTCCTGACAATCGGGGCAAAAACATCTCGTGCAATCCAGGTGATGTGCAGCCCTTGGATCTGCTCCTTGAGGGAAGCGACCACGCGCAAGCCCTGGATGATATCCCCAAGGGAAGAAGTCTTGACCACCAACAATCGCATAATGGCAGCGTCGCAGGCTTGGATTTAGCGAGGGCGCATCGCAATGCCAAATGCGGCGGAAAAGTGTCCGATCGCGGCGGGCGACAAAAAATCTGCCTTTACCTGCCGCCGGAATGCTTTGCTCTGAGGTGCTCAAACCACCTTCCACTGCGCCTTGCCAGACTTGTGCTCATTTCCCTGATAAAGTTCTTCGGCTGGACGACTGCACACGTTCCCGAGGCATGGCTGCACGCATTGTCCAAGGGTCTGGGTGACCTGATTTACTGGCTGCTTCCCAAGCGCCGACGGATCGTACTGAGCAATCTGCATCATGCATTCCCCGAGAGGGACGAGTCCTGGCGCCGTTGGACGGCGCGTCAATCCGGCAGGCGCATGATCGAGACAGGCCTCCTTGCCTGCGCCATCCCCTACCTTAGCGAACGCCGCCTCCGAACGATTCTTTCTTGTGGCGCGGAATTGCATTCAATCGTGGAAACCCACGCCGACAAACCGACTCCGACGCTGATCTGCACGGCACACCTTGCCTATTGGGAGGTTCTTCCGGTGATTCCTCTCGTGTTGGGCAGAACGGTACCGGAGTTGGGTGTAATCTACAGGCCTCTCAAAAGCGCGGTGCTGAATGACTGGGTCAAACGATCGCGTGAGCGCTTTGGCGCCCGTCTGCTTTCGCGGAGGGACGGCATGTCTGAGGCGATGAAAATCCTCCGCAGGCGCAACTTTGTCGGATTGCTCTTCGATCAGAACGCGGGGGACAAGGGCGCGCTGACCACTTTTCTGGGTCGCATCTGCTCCACGAGTGAGCTCCCGGGTCTCTGGACCGAGAAATTCTCTGCCAACGTGCTGATCGCCTATCCGCGTCGCCTGGGCTTCTGGCGCGCAGAGGTCCATGCGGACATGCTGCCGAATAATACGGATTCGAAATTTGTCACGCTGGCGTTGAACCGATGGCTTGAGTCAAAACTTGCCGGCGACGATGACCTTTGCGCCTCCTGGCTCTGGATGCACAATCGCTGGCGCACCCAAAATCGACCTGACCGACGGCTTCGGCTCGAGGCCAAGCGAAACCTGCTGGATGCCGAGATGTCATTCCGAGGCTGGCGCCAACTGCCTCGCAAGACCCGCATAATTGTGCGCCTCCCGAACTGGCTCGGGGATGTCGTGATGCTCATTCCGCTTCTTCGCGCCCTCCGTATCTCGCGGCCCGACGCGGAGCTCACCCTGATCGGGAAAGCGGTCTTCCAGCCCGTGGCGGAAGCAGCCGAAGTAGTCGACCACTATGAGCCCCTGCCTCCACGTGGCCCCGCATACTGGCGACACTTTCGCCACCTTCGTTTCCGCCACTTCGACGTCTATCTGTTGTTCACGAATTCATTCCGGGGCGATTTGGAAGCCTGGCTTACCCGGACGCCACAAAGATTCGGCATCAAGCGTCCGGGAAAACTCCGCTTTGGGCTCACCGGCGAATATCGCACCCACAGCAGGTACGACGAATCCCAGCATCATCAAATTGAGCTCTGGGAAGATTACCTGCGGCACTTTGGCCTCAACGCCAAACCCGACAGTGCACCACTCCACACAGCCGCCCCGCGGGAGAGCGGCAGGATCGGATTGATCTCCGGATCAGAAAACTTTCCTGCCAAACGCTGGCCCGTACAGCATTGGCGTGCGTTGATTGAAGCGATGCCCGATCGATCTTTTGTTCTCTTCGGCACCGCCGCAGACCGCAGCATCACGGATCAGATCGCCGCAGGCTATTCCGCCCAACGCGTCGAGAATCTCGCCGGCAAGACAAACATGGATCAATTCATGTATCGCATGGGAAGCTGTCAGCTTCTGGTTTCAAACGATACAGGGGGAATGCACCTGGCCAACGCCTTGGGCGTGCCGGTGATCGGTCTTTTTGGACCCACGAATCCCGTTCGCACAGGCCCCGTTTTCAATTCACCCGTGCTGATCCTTCAGCCTCCCGGCTGCCCGCGCACCGGAGGCGGCTCACTGGTGGATCTCCAGCCGACAACGGTTGTGGCCGGGCTCAGGACAATCACCGGCCAGATCCCTTCTTGAGATTTTCATTGCTGACCCGGCCTTCGCTTCCCGTGCTTGTCTGAACTCCCTCGCCCACGTGCCACTCCTTTCAGTCAAAGACCTTCGCACCTGGTTTCACACCCGCAATGGCACGTATCGCGCAGTGGACGGCGTGAGCTTCAATCTGGAGGCGGGTGAAACCTTGGGTATTGTCGGTGAATCCGGTTCTGGAAAGTCGGTCACGTGCTACTCGATCATGGGCCTTGTGCCACAGCCTCCGGGTCGCATTGAAAGCGGAACCGCCGTATTCGATGGCGTGGACCTCCTCCGATGCACGCCCAAGGAGGCCCGACAGATCCGCGGAAAACGCCTGGCGATGATTTTTCAGGATCCGATGACGTCGCTGAACCCCTACCTGCGCATCTCGGATCAATTGATCGAGCCTCTCCTGATCCACAACAAGATCTCACGAAAACAGGCCCTCACCCGCGCAATGGAGATGCTCGACGCCGTCGGAATCAATGACGCGTCCAAGCGCATCCATTACTTCCCCCACGAGTTCTCCGGCGGAATGAGACAGCGTGTCATGATTGCCATGGCGCTCATTACACAGCCGGAGCTCTTGATTGCAGATGAGCCGACCACGGCCCTCGACGTCACCGTGCAGGCACAGATTCTTGAATTGATCAAACGCCTCCAGAAGGAGTTCAACATGGCGGTGATCTTCATCACTCATGACCTCGGTGTGGTCTCGGGCCTGTGCGACCGCGTTCAGGTCATGTATGCGGGACGAATTGTGGAGACAGCCGATACCCGGGCGCTTTTCCAAAGGCCGCGCCATCCGTACACGCGCGCGCTTCAGCAATCGATACCGTCCCTGCAGCCAAAAGGGGCCCGGCTGTTCACGATTCCCGGCATGCCGCCGGATCTTTCAAAACCCATTCCCGGCTGCGCGTTCGCGCCGCGCTGTACGTTTGCCCAGCCCAAATGCCTGGAACGCGACCCACAACTCTCCGAGTGCGCGGCTGGCCACATGCAGGCCTGCATCCGCGTCCAGGACGGGGAAATCTGAGTCTGGAAACCACCTGTCCCATTCGATCCGCACCCGCCATGGCCGACACGATTCTCGAGCTCAGCGACGTCAAAACCCATTTTCCCATCTACAAGGGATTCATCCTGCGCAGACAGACAGGCACTGTCAGAGCCGTTGACGGCGTATCGCTGAAAATCAGGAAGGGTGAGGTCGTGGGCCTCGTTGGTGAATCCGGCTGTGGCAAGTCCACGCTCGCCCGAACGATCCTTCAACTCGTTCCGACGACCGCAGGAGCCGTCATCCTGGGTGGACGGAATCTTTCATCGCTTTCGGCAAGAGAACTCGCAGCCGCGAGGAAGGACCTGCAAATGGTCTTTCAGGATCCCTATGCCTCGCTGAATCCGCGCATGACCGTGTTCGATACCCTGGCAGAACCGTTGCGCGTTCACGGCATCTGCACTGCGACCGAGGCACCTGGCCGGGTTGCCGGTCTCATGGAGAAGGTCGGACTCGCTCCCCGGTTCATGCAAAAGTATCCGCATGAATTTTCCGGTGGCCAACGACAGCGCATCGCGATCGCCCGTGCCCTCGCTCTTAATCCCGCGGTCATCATAGCCGACGAACCGGTATCAGCGCTCGACGTCTCAATTCAGGCCCAGATTCTCAACCTCCTCGCGGAACTCGTACGCGAGATGGGGCTCACACTCGTGTTCATCGCCCACGATCTTTCCGTGGTAAAGCACATCTCGGACCGTGTCGCGGTCATGTACCTTGGAAAAATCGTCGAGTTGGGCGACGCCTCCACCGTCATCGAACGTCCGCAGCATCCCTACACACGGGCACTGGTGAGCGCCATACCGACGCCCAATCCCGACATCGAGCGCTCGCGGCGCAGGATTGTGCTCCCCGGAGATCCTCCGTCGCCAATCCATCCTCCGGCGGGATGCACGTTTCACCCCCGCTGTCCCCACGTCCAGGAACGCTGCAAGCTCGCGTTCCCCCCGCTGGTGCACCACGACGGCCGCGAGGTCGCCTGTATCCGAGTCGGGGAAATCTAGAGATCGCGTCCTAGAAAATGCTCGATTCCTGATTGTGGATAGTTCCCCGTTTGGCTGAATCGCGACCAAGCGAGCAGATTCAGCCGATCTGAACAATCAGTCTCAGCGCCTTGATTTCGCGTGATGCATCCTCGAGCGACCACTCATGCACCGCAGCCATATCAGCGGATCACTGGCACGAAGGCGGGTGAAGTTCCAGAGCACGGAAGCATCCGGAGCGAGTCTGCATCCGCACGAGCCGCCGCGACTGCGCGTTGCCACGCAGCATCCGCCTGCGACGTCAAAGGTATGGCGGACTGCGCACTCGCCACATTGGGCACCGTTCCCAAAGCAGCCAGCCCCAGCATCCGGGAGTGAAATTCGCGCCGGGATATGGAATCGGCGTGCAACAACGTTTGGTTCATTTCGAGCTCAATTTAGGTTCGGTCGACGAAGACAAGAGACAGATCCTGCAAACGTCCGCCAGAGCAACTCATAAGGCGTCACTCCCTTCCGGCTGCCCGGCGCACGATCCTGATCGCGTCGCCATTTGCCCGCGTTGTCTCAGCAACGAGTCGCACATACAGTGTGCCATCGTGCTGCACCAACCCCTGTTTCAGCGCACCACGGAACGCAGCGAAGCGATCAATATACTGACATCGCATATAGCCGATCACGAACGGATCTGCGAAAGCAGCGCGAATAAAATCTCCCGTTGCCGCTGCCGCCTCTTCTTCGGTCTCACGTTGATGATACGGCCAGATGACATGAGGATGAGTCCGTGTCGGAAAACTGATCTGATGATCACAGATAAAGATCGGCTTCCCCGAGATGCGATGGAGTTCAGCCATTTCCTGGGCGGGGTAAAGATCACCAGGCGTGTAGATCGGCAGGTAGCCATCTCCCGGCTGCACCGCCACCGCATCCACATACGGCAACGCCGCCTCGAGCACCTGCGGCGGAATGTCCCCCATCAGGTATTTTTCCCCGAAGACCAAGTGATTTGGGTCGTGGCGCCGTGTCGCGGTCCCCACAATCTCGTAATAGCGTCGCGCGATCTCTCCCAGAAAGCGCTGATCGTCTCGCTCCACCTCGTAACGATCCACATCCAACGCGGGGAAGTTCACGTCCATGAGCTGCTCAAAGTCCCCTGCATTTAATCCATAGGCCCGGTTGAGTTGTTCAATGTCCCCGCGGTAAGTTCGCTCGAGGAACGCCACATACTCACGCCGTCCAGGCGACGCCGCAGGCAGTCGACGGATTTCTGATACCCAATCCGTCTGCCGAAAGCGCCGCGTCTTGTGCAGATCCCAGGTGGGCGTGTCGGTCCACAGGTAAGCAATCAGATTCTTGTTCTCACGATGCTCCCGACAGAAGGACTCCACCTCTGCGGCCATCCGTGACACGACCGCGGGATCGAAGACATCCGGAAATCTCCACGCATTGCTGCTTCCGGGCTTTCCATAGTACTTCGAGGTTCGCACTAGCCCGCGCGACGCAAAGTAGGGCCAATTGCGCTCCAGCACCTCCACACCGTGATCGACCGTATTGAATCCCCAATGCGTATATTGCTTGCGTAGCTCTACGGCAAATTTCTCCCAATCTCCATCAAAACGGCTGCGAAACAGATCCATCTCTCCCTTGCCCGGAGTGCGCAGCGCACTTAAGTGATTGATACCTAGCGCAAGGAATCCATGCCCCTCCGGCGTAACAAGCAGCGAGCGCCCCTCGACCGTGTCCAGGCGAAACCAGCCTGTCGCCTTCGTCACGATGTCCCGCCACCCGCCATACGCATCGAGCC
>CAUJJL010000152.1 GCA_963205455.1 Verrucomicrobiota bacterium
GGGCGTCGAGGCGGGCGTAGGCGTCCCACACGCGGAGAGGCGCGAGGCGCGGGGCGTGTTGCTTGAGGGCGGCGAGCACGTCCCCGATTTGCGCAAGGGTGACCTCCTGCCGGCGCTGGGGCTGGGTGTAGTAGATCGTGAGCGCGTCGAGCCGGTCGCGGTGTTCGGCGCAGAAGGTCTCGAAGTCGGCGACGAAGGCGGTGGCGCGGGTCTGCGCATCGGCGTCCCAGCCGGCGTGGAGGAGCCGGTCCTGCGTGTCGTGGTCGATCGTCTGCAGGTTCGCGGTGCAGAAGGCGACAATCTGGGTGACGACAGCGCCCGTGAGCGGGGCGCGGGCGGCGGCGACGAGTTGCTGCTGCGCCTTTTCGCGTGCGGTGTCACCCGGATCGGCGGCCGGCGGCACGTCGGCTAGCTCGCGCGCTTTCTGCTCGATGACCTCGCCGTCGATCGCGCGAAAGAGCGCCTTCACGACCTGGCCTACGGTGGTGCCGCCCATCTTTTCGGCGAGGGCGTGTTTTTGCAGCGGGGTGAGCTGGCGCTCGATCCGGGCGAGGCGGCCGGCGATGGAGGAGACGGTGTCGGCGTCGGTCGCGCCCATGACGACCTCCATGGCGAGGTCCTTGAAGGGCACGGTGGGGCGCGTGACGGGCGGGCGGCTGTCGGTCTTGAGGGACTTGGTCACGCCGATGGCGTCCACAATGACGTAGTGGGTTTTCGCGGATTTGGCGGCGGCGGAGACCTTGCGGAGACCGTCGTGGTCGAGCGTGCGCGTGCCGCGGCCCTTCATCTGCTCGAAGTAGCCCTTCGATTTCACGTCGCGCATGAAGAGCAGGCACTCGAGCGGTTTCACGTCGGTGCCGGTGGCGATCATGTCCACGGTGACGGCGATGCGCGGGTGGTAGCCGTTGCGGAACTGGGAGAGGACGGACTTGGGGTCCTCGTCGTTCTTGTAGGTGACCTTCTTGCAGAAGGCGTTTCCCTCGCCGAACTCCTCGCGGACGATGTTGATGATGTCGTCGGCGTGGGAGTCGGTCTTGGCGAAGATAAGGGTCTTCGGGACCTCGAAGGCGCCGGCGGCGTCGGTGCGGTCGGGAAAAATGGTCGGGAGCTGGTCGCGAAAGGCGCGGATGACGGTGCGGATCTGGGAGGGGTTGACGATGTCGCGGTCGAGCTTTTGGGCGGAGTAGGCCTCGTCCTCGTCCTGCTGCGACCAGCGTTTCGCGCGGGTGAGTTTCTCGCGTTTCTCGACGAGGCCCTTGAGCACCACGCCGCCGCGGGCGGAGACCTCGGTCTCGATGGTGTAGATATCGCCCTGGACGTTCACGCCGTCGGCGACGGCGTCCTCGTGCTGGTATTCGGAGACGACGTTTTGCTTGAAGAAGCCGTAGGTGCGGGCGTCGGGCGTGGCGGTGAGGCCGACGAGGAAGGCGTCGAAGTAGTCGAGGACCTGGCGCCAGAGGTTGTAGATCGAGCGGTGGCACTCATCGATGATGATGAGATCGAAGAACTCGGGCGGGATTTTCTCGGAGTAGGAAACGGGCAGCGGCGCGCGCTTGCGGTCAGAGGCGGGGCGCTCGGCGGGGTTTTCGTCCTCGGCGGAGGCATCGAGCTCGCGGCCCTGGAGGATGGAATACATCCGCTGGATGGTGGAGATGCAGACCTCGGCGTCGGGCGGGACGAAGGAGGACGTGAGGCGCCGGACCGTATAGAGCTCGGTGAATTTCCGGTTGTCGTCGGTCGGGGTGAAGGCGAGGAACTCCTGCTCGGCCTGCTCGCCGAGGTTGCGGGTGTCCACGAGGAAGAGCACGCGGCGGACGCGGGCGTGCTTGAGCAGGCGGTAGATCGACGTGATGGCGGTGAAGGTCTTGCCCGAGCCGGTGGCCATCTGGATCAGCGCGCGGGGCTTGGCCAGTTTCAGGGAGGCCTCGAGATTCGTGATGGCCTCAATCTGGCAGTCGCGCAGGCCGGCGGGGTCGAGTGGTGGCAGGTCCTGGAGGCGGGTGCGGAGGGAGCGGGCGGCCGCGAGCCAGGCGCGGAGCGTTTCCGGGCGGTGGAAGGAGAAGACCTCGCGGGAGCGGGGCTTGGGGTCGCGCTGGTCGGTGAAGCGCGTGACGACGCCGGTGGCCTCGTAGAGAAAGGGCAGCGGCCGTCCGGTGTGCTGGACCCATTTCAGCCTCGCGGACGCATAGTCTTCGGTCTGAATTTCGGCGGTCGTGATGTTTTGAGCCAAGGTTTCCTTCTTGGCTTCAATGACACCGACAGGCTGGCCGTCCACGAACAGGACGTAGTCGGCAGGACCGGTATCGGTGCTGTATTCACGAACGGCCTGGCCTTCACCCGCGTGGAAATTGATTCCGTCCTTGGATTGGACAACCCAACCGCACGACCGGAGCTGCGCGTCGATGGCATCACGGGCAATTTGTTCGGGATTCTGGTTGGAGAGGCTTTTGTCGGACATGAACTCACCGGCAAGCCAGTCCCCTCATAGTAACCGGGCGCTGACCTGTGCGAACAGGCTGATTTTGGGGCATTTCCATGGCAAGACTCAACGTCCTCCGGGCACGACGTCGTTTGTGGAGTGGTGAACAATCCTCGGGTATCCCTCGGTATCCGAGAGCGGGTGCTCGCACGATTCGGGCGAACAGAGGCAGTCGATTTGACTGCGTCGGACATTTGTCCGACGCTTGCGGCATGGTCACCTTCGTCACCACACGAGAATTCTCCAAACAGCCCGGCCGCATCATGCGCCGACTACGTGTCAAGGGTCCCCAGGTCATTACGCAGAACGGAGAACCTACCGCCTACCTGGTGCCCACGAGTGGCTTGGGTATAGAGGCTGATCTGGATGCGCTGCGTCGACTCCTGCTGGGCCGTGCCCTGGATGCAGCCCAGGCCGAAGCAGCCAAGTCCGGCGCAACCGAACTGACGCCTGCTGAAATCGCGGCGGAAATCTCAGCCACGCGAGAGGAACGGAAAAAGCGACGCAGCGCCAGGGCATGAGTTCAGCGCCCCAGACCTGGGTGATCGACACAAAGGTGTTGGTCACTGCCTTGCTCACTCCCGGCAGAATTTGTGACAGGATCCTCCGCGCAGCCGTCGATGGACAGATCCGGCTCGCTTGGAATGCGCCCATGCTGGCGGAATATCGGGCCGTTCTATGCAGACGCAAGTTTGGGCTCTCACCTGTAACGGTGACGGCCTTGCTCGGGGCCTTCGGCCCGACCGATCAAGTTGCCCTGAGGGTAGCACCTTCACTCCCGGATCCCGATGATGAAGTCTTTCTCGCGGCGGCCTTGGCGACCAAAGACAAAATTCTTGTGACTGGCAACCGGGCGCACTTTCCCCCCGCCCGATGTTTTCCCGTCCAAGTCTTGAGTCCGGCGGAAGCCGTTCGGAACTTGGAGCGACCTTGAAAGTACCTACTATGCCACCCTTCGTGCGAGGGCTTGCCCGCATACGGACCCAACGCAGGTCTGCTCAAGATTCAGGTAGATGAAAAAGGTCGAGCGCCTCAACTCCAACGACACAATCGTAACCACAAACTGACGCTCAATTCCCTCGGGCACTCTCAAGTCGAGCCACCCGAGGCCATCCTCGGGTGGCTTTTCCGATGAATCTCGGCCCGATAGATTCGCTTTAAACAGCCTATCAGGCAAATCTCCGCAGCCTGGATCGAGCACGTGCTCATGTTCTTATTGCGGTGAGGCGAACTAAGAGCCCGCGAACAAACCTTCAGGTGAGGCGAACGGAATCCGGTAGGTGGCGAAATCGCGCGTGTCGGTAGTGAGAACGACCGCGCCCGAATCGCGAGTCGCGAGGGCGACTAAACAGGCATCCGCCAAATCCATGCGTGGCGCGTAGCGTTTGAGCCGCGCAAAGACTCCGGCCAGTTCCTCACGGAGCACCGGCACAATCTCCATCCGTTCCAAAAACCCGTGCAGGGAAGCGAGCGCCGCCGGCTCGTTGTCGAGCAGATGCGCGGCCTCCGCCGCCACCGCTTCGCAGGTGAGCAGCCGCCCCTTCAGCTTGGGCAGCGTGGACTTCGCCCAACGGTGGTGCGGATCGCCCGCGTCTATGGCAGCCACCAGCGGGCCGGTATCAACCAGCACGACGCGTTTTAAGGCGATCCCGGATGGTTTCATGCGTGCTTTCTGAACGTTGCGGACGGCGCACCACCCCGAACAGGTGTTCCAGGTCGGCGAAAGGGCGCTCCGGCTTGCCGGTGTCGCGGGCGAAGACATACATCGTTTCGCCCGACTTCACCTTGATGGTTTCGCCCCGGTCAGCGGCGGCACGCACGGCACTGAAATTCCGCTGAAAGTCTGTCAGGGTCGTTTCCATACCCAATCAGATTGTCTGACTGATAGCGGAGGTCAAGCGGGAGCGGGTTCGTCGACCGGCTCAGCGGCGAAACGGGCTCGGCAAGTCTTCGGCTGCCTGCGGGTTGCCTTGAAGGTGGATCGGGGGGCCTGGCTGGGGTTAGCCGGCCCCAGTCCTCAGGACGGTCGGCGGCGCGAACGAGGGACGGGATCTGCGGTCGGCCCGGGCATCCGGCGCGGGCAATGCCCTGGCGTTTGCAGAAGCGCAACCTCCCATTAACCCGCGAGTGTTTCGCGCTTTAAGTGGCGGGATGGACGGGACTCGAACCCGCGGCCTTCTGCGTGACAGGCAGACGCTCTAACCAGCTGAGCTACCACCCCGGATGGGAAAAGAGCGCGAAACGTAGGGTCGGCAGGAGGTGAGTCAAGCGCTGTTTTGAAGAATAGATCCGACCGCTCGTGAATTCATGCGAGGGAGTGTTTTGCAAGAGTACTGAAGGTTCGGGCTGGTGCCGTTGTTTCCGCCAGCGCTGCCGTGTTCCCGGAGGGAAAAATTGCGTTGCGCATCCCGGCTTGGCAGCAACCTTTGTGGGTGTCTGGCGCGAACTCGTGCGCGACCGGACTGCACTGTTCAACCACCGTCTGCGATTCTCTCCAGGCCTGATCGCCATGCGACAAGCACTCCCGCCCAGCCTCCGCCACCCGCAGGGTTTCCGTTCACGGACAACTGCCAGGGCGGAATGAAAAGCATCCTTGATTTCAAACGGGCGCGCCACGAACGGCAGCCCATCGTGATGGTCACGGCCTACGACGCACCGATGGCGCGCATCGTCGCTGCTTCCGAGGCCGACGCAATCCTGGTGGGTGACAGCGCCGCCATGGTCGTTCATGGGTTGCCGTCCACGGTGCATGCCACGCTCGAAATGATGGTGCTGCACACCGCCGCCGTGCGACGTGGCGCGCCGAACAGCGTGATCGTGGCGGATCTGCCGTTCCTGAGTTTTCGCCAGGGACGGGAGGTCGCTGTGCGGGCAGCGGGGGCACTCATGCAAGCGGGCGCGACCGCCGTAAAACTCGAAGGCACAAGGGGCCACGAGGACGTGATCGCGCATCTGATCGGCAGCGGCATACCCGTAATGGGCCACCTCGGACTCATGCCACAGTCGGTCAACCAACTCGGTGGTCACCGTCTGCAAGCGCGTTCCCAGGCGGATGCAGCGCGCTTGCTTGCCGACGCCCGAACTCTCGAAGAATTGGGAGCGTTCGCTCTCGTGCTCGAATGTGTGCCATCGGCATTGGCCGCGGAGGCCACCGCCGCGCTTTCCATCCCCACGATCGGCATCGGAGCGGGTGCGGGCACTTCAGGGCAGGTGCTCGTTCTCAACGATCTGTTGGGACTCGACGCCAATTTCCGTCCGCGCTTTGCCCGACGCTATCTGGACGGAAGCAGCGAGATTCTCGCCGCGCTGAACGCCTACGCCCGCGATGTCCGCACCGCACAATTTCCCGCACGGGAGGAGTTGCTCGCATGAGACCAACCGTCGAGGCAGCGGCGAGTTCGAACGCGTTGTGCGCCCCGCCAAACGCGGGCTCCAACCTGCTCGTCGTTTTCACGGGCTCCATTGCCGCCTACAAGGGCTGCGACGTGGTGTCGCGCCTCGTGCAGCGTGGCCATCGCGTGCGCTGCGTGGCGACGCCGTCTGCCCTGAAATTCATCGGCACCGTCACACTGGAAGGCCTGGCCGGAACGCCCGTCCTGAGCGATACCTATGCCGCGGGTTCGGCGTTGGAACACATCCACCTTACGCGCTGGGCAGATGCCGTGCTGGTTTGCCCTGCGACGGCAAACACCTTGAATCGTCTCGCGGCAGGGCTCGCAGATGATCTGCCCGGAGCACTGTTTCTCGCTCACGATCGGAGCAAACCGTGGCTGATGGCGCCCGCGATGAATCCCGCAATGTGGACGCATCCATCGACGGTCGCATCGGTACAAAAGCTGCAGGACTGGGGCGTGCGTTTCATTGCGCCTGCCGAAGGCCGCATGGCCTGCGGCGAGATTGGCGAAGGCCGGCTTGCGGAGCCCAAGGCAATCGTCGCCGCCACCGAGGCGGCCCTGGCAAATCCGGTCCGCCGACTCCGCGTGCTCATCACCGCAGGAGGGACCGTCGAACCCGTGGATGGCGTTCGGGTGCTGACCAACACCAGCACAGGAGCAACCGGGGCCATCATCGCCGATCATCTCTCCCGTGCGGGTCACGAAGTCCTGCTCCTGCGAGCGAAGTCTGCGGTCGCAACAGATTCCGCCTGCCCCGAGGAGACGTTTGTCACCTTCTCCGATCTGGAGGCCGCCTTGCGCCGCCTGCTCGCGACCAATTCGTTCGATGTTGTGATTCATGCTGCGGCAGTCAGCGACTACCGCGTGGATGCGGTTTTCATGGATGCCGACTCGCCCCCCGCGCCTGCCGAAAAACTGCCGTCGGGCGGGACTCCGATCATCAAGCTGCGCCCCAATCCGCGCCTCGTGGACAGCCTGCGCGATTGGAGTCCTGCTCCTTTTACCCTCGTCGCATTCAAGCTCACCTGCGGCTCAGGGCCCGCCCAATCAGCTGAAGCGGTGAACAGACTCCTCGCCCACTCCGGGGCGGATTTTGTCGTGCACAACGACCTCGCTGCTCGGCGTGCTGACGGCACGTTTCCCGCCGACATTCACCTGCGCGACGGCGCGCTCGCCGTTCACTGCGCCGATCGAGACACGCTGGCCGCTGAACTCGTGCGTCTGCTCACCTCCTCCAAACCATTTTCCCATGCTACTAACCCTTGATGTCGGCAATTCCCAGATCCACGGCGGCGTATTTGACGGCGAAACCCTGCGCGTGCAGTTCCGCAAGTCCACCCACCCCATAGGCTCGTCCGACGAAATCGGCCTTTTCCTGCGCATGGTGCTGCGTGAGAACAGCGTTGATCCGGCGGGCGTGAAACACATCGCCCTCTGTTCTGTCGTGCCACCCGTGGCCTACCCGCTTCGGGCGGCGTGCGTAAAATACTTCGATTGCGAACCATTCGTTCTCCAGGCGGGTGTGAAGACCGGCCTGAAGATCAAGTACCGCAATCCGTCAGAAGTCGGCGCGGATCGCGTCGCCAATGCCATCGGAGCAACGCTGCGCCGCCCCAGCGAAAACTGCCTCGTCGTCGACTGCGGCACGGCCACGACCTTTGATGTGGTGACCGGCCGTGGCGACTACCTCGGCGGCGCCATCCTTCCCGGACTCGGCATTTCGGCCGAGGCACTCTCCAGCCGCACAGCGCGTCTGCCCCCGGTTGAGATCGCGCGCCCGGAAGGAGCGGTCGGACGCAGCACCGTCGAAAGCATCCAGGCGGGGCTCTATCACGGTCACGTCGGCGCCATTCACAATCTGGTCTCGGTGCTGATGATCGAAGCATTCAACGGTACGCGTCCTCACGTCATCGGCACGGGGGGCTTCGCCCGGATGTTCGAATCCGAAGGCCTGTTTGACGAGATCGTGCCTGAACTTGTGCTGTTCGGACTAAGGCATGCCGAGTTCTTGAACCGTAATGCCGGCGAGTGATTCACTCCATGCGTCTCACCCTGCTCAAGTCCAAGCTGCACCGGGCGACCGTGACGGCCGCCGACCTCGATTATGAAGGATCGATCGCGATCGCGCCCGAATTGCGCCGCGCCGCGGGCTTTCTCCTGAACGAACGCGTGGAGATCTACAATGTCACGAACGGGCAGCGTTTCGCCACGTATGTCATCGCTGGACGCAAGCGCGGCACCATCATGGTCAACGGCGCCGCCGCTCGCCTCGTGCAGCCAGGGGATCAAGTCATCATCGCCGCCTATGCCGAGTTCGAGGAGGATGAGGCAAGGCGGCACAAACCTGTCGTGGTGTTGTTGGACAAACAAAACCGGCCGAAACGAACGTAGCTCCGGACGCGGGCTCCCATTCGAGCAAACCCAAATGGCGCCATGGCATTGGGGTTCGCCACCCTGAGGGGTTTGCGCCTATACGAGAGAGACACCGCTGGGAACCCTCACAACGAGAGTCCCTGCGATCTTGTCGTGCCAGCCCTGCTTGTCGTCGTCGAAGGCCACCCAGATGAATCCAAGCCCGGCAACGAGGAGCGACAGGAAGCAGCCGAGTGCACGGACCACCGCCACTGTCCAGTCCAGTGGAGCATCATTCGTCCTGACTACCTTAAGCCCACACACGATGCCGCCAATGGTTGAGCCCTTCAGCTTCCACATCACCGCACCGTAGGTGGCAAGAGCGAGCAGGAACAACGGCCCCATCGACATCAACACCGCAATCGAACCGATCAGCATGACGTCGATGGCAAGCGCCGCCACGCGAATCCAAAAACCCGCTCGCTCATAGCCCGTCCATTCAGGCAATGGCGTGGCGGCTGTCACGGGAGCCGCAAGGGAAGGTTCGGGAGACGCCACGGCATGCCCGCCCCCATCCAATTCCGGCGCACCTTCACCGGAAACCGAGGGTGCCACGAGCCCCATGGCTGCGTCCGATGCAACCGCCGAACCGTGTCCGTAGCCGCCTGATGAAACAGCGGTCGGACCAGGAGGTGTTTCCATGCGCGACCTCTCCGCGGGCGCAGTGGAACCTGCCGGTCGTGGCCTTCGCAGGCTGAGCAGGAGGGTGTACACGCCAACGCCGTGGGCAAGAACCAGCAGCAGTATCCAGACCATCATGCCCACCACCGGCACCAGGTAAATTGCCATGGCGAGAACCCCACCCGCCAAAACGGCGAGAGCGGTGGCAGACTGCAGGTTTGTGAGACCGAGGCCACGCATCATCCGGCGGCCAAGCCAGCCGAATACAGCCGCCTTTCCAAAAACAATCGCGAAAACGATCAGTGCGATCGCCAGGAAGAAGCCCACGATCGTAAGCGACAGCACAACCGCAACCACCGGCATCAGGATCAGGCTGACAATCGCTGCAAAAAAGCTGCGTCCGGGCCTCGTATCCAGCGTTTCGATACACCGATCGACCCCACGTGGGAAGATCACGGAGAACAAGACGTAGACCGCCAGAAAGATACCGGCTACGCTCCAGGCCCAGCCAAGATTGGCGCCGATTCCAAGCGGACGCCCGAGGAAGAAACACTTGCGGACCCATGCACGGAAACCCGTGTAGTCCGGTATTTCCGACACGATGCTCATCTCGTTGATCGTGCCCAGCACCTGGGAGCCAGGATGACGGATGACAGGGCCTCCAATCGACACGACCTCATTCACAACGGCCTTGGGTCCTAGTTCCACGCCGCCAAACACAGCGACAGCAGTCTCGGTCTTGTTGTTGATATAGACATTTCCGATCACGGCGACCACGGAGGTGCCAACCTCTCCCTCGACGCGGGCATCGCCGAGTATCGCGACGACTGCCTCCCTGACATTACCCTCCACACGGCAGGAGCCTCCGATTGCAACAACCGCCTCGGCCGTGCCTCCGCCGGCGCCATGAAAGGCATCACGATTGAATGCCAGGACGACATCGGTGTTCCGGCCGCGGCGACCCCGGGGAGCCGAAGACTCCGGTGCGGGCGTCGATTGCGCATCGATCTGTTCCGCGGGTGCCGGCGGCGGCTCAGCGAGCACGGCCTCGGCATTTGAGGCAGGCTCTGGCGCCGCTGGCGCATTGATCGTTTCCTGGGAGTAGGCGGAAAGGCATACCAGCAAGGCAATGAGCCCCGGAAATCCACGTACGAATCTGAGAAAGGAAGAGTTCATGATTCCAAATCGAAGCAGGGTTGAATTGAGTCGCGCCGCGCAATCATTGCGGGCGCATGAAGATGCGGTAGAGGGCTGCGCCGGCTCCGATCAGCGTCGCATAACACAGCGCGACGAGACCGATGCCCGTCAGAATCCAGAGTTGCGCGGCCGGAGAAAGTGAATCCGCCGCAAGCCGGACAAGGTCGCCCGCCAGGGAGCGCGCCTGTCCCCACCACCGGAACACGGAGCCAATTCCGTCTCCAATAGCGGCGACTGAAGGACTGCCTGCGCCATTGAGAAGCACCCAGGCGGTGCCACCCGCAATGGTGGCCGTGACAATCAGGAAAACCAATCGCATCGTGGACGGCCAGTGCGCAAAGCCCTTCCGCCACCACGGCTTCGCCTGCTGGGCCGCAATGGCGGCGAGCACGCGCGCCTCAAGCGCCACGGGCGCCCTGCGGGATGGCAGACTCTTCAAGGCAGAATCAAGCGCGTCTTCCCACGGGTTTCTTTGGTCTGGAGAATTCATGCGAGGGTCTGATCTGCGGATTCATGGGTCGTCCCGCTCCGGACAAGGATCTGGGCGAGCGCCGCGCGAGCGCGGAGAATATCGGTCTTCACTTTCGAGAGGGACACCTTCAGCCGTCTGGCAATTTCGTCGTACGGCAGGTCTTCAAAATGAAAGAGGACAAGCGGCACCCGCTGATGCTCGGGCAGCTTGGCAAGCGCCTGTTCGAGCCATTGGCGACGATCCTCCTGCGCCAGCGACGCAAGCACATCGGCGTCCGCTGCAGGAAATTCCACCGCGGGCGAATCCTCATCGTCGTCGGGCTTTGCAAATTCCGAGAAAAACTTCCAGCGGCGACGATAGCGCTGCAGATGGTTGATTGAGAGGTTTGTCGCCACGGTCTTGAGCCAGCCGCCCGCTGAGGGACTGGTCTGGAGCATGTCGAAATGGTGAAAGGCCTTGAGAAACACCTCCTGCGAAATGTCCTCCGCCTGGGCATCATTGCCGGTAAGCCGCACCGCCGTCGAATAGACCATGTCCTGATAGGCGCGCATGAAAGTGGTGAAGTCGGGTGGCGGCTTCAGCTCCGCGGAGGAAGGTTGCACTGTGGGTTCATCGTTCATGCGCAGAACACCGCAGGGTACGACTGAGTTGCAGGAAAATCGCTCACTCCGTATTTACAGATGATGAACGCTTTGCAA
>CAUJJL010000153.1 GCA_963205455.1 Verrucomicrobiota bacterium
TCCAGACGCCTGGTGCGCAGATGGTCGTAAGATTCTTCGACGCTAAGAAGAAGCCTGTCCCGCCTGACGTAATACGCGCTACCGCTCGGATACGATACGCGGCCAAGTCCGACATCACCCGGACGGTGCTCAATCGTGATGGCGATGTATTGGTGTCCCCAAACAATGTGCGCCCTCCACACAACTTTCTTGTGACGCTTACGTTGCTGCACGGGGACGATGAGGCGGCGGCGACTGAGGTATTTAATCTCAAATTTCCTTAGTCATGTCGGACCACCTTCAATGCCCGGACCGGGTATCACTGCCATGAACTATTTCGTGGCATTTCTTGCATCTGCTTCCGGTGCCTTCGCGGCTACGACCTCGGTTGCGCCCGCGCAATCCTTGCCCGCCCGGCTTGATTTGCCGACTGCGATTTCGTTCGCGCTCGAGAACAATTTTGCGATTCGTCGGGCGCGAGAACGGATTCGAGCGCAAGAAGGCGTGGTCACGACTGTGACTGCCGCCGCATTGCCGACCGTATCTGCCGCCGGCAGTTATCAGCGCAGCAACGTGCAGAGTATCGTCTCTGGCTCCTCGGGCGTGCCCCTTTTCGTGCCGGCTGGCCCGTCATGGCGAATGACTTTGACTGCGAGCCAAGCACTATTTGCCGGTGGCGGAATCCGCGCATCTATTCGTAGCGCCGACTTAACTCGCGAAGCTGCGATTTTCGACCTTCGAGCCACGATTAACGATACGTTGCTTGAAGTTCGCACGCGATTCTACGACGTCCTGCTGGCGCGCGAGCAGGTCAAAGTGCAAGAGCAGAATATCGAGCTGCTCCAGAATCAACTGCACTACGCAACCGTGCGGGCGCAGGTCGGCAGCACATCCGATTTTGAGAGGCTGCGCGCTGAGGTCGCGGTGGCGAACGCGCAGGTGCCACTAATTCGAGCACGTAATGAGCTACGGCTCGCAGTTGAGGAGGTTCGTCGGGTGCTCGGTTTCGCGGATCGTGGGCCGGAAGCGTTGCGCATCGTCCCGGACTTTGACGGTTCGCTTGAATTTCAGCCCGAGACCTTCGATCTCGGAGCGGCGTTCTTAGCAGCACAGGAAAACCGTCCCGAAATCAGCCGACTCGCGAAACTCATCGCCGCAGGGGAAGAAGGCGTTGCCGTCGCGCGCTCGCGCTATTATCCAACGCTCGGCGCATCCGTCGGCGGTGAATTGCGCAAAGGCCCGACAAACAGCTTTGGAGACTCTCTCAAAGGGCTGCGTGGCGGAGTGCAGTCGCAGATCCAGGTCAGCCGCGCAACCAGTGGTATTGTGACGCAGGCTGTATCGCAGGCCGAGCAACTCAAGTTAACCGCTAGCGAAACCAAATTAGCCGTAGAAGTGGAGGTCCGGCGCGCGTTCTCCGCTTTGCAACAAGCTGCCGAGCTGGCCGGCGCAATGCAGAAAACAGTTGGTCAAGCGGAAGAGGCGGTGCGTCTCGCGGCGGCGCGCTTTGAAGCGGGGACCGCTACGCAACTCGACGTTTTGCAGGCGCAAGTCGAACTGACGAACGCGCGGACGAGCCAACTCCGAGCCAATCATGGCTACAACGTCGCCTTAGCTCAATTGCGGAAGGCAACCGGTGCATCCGAAGTTGAATACACCGCAGCGGTCGTTTCCGCCAAATCCTCCATCCCTTGACCCACTCCGCTGCCATGTTCGATCGAGTTATAGCCCCTTCGCTGCTCGCCGCTGATTTTTCTCAGTTGCGCGAAGAGGTGCAGCGTGTCGAACGAGGCGGGGCTGACTGGCTGCATCTCGACATCATGGATGGAGAGTTCGTGCCGAACATCTCGTTTGGGCCGGCAGTCGTGTCAGCCGCCCGCAAACACACTCAGTTGCTTTTCGATGTGCAATTGATGGTTCGCCGGCCAGCGGTGTTCATCGCGCCATTTGTCGAGGCGGGCGCGGATTCGATTACGGTTCACGTCGAATCTCAACACGTGGGCGGCGTGCGGAGCACGTTGGCCCTTGTGCGTGGACACCGATGCAAAGTCGGCCTCGCACTTAATCCCGATACTCCGCTCACCACAGTCGAGCCCTTTCTCGATGCGATAGATCTCCTGCTCATCATGACCGTTCATCCCGGTTTTGGAGGACAAACCTTTATTCCCGGAACGGTCGAGAAAATCGAGGCTGCTTATGTTCGTCGTGCGGCTCTTGGGCTCGATTTCCGCATCGAAATTGATGGCGGCATAACGGGAGAAACCGCCGCGTCGGGGTTACTTGCCGGGGCGGATGTGCTGGTCGCCGGCACGTGGCTGTTTCGCGCGCCCGATATGCCTACGGCGATCCGTGATTTGCGAATACTCCCCGGCCGGGAAACCACGCCGATCAAACGATGAGGAGTATGTGTCAACATGCGTCGAAAGGGCATCAACGTTTCAAAAGCAGTGCGACAGTGTCGTCCTCCGAAGCCGGAGTTGGCGCTCACCGGAATCGTAACCGGACTGTTTGCTGGCGAAGCGATCGGGGTGATTATCGAGGTTGCTGCCTCACATCCGAGCCGGTGGATCATGTTGGGCGGCGGGGTAGTAGGTATCGCGCTCGGTTCACTCGTGGAAGGTGGGCGATATTGGTGGCGCAGATACAAGTGGCGCGCTGCGACGAAGCCGTAACGGCCTTTGCATTGGCTCAAATTTAACAAACTAAGAATAATCCTATGAGTTCAAATTCTAAAACCCCGATTGATAGTGATCCTCACGAACACAAGGATGCGCCGCATAAGCACGAGTCGGCGGGCGAAAGAGGTGGACATGAGGGAGGCCACGAAGGTCACGAACATGGAGCCAGCCGCGCCGAATCGATCAGCTTAATCGTGTCCGGTGTGCTTGTGGGCGCTGGGGTGATATTGCACTCCACCGAGAAACTGCCTGTCTCGGTTACAGCGGGCCTTTCGATTGCGGCTATGGTTTCGGGCGGATGGTTTCTGTTGCCGAAGGCATGGCGTGCGATGTTGCGCTTCCGGCCTGACATCAATCTCCTCGTCGTCATCGCGGCGATTGGCGCATCAATCATCGGCGAATGGATTGAGGCTGCGGCTGTAGTGTTCCTTTTTGGTGTCGCCGAATGGCTCGAAGGCTGGGCGGATCGCCGTGCTCGCCGCGCAGTCGAGGCATTGTTGGAAATCGCTCCGAAAACAGCGGCCGTGCGGCGCGACGGAAGGTTTGTCGAGGTGGCTGTAGAAGAGGTAAAGGTTGACGAGGTCGTCGCAGTAAAATCCGGGATGAGCATCCCGCTTGATGGCGAGATTGTGGAGGGCGAGTCGGCAGTTAACCAGGCACCCATCACCGGCGAGTCGGTGCCCGTGGACAAAAAGAAAGGCGATTCCGTTTTTGCCGGAACCGTCAACGGCGAAGGCTCGCTAGAGGTGCGCGTGACGAAGCCCGCCGGTGACACGACTCTCGCCCGAATCATCCGTCTCGTCAAAGAGGCACAGGAGCAGAAAGCGCCCACTCAGCGTTTCGTCGATATTTTTGCGCGTTACTACACGCCGACGGTAACAGGCATTGCATTGCTCATCTTCCTAGTCCCGCCCCTCTTTATGGGCGGCGATTGGTCTCAATGGCTCTACCGCGCGTGCGTCATGCTGATCATCGCATGTCCATGCGCGTTGGTTATCTCTACGCCAGTCAGCATCGTTGCCGGTCTTACGGCGATGGCCCGCCGCGGTGTGCTCGTAAAGGGTGGCGCGCATTTGGAATCTATCGCGAAGCTCAATGCGCTCGCGCTCGATAAGACCGGCACGATTACGGAAGGACGGCCTACCGTGCAGGGTGTCGAGATCGTCGGACAGAGTTCGGAATCGGAAATTCTCAGGATTGCGGCGGCTATTGATGCCCACTCTGCGCATCCGCTGGCAAAAGCGGTAGTCGAGCACACCCAAAAACGCGGAATAGAGTTTCCGCGAGCGCAAGACTACCAAAACCGCAGCGGACGTGGCGCACAGGGAATCATCGATGGCCATGCCTATTTTGTCGGCAATCACCGCTTCACGCATGAATTGGGCGTTTGCTCGGAGGACATCGAGCGCCGCCTCGCCGCCATCGAAAGCCGGGGGCAGTCCGTTGTGGTAGTGGGGCATCGTCCGCATGACGACTGCGCTGGTGGCGTCCTTGGGATTCTCGCGGTTGGCGACACGCTCCGAGAAAACGCCGCACAGGCGATCCGTGAACTGCATGAGTCCGGTGTGCGGAAGGTGGTGATGTTGAGCGGCGACAATCAGCGCACGGCGAGCTTTATTGCCAAGCAGGTAGGCATAGACGAGGCACGTGGCGACCTCCTGCCCGAAGAAAAGGTGACGGCGGTAAAGTCGCTGCGCGCCGAGCATGAAATCGTCGGCATGGTCGGTGATGGGGTAAACGATGCACCAGCGATGGCGACGGCAACCGTCGGAATTGCGATGGGTGTTGCCGGCACGGACGCCGCGATTGAAACGGCGGACATCGCGTTGATGAAGGACGACCTCGCAAAAATCGCGGAAACAGTCCGCCTCGGCCGGCGCACGCTGGCGATCATCCGCTTCAATATCACGTTTTCTCTTGGTCTGAAGGCGTTGTTCCTTGCGCTCACGCTGCTCGGTTTTGCCAGCCTGTGGCTCGCAATTATGGCCGATACCGGCGCCACCCTGTTAGTGGTCGCAAACGCACTCCGTCTCCTGCGAGAGCCCAAAGTCTGACTGATGAAAGCGACCTGGCCACAGATCAGTATTGCGGCTGCTTTCACCTGCGCAGTCCTTGCTTTGGGCTACGTGTTGCTTGGTCTCTTGCCGGCGTTTCTCTTCGCTTTCGGGTTCGTGGGCGGTTTCGGGTTCTGGCTGTTCATTCCAAGTCACGTTCGATTTCAGGACATCAAATTGCCGTATTTTCTCACGTTGGCGGCCTTCGTCCTACACAAGATCGAAGAGCGCTATTGGGACTTTTTTCCGGCGTTGTCTCGAATCACGGGCAAGCCGATGCCTGAGCCAAATTCGTTTCTCGCATTACTGCTCTATGCCTTCGCTGGAGCTTGGCTATTGATTCCACTGCTGGTCGGGCGGGGCCATCCCTTGGGATATTACTTCGCGTGGACGCTTTTCACGTCGATGGGCGTGATCGAGCTGGCTCACTTCGCTTTCCCATTCTTCACGCCAGAACCCTATGGTTATTTCCCAGGAATGACGACCGCTGTGCTTTTAGCACCAGCGGGCTGGTGGGGGTTAGTGCGACTTCGGCGACAAAAACGCGAACTAAGTTGAAATAGGTGTTATATATGCAGTGGATCATACGTTTTATATACCGTGGCGTTAGAGGAGTAACTACGTGTGAGGCACGGGTGGGCGCACGCAAACAGCGACATGTGCTGTGTGCGCTTTAACCCCAAACTTGCCGAGATAATGGGCCATCGTCATGATTGCTTTTCTGCGAGACCTAAGCCCGGACCTCGGCGACTCGTTGAAAAAGGAAGGTTCGCGTCGAGCGGTAAACGTGGAACGTGCGCGCAAACAGCACGCTAATTACAGAAAAGCGCTCGCGGAACTCGGGGTGGAAGTAGAGCTTCTTCCACCGCTTCCCGACAAGCTCGACAGCGTGTTTGTCGATGAATTCACCGTGCTGCTTCCGGAAGTCGCCATTGTTGGCCGGCCAGCCACCGGAGAACGCAACAAGGAGGCGGAGGCAGTCGCAAGTGTCCTGGCTCAATACCGGCCAGTGCAATGGACCGATAGTTCGGCTGAACTGAGCGGAAGTGATGTTTTGTGCATCGGTCATACCTTGTATGTATCGCTATCCAAGCGCACCAATGCTGACGGGATAGCCAGCCTCCAAGGCATTGTCAGACCATTCGGCTATGAAGTAAAAGTGGTCGAGGTTCGGAGTGAGAAATCTTTGCGTGAAGTCTGTTCTTTCGCTCCTCCACGCCTCCTCGTGGTTCATCAGCGATGGATTAACCCCTCGATTTTTGACGGCCTGCACTATCTTCAGGTCCCAGATGATGAACCTTTCGGCGCGTCAACGCTGACACTTGGACACACCACGTTGATCAGCGCATCTTGTCCCAAGACCGAGAAGCGTTTGAAAGCGGCTGGGCTCGTCACTCGCCGCGTAGAAATATCCGAATTGGAAAAGTTAGGCGGCAATCTGACGCGCCTCGTTCTGGTCAAAGAGTCACGCGTGAATGGTCCGGTCATCGTTCATTCGGACCTGAAAACTGTCACGGATTCAAAGGCACCTTTCTCCGTTGGGCATGCCTCTCCGGCAATAATCTACGGAGGGCTGGCCTATGTGTCTTTGCAGTTCCCGTTTGATCCGGCGTCGGTCAATCCGCCTTCTTTGACTCCTGAGCAACAAACCGAGCGTGTGCTATCCAATATCGCGGCGGTGCTCAATTCCGCCGGCTGCACATTGGCGAATGTCCTCCGAGCCACGGTGCATTTGGCAGACCCCCGACATCTAGGAGAGATTGAGTCCGCGTATGCCCGAATTTTTGCAGAGCACCGACCGGTGCGCTCGATCCTCTCGAATCAGGCTCTGCCACCCGGCGTGCTGGTGGCAATCGAGGTGGTTGCCGCCATAGCGGCGGACCGGCATCCCTAGACTTACTGCGACATTCGCTGCCCTTGGCGCTGGGTCTCTTCCTCCCGATGGGCCTGCTGCAAATCTCGACGGGCTTGGGCGCGGTTCACGATGCGTTCGGCGGCCGCGAGGTCGCCGCCTGCCTCAAGGAATGCCCGCACCTCATGCTTGGTGCGGATGTGATCGGCCGGTCCCATTTCCTTGACCCGTAGCTTTTCGGTAATGAGTCGAAGCGCATCCGGCTCGTTGCGGAGAGAAACCACAGTCGCCGCGGTGGTGGTAGAGCTGTCGTTTTTGTTCATGGAAGATTAGGATCGAGGTTGAACTCAGGCCGGGCGAAGCGTCACTTTTTTGTAGCCGTTCGTGCAGTGGCGCGCCACGGCAGTGTGGTCCGGCAGGTGTCGGAATTCGTGGGGCTTGATGCGGTATTCTTCAACACGTTGGTAGGTATAGGAGGCATGATCGGCACCGGTAGTGCGGGAAGAACGCTCGACATAGTGCTTGCCGAGGGCATTGGCGCAACGCAAAGCGTCGGCCTCCGACGCAGCGCGATACATGAAGAGGTTCTTCAAATTGAGAGCCAGAACCTCGGCTTGTTCCTTGGTCTGGGGTGGAATCAGCGACTCGAAAGCCTGCGCCGAAACAATCAGCATGAGCATGCAATCGCGTAGTCGGTCCACCACGTTGAAATCGCTCGTGCCGTCGTAACTGGCGGTGATGGCGGTCTGAAATTCGTCGCCCACATAGATGAGCTGGTTAAGGGCATAGCGCTGCCAGGTAGGCAAAGCGTAGCGGCGCAGGGCATGGCGATACTCCAAGAGCTTGATTACGGTGAACACAAACGCCCGCTCGGTCGGATAGTCCTGCGGCACGTCGATGCAGAGAATTTTGCCTTTGTCCACATCCGCGATGGAGCAGGTGTCCGGATCGTTGCTGCTGAATATTTCAGCGATCTGTGGGGTGCCAAAATACTCCAAATAGTTCTGCGACGTGCCGATTTCGCCCGCACGTTGTTCCTTGGCTTCGTGTTTCAGGTAGGTGGCTTCCAAGGTTTCGGCGAGTTGGATACGCCGTTCGGTCGGTTCCAGTTCGGTTAGTTTCTCCAACGCGATCTTGAGCTGCTTTTCCGAGGTAAGGAGCGAGTAAGCGTTGGTCGGAGTGGGTGGAGTGCCGATGTCGGCCAGCAACTCCAAGGCGCGGCCGATATGCGCGGCACCTTTGGTTTTGAAGAAGCTCTTTTCGTCCTTGGGGTTCAGGGCAGCGGCGGTGTCAACCAGCAGGCGGGCGCGTGTGGTGAAAGGAAAGCGTGTATCGCCCGTGACATTCAGGCGTGGCAACGGCGTGCCGGCGAGGTCATCGGAAGCACGAGGGCGCAGCCGAATGATGTCATGTGAGCGCCCGTATTTCTTCGCCAGCCATTCGAGGTAAAACCATTCGTCGCCCTTGTTCGCCATGACAATGCCGCCGAGTTGGGGATTGCGCGACATCAACGCGCGAAACAGGCCGTTCATGCCCGAGGTCTTGCCGGAGCCGGTGTCGCCGGTGAAAAAGAAGTGCCGGTTGGCCTTGTCGCGCGTCCAACCAAAGCCCGCGTAAGCCAGCACGATCTCCCAGCGATCGGCGACGATGTTGCCTGCCGGATCGCGCACGAAACGGCGATGGTTCACGAAAAAGAAGAGCGAGCCGGCGAGCACGCAGGTGGCCGCGACGGCCGCATACGATGCTGGAGCCGCGAGGCGTTCGGCTCCGGCAAGGCCGAAAAACGCGGCGAAAAGCGCGAGAAGCAGGGCCGCGGGACCATTCAAACCCGGCTCATTATGGTGCAGATTTTGGCGAACTTTCCACCCCGCGAGGCACAGAGAAAGAAACGCGAGGGCGAAGAAAACCACCGTGACGGTGCGCGGATCGTGCAGCCATTGGCGCAGCAATTCAGGTGGCGGCGGTAGCGGCTTCATCGCCTTTCACCCAATGGCGCCGCCGATAAACCGCGAGAGGGAGCATATACCGAAAAAAGGATAGATGAAGGTGGGCGGGAGGATGGAACCTCGGAGGTCCTGACTTCTATCGAAGTCGATAGGGTATTGCGTCTGTTGCCAAAAGAGGGACCGACTCACGCCCACCCTGACCGTTCCGCCGTGACCAAACCGGCTCCGCAAAATCGTCCACGTGTTTCACCCGGCTACCGCATTCAGGACAGGAGGGATGCCGTGGATTGGGAACACGCGCCCCCTTGAGTCGCGACACGGTTGCGGCCCTCTGTTAGGGCTATGATCACTGTCGGTGTCATTCGCAATGGAGCCACCTACCTCTCGCATCATTTGAGGAAAAACGACTACTGGTCGGAAGGGGAAAAGGAAGTGCGCGGCGAGTGGATCGGCGAAGGCGCAAAGGCGCTCGGCTTGAGCGGCGCGGTGACGGATGAGCCGTTCGAGGCCCTGCGGCTGAACCGGCACCCGGCAACCGGCGAGCTGCTGACCTCGCGCGATCGGGAAAATCGGGTGGCGTTTTTCGACGTGCAGCTTTCGGCACCGAAGGACGTGAGCGTGCTGGCGATGGTGGGTGGCGATGAACGCATCCGCGAGGCATTCGTCGAGTCCGTGAGAACCGCACTCGCGGAGATGGAACGCTTCGCCGCGGTGCGCGAGCGCCGTGGCGAAGCGGTCGGAACGGAGGCATACCGGCTCACGGGCAATTTTGTCGGTGCGCTGTTTCTCCACGATACAAGCCGTGATCTCGACCCGCAGTTGCACGCGCACGCGGTGCTTGCGAACGCGACTTGGGACGCGACACGCAACGAATGGCTCGCGCTCCAGTCGGTGGAGATGTTGCGGGCCTCGACATATCTCCGCCAGGTCATGTATCGCGAACTGGCGGGCCGGCTGCGGGCGCTCGGCTACGAGCCCCATGAGATGAACTCGAAAGGCTTCGCGGTGCGAGGCGTCGAGCACTTGCGCGAACGCTTCTCGAAGCGCTCGCGGCATGTCCAGAAGCTCGCGGAGGACTACGCGAAGCAGAAGGGCCGGAAGCCGACCAAGCGCGAAATCGAAATCCTCGTGCGCGAATCGCGCGAGGACAAGCTGACGGAAGTCAGCACGCCGGAAGTCCGCGCGCGTCAGCGAAAGGAACTGAACGCAGACGAAGCGCGCCGGCTGGACGAGCTCGTGCGCGCGGCGCGGACGCGGGTTCCGCGCGAGCAAACTTCGCTCGGACAAGCGCGGGTCGTGTTGGAAGCCGCGCTGAGGCACGTTTACGAGCGGAGCAGTGTCGCCCGTGAAGGAGAAGTGCTGAATGCCGCGCTGGAACTGCATCCGGATTTTTATCGTTGGCGGGAATTAAGGCAGACGTTGGCGGATCATCCCGAGGTCATCCGCCGTGATGGCGAGATGAGCCTGCGTCAGATTCGAGAGGAGGAAGCCGCCGCGGTTCAGCGCGTGCAGGCCGGGCGGAACCAACGGTTCGTGCTGGGCGATCCGGCTCATCTGCCGGCCACGCTCACGGCCGGCCAGATGAACGCGGCACGGTCGCTGCTCGGCAGTCGTGATTTTCTGTCCGTCTTGGTCGGTGATGCCGGCACCGGCAAGACGACCTTGCTGACGGCGGTGGAACAGGCACACGTTGCGGCAGGCGGAGACCGCTTCATGCCCCTGGCCCCGACGACCCGAGCCCGTGATGCGTTGGCGGAAAGCGGCTTCAAGGCCGCCGACACGGTGCAACGTTTCCTGGTCAGCGAATCTTCGCACGCGCAGGCGACGGGTCGCGTGCTGTTGGTGGACGAAGCCGGGCTGCTCTCCACACAGCAACTCGAACGGCTGACGCGCATCGCGCAGGCGGCGCGTGCGCGGCTGCTTCTGGTCGGCGACACCAAGCAGCACTACAGTGTCGAGCGCGGCGACGCGCTGCGGAACGTTGTGAAGCACGCGGGCCTGCCGGTGGTCCGGCTTGCGGAGGTGTTACGGCAGCGCCGGGAGTCGGACCGACAGTTCAGCCGCTTGCTTGCGTCGGGCCGCATCGACGAGGCGTTCCACTATGCGGATCGGCGCGGTCTCTTCCGCGAGGCTGGCGATGACGAGATGATGTTTGTCCAGGCGGCGGAACACTACGCCGGGAATCGGTTGAACGGGATCGAGACGATGGTCGTCATCCCATTTTGGGAGGAAATCGACCGCTTCAACCAGCACGTCCGGCCGGCGCTCCGCCGCGTCGGGTTGCTGGGGGAAGCGGAGGTGCTGCGCGAAGCGGTCCGTCCGATGATGTGGACAGAGGAACAAAAGGCGCATTGGGATCAATACCAAGTTGGTGACCGGTTGCTCTTTGTTCATGACATCAATTTCCACAAGCGTGGCACGGCGGCCGAGGTCGTGGCGATCCTGCCCAACGGTGTGCGGGTGCGCGAGGGTTCAGGGCGGGAAACGAAGATCACGCGGCGACAGCGCACGGCCTTTGACGTGGGTCGTGCGCAGACGTTGCCGGTATCAGCCGGCGAACAGCTCTTGATTCGCGGCCGCGACAAAGACCACGGGTTCTCCAACGGCGACCTGGAAACCGTGGCGGCAGTCGATCCTGTCGCGAATCGGATCATCCTCAGTGATGGCAGGGAACTGCCGCCGTCGTTTGCCGCGTGGACGTATGGGCACGCCCAAACGTCCTATCGCTCGCAAGGCAGCACCTCGGAGGAGTCGCTGATGGTGCTGGGCGACGTGGCAGTGCGCTCGTTGAAGCTACGTCAGTTCTACGTGGGCAATACCCGTTACCGCGGGAGCCACGCCATCTACGTTTCCAGCCGTGCGGAAATCCTGCGGCAGTTGAGCCGGCCCGATGCCGGCCGCGAACTGGCCACGGAATTCATGGAACGGCATCGGATGGTGATGGGCGAGCGCGTCGTGACGCGTTCGGTGCGCGGGATGCGCGCCCGGATGCGTGCGGCATGGATCGGCATGGCGAGCAAACTTCGCCAAGTCCGGGAAAACCTCAGTGAGCGAAGGGAGGCGTGATGGAGCGGCCAGCCTTCAGGAAGCCAAAGGAACACTTCGACACGGTGGCCCACCCCAGCCATGTCACGTTTGACGACGGGAAGAACATTCGCCGGAACATTCCGTGGCTGCACTACGTGGAGGCGCGATGGGATTATGCGGAGCCGGACACGATCAGAATGGAAATCGGTGATTGGATCGTCTTCCTCTCCGGCCACAACCTAGGTCCGCTTTTCGCCGCCATCGAAAGTCACACATTGGTGCGTGTTCGCGCGCAGCCGGAACTCGCGCAGGATCGCGAGCGGGAGGTTGATACCTTCGTCGTCGAGATTCGCTTCGTGAAACCCGCCGTGCCACCAGGCAAGGGACAGATGGAATTCGATCTTGGATAGCTCTCGAAGCATGGCGTGTATCGCTCTTCGCCGGGGAAGTTCCCAGCGTTCATCTATCCTTTTTTCGGTATATCCATCCCCTTGCTTTGGGTAGCGTAGTTTTTCTTTTAGCAGGTACGGGACATTCCCTGACTGTGAAGGAACACCGGGGAATGTCGCGAGGGAAACGGCCCCCACACGTGCCGATTCGAAACGGAAAATACCATGACAACCTTGATTCTGGTGACGCCATATGCGGCGTTGGTCTGCGGTGTGGCGATGATGGCAAGAGCGCTGCACCTTTGGGAAAAGGAAGTCCACACGGCGGACGCACGCAGCAACTGGCGCAAGTTCGTGTTGATCGTTGGCGCGGTGCTGTCGATGCCGACCTTGGCACATGCCCAGGTTGATCTCAGAACCGCGGCGGAATCGGGCAACGCGATCATCATGTATCTGAGCGGCACGTTCGCCGCCGTCGGCATCGTCGCGGCCGGCGTCGCGATGATGATGGGGCGGCAGTCCATCGCCAAATGGGCTTTTGCCGGCGCGATGGTCAGCGGACTGGCCTTCGCCATCGTGAGAACCATGTGGAGCAACATGGGAATCGAAGCCTCCGGAGTCGGCTCGTTCGCACCTTGAAAAGCCACCCGGCACGAAGCGGTTCCCATGAACGCCGCCCATCTCAACGAACACGACGCCAACCAGGGCGCGCAGTCATCCGGAGAATTTCTCGGGATGACAGGCAACTCCGGTTGGTATCTGCTTGGATCGGGCGGGGCGACAATCCTCATGGTCATTCTTCTTTGGGGTGTCCTCGGGATGTCGCTGCTTCTGTGTCTCTTCGTCGGAATCGTGCTTTGTCTGTTGTCATTGGCCTATGTGTTCACGCTGAAGAACAATAAGCCGGAACACTACGATACCGATTTTTTCGAGTCGGCCTTGGTTGAGGCTGGAGTGCTGGAGTTCCGTTTCGGTCCGCAGGCCCAACGCCTGGTGAATCCCTTCACCGGCGTTGAGGCTCGCGCGGCGGAGCCGCCGGCAACGCCGATTGCCCGGCGGCCATTCAAGGCGGCGGCAAGCCGGACGGTCAGTCTGCCCGGAAGATCAGCGCCGTCGCCCGAGACGAAAACACCCGCGCACGCTGGTGGCCGAGCGCACGATCACCGCGCCGATCTTCACCAGCTTCAGTCGTAGCGTCGCGCAGGTCGCCTGCGCCAACGCGGTGCCCCTCAGCGCCAGTCGTCGCAACCCGACCATCAGCGTGTAGGCCAGGGCCGAGAGCAGGATGCGCCATTGGTTGGCCCACCAGCGGTGGGCACTCACGCGGTCGGCGAAGAGCATCATCTGCTCTTTGATGCGGTTCTCCATCTCGCCACGGGCGCAGTAACGCTGGTCGTAGAGTCGCTGCGCGTCGCCGACGATGTTGGTCACGATGAACCGCGGATTGGCACCTTTGGCCGAGTGCTCGGCCTTGGCGATCACCCACCGCACTCGCCGCCACGATCCGGCCGCGTAATCAAACGCGGTGAACAATCGCTGCTTCGCTCCGGTCTGCTCAAAGCCCGTCTGTGCCTCCTGCATCAGCTCACTGGCGTGGTCCAGCAAGCGGCGGTTGCGGGCCACGCCCACGATATACTTCACCTCATGGCGGTCGCACCAGGTGAGCATCAGATCCCGGCAAAACCCGCTGTCGCCGCGCAGCACGATCTTCGTGCGCGGCCAGACCTGCCGGATGCGCTGCACCAGCAGCTTGAGGATCGCCGCTGCGTGCCGGGCCGCGTCGGCGTTGCTGCGCCGCAGGTAGGCCACCAGCAGGTGGTCGCCACAAAACACATACAACGGCAGGAAGCAGTGGTGGTCGTAGTAACCGTGGAAGAAGTAACCTTCCTGGCGGCCGTGCACCGGCGCGTCGGTCGCATCGAAGTCCAGCGTGATCACCGCCGGCGGTTTGGCATGCGCGGCGATGAAGCTGTCCACCAACACCGCGTTGATCGCCCACGCCGCCGCTCGGGACTGGCGGTTCTCAAACCGACACAACGTCGACGCGCTTGCCAAGGCACTGCCGCTGCCCGCCGCGATCTGATGGATCGAGTCGAACCGCAACGCCTGCGCATCGTTCAAATCCTCCCAACCCGCGCACAGCCCATACACCCGCTGCCGCAGCATCGACATCGCCTCATGCGCGACTTTGCCGGCCTGCCGCCGGTCATCGAGCACCGCCGCCGCCCGGCGCGTCAGCGCCAACTGCCGGTCGACTTCGCGTAACAGCAGCAACCCGCCGTCGCTGCTCACTTCACCCCCATCAAAGTCCGCTTCCACCCGCCGACCTTTTGACCTTGTGAATCGGATCCAATCCCTCTTGTTTTTGCCCATCGCTTAGTTTGGTTATTTGTTTCGCGACCCATTGATTACCAATGGTTAACCAGCTAAGCGATACCTTTTTTATGCAATATCCGGGCTAGGCTTCGTTTGGTTTCGGCGTCACCGAGCGCACGTATGAGTCATTTAGGTCGTTTTTCGGTCTCGCTCAGAAGGTGGGCAAATTTTGACGGGACTCTGGATTGAATGTAAGACGACGACGTAATATAGAGAATCAATATCGATGTAGGGTTATCAATCACGGTATAACCCGACGGCTGGGGAATCGGTTAGGCTGTGGCTAGCTCAGTTCAACCCCAGATTACCCTAAAATGAATACTCTCGCATGTTTCGCGCGAGGTGCCTCTTGGCGCCACGCCTTTTACCGGGCGGCCATGACCGCCGGGTTTGTCTTGTTCTCGATCACCGCTGCCTCTGCACAGGTGTCCTTGGGCAGTAGCGGCTATCAACAGAACTTCAACGACGCGGGCGGAGTAGCCGTCACCAGCAGCGAAGGCACGCGTCCATTAACATGGCAGAACAACAGCACCTATGCGGGGTGGTTCGCCGTAAGTGGAGGATCCACCGCGGGTAATTATGCCGGTAGCAATGGCAACACTTTGCCAACCGGGACCACGGTCGGGATTTTCAAAAGCAGCACCGTCGATAATGAGGGGGCGCTGGGCGTGGCCCGCACATCCGGTGATACCGCCACCTCGAAATTGGGGGTCTGGCTGAAAAATGACACTGGCGGCACGATCACCAGCCTGACGATTTCCTACACCGGCGAACAGTGGCGACAAGGCACGGGTGATCCGGCCAACCGGCTGGATTTCCGGTATTCGCTGGATGCCACTTCGCTTACCTCGGGCACTTGGGTTAACGTGAACGCCTTGGATTTTACCGGGCTCCACTCGGGCACGTCTGCCGCACTGGACGGGAATTCGGCCTCAAATCAGTCCGCCCGAAGTCACACCATAACTGGATTGTCCATTGCGGCGGAGGCTACGTTCTGGCTGTCATGGACGGATTGGAAATCGGACACACGCACTGGGCGCACCAACGCCAGCTTGGCCATTGATGATCTCTCGGTCACGGCAACCTATACGATCGCGGAAAAACTACGCTACGCGCCACCCACGCTGGTCGATCCCACCACGGTGAATGTCCTCGCGACTGGCACTGACACCCAAACCATCACGCTGGGAGACACTGAGGATGCCATTATCCAGTTCCCCTCGACGGTGGTGCAGCATCCAGTCGTGGTCTCTGGTGGCCGCCGAGTGGTGGTGATTGGCGGAGAGATCAACTACGATGGCAGTTATTCCCGTGCCTTGGCCTTCAAACGGATGCCAGCGGGCAGTATCGTTTTTATCGAAGGCATGAAGATTGATACCGCTGACGCCTCCGGCGCCGACGCCATTAACATTGATGGCAAGACGCGGGAATCACCGGATGTTTACATTCAAAACTGCCGAATAAGCGGCGTACATGGGACGTCGAGCGGGCATCATGGAGACGCGATCCAGTTCACCGGTGCGGTGGGAAGCGAGATTTATGGTCGAGGCAATCTTTATGTGGGGCACAGTGATTTCGACACCTCGTATCAAAGCATTATTTGCGCGAAGCACGTCTATCACGACATGAGCTACACCTTCGTGAATCGGGTGGAGAGCTGTTACTTTACTTACAACACCCTGTCTAATGACAATCGGTGCGCGTATATCTATTGGACCTCTTCAGGCATCGATACGACCAAGTGCAACTATCTCGACCTGATTGATGTTTGGATGAATGAATGGTCCGCCCGTGGGCTTACGATTAAGAAAGACCACCTTTACCCTGGGGAGGACTACAACAATGACCAAGGCACCTATGTCATAAGCAGCCACAGCTATGTTTCTGGCAGCGTGGACAAGGGCATCCCTCCTGGTGGTAGTTGCCTAATAGGCTCCGTGTCTCCAGGTGCTGGTTACGTCAACACGACCGGTTACAAGCAAGTTGTGGGAAATTACTCCTACCAGGGCGAGGTGAGTTACCATTCGCACTCTGGTGGGAGCTATGGCAATGTGGCCGCCTCAGACGCGAGCGAAGGATCACACCTCCTCTATTCGTCGGGTTCGGTGGGTGACTGGATTAAGCTGCATCTGGTGCCAGTGCCCAAGGGAAGCCTGACCGTGACCCTGCGCTATCTCGCCGGCCCGGATCGCGGAATCGCTCAGCTCAACCTTGGTGGCGTCCTGTCCACTATTGACATGTATAGCTCGACTTCGGTTTGGAAAACCCACACCCACGCGACCATCAATTTCTCCGCTGGTCACAAGTATCCCGTTTTCACGATAACTGGGAAGAACGTGGCCAGCAGCGGTTACACCCTTTCCATTGATGAGGTGAACTTTAGCAATTGAAGGTGCGCCGAAGCGGCAATCATGCCGCTTGTTGAGATGGCATCGATCACCCGCCGAAAGGGTAGGTGGCCTTACGGTTGCAATCCCGCGTCCCAGCCCACGCGTCCGCCGGTCTTGGCTAGGAAGGCCAAGGATTCCTCGTAGGCGAGCAGTTGGGTGCGCAGCAAGGTTTCGGGCGAGTGGATGGCGGGTTGGCCGGCGCGATTGGTGCCGGAGTAGCCGTGGCAGGGCGATTCAATGGTAACGCACAAACCGCCGGAGTGCAGGTTTAGCGCGGTGTTGAGGTTGTAGGCGAAGTTTGAGACGCGGGCGGGATTGGCGGAGACGGCGGGGTCGGGGGAGCCTTGCAGGCCTTCGAGAGTCAGCCGGGTTTTGACGTGGCGGTAGAAGGCGTCGAACACGGGCTGCCCGCGCGGTTCGCAGAACGGCCGGTGGATCTCCATGTAGTAGTCATCCTTCGCCACACCGGTGTGCATGTTGAGGATGAGGTCGGGTTTCTCGCGGGCGCAAAGATCGAGCATGGCGCGGGTTTCCGGCTGCGGCTGCCCCATGAAATCATCGTGCATGAGATTCACGCCGGCGTCGTTCGGATAGCCGCCGGGAAATCCAAACTGGCTGAAATCCATCGGAATGAATTCCTTCACGGCCGGCCAGCCGATGAGCGAACCGTCCTTGTAGCCACCCGTGTTGAGGTATTCGTGGATGAAAAACGAATCCGGCGCGCCGCCACGATACGGCTCCATGCGGACGGGGAAGCGGGCGCGGCCGTCGGGGTTGAGCAAGGGCACGATCACGATGCGATCCACCTGATCGCGCAGCGCGACGAGCGCGGGCCAGGCTTGCCCGGAAAGGTCGTGGCCGGTCTCAAAGACCGCGAGCAAGTTGAGCGCGCCCACGATGGTATCCAATTCGCCGCCGTGAATGGCGGCCATCGAAGCAAAGACGGTTTTCGCGGCGTCGGCGCCGCGGTAGTAGGCGATGTTTTGTCCCCGGGTGCCGAGCGTGCCGGAGAAGGTCGTGGTGCCGCCGGGCGCGCGCGGACGACCGTAGCTGACCGCCATCACCGGGCGACCGCCGGGTGAAACCGCGAGCGTCTCGACGGTGCCGAGGTGGATGCGCGTGCGCAGGAAGTGATAAACCTCCTCGGGTGTGGTCAGCCAGAATGGGGGGATGGATTCCGCTTCATCGCAGTAACCAGCGGGAATGTGAGGGAATAATGACGGGAGAGCCATAAGGTTTTAAAGTAGAAGGCTGGGGGAAGAGCAGGTGCGATCGCTTCCGGTTGCAGCGAGGAGCGTTGCTTCACGTCACACGCGCATCCGGCGGCCTTCGAGATCGGCGCGAATCTGTTTCATGCGCGCGGGGCCAAGATCGTATTTCCGCAGCATGATCAGGCCGATGGTGAAAACCGTGGCGGGCATGATGCAAAAGGCGAGTCGGAGCATCAGCAGGGTTCCCGCTGACTGATCGCCGCCGAGGCTTTGCTGAAAGCCTGTCACAACGAGCACGAGGCCGGTCAGCAGAAAAGTCAGCGATGCGGCGAATTTTTGCACCCAACTGGATATCGCGGCATAGGCACCTTCCCGGCGCACGCCGCTTTCCAACTCATCCAGATCGCACACGTCGGCCTTCATGGAGTTGACGAGCAGCCAGAAGCCCGACGAAGCCGGCGAAATCAGTATCGGCAACAGGAGCTGCATGTAGGGCCACTCCGGGCGGAAGAGGAACCATTTGGAGATGCTGGCCAGAATGCCCATGCCCAAGCAGAACCTGAGCGCATTAACCTTGCCCACGCGGGCGGAGAGCATGGTCACGATGGGAAGATAAGCCCAAGTGCAGAACAGCCGCACGGTGCCGCTCAGCCCCATCAAAGTGGCGGCCTGCTTCACGTCGCCTCCGCACACATAATAGGTGTTCACATAGACGCCGAGCGCATCGAAGGTGAAGACGCCGAAAATAATCGTCAGCGTCATGGTGAGCAAAATGCGAAACGGGCGGTTGGCAAAGGTGTGCTTGAATGACGGAAAGAATTGTAGCTTCACCTGATCTTTCACCAGGCGCATGTAGCGCTCGTTGGTGAAGAGCGCCGGACAAAGTCCGCACACCAGAAATATGCCGCCGATGGCGAGTCCCACCGCCCGTATGCCCTGCACGGCGTCATCAAATCCGTCCCAATAGGCGGCTCGGAAAGCCCATATGCCCACCAGCCCAGCCAGGGAGGTGAACACATTGCGGACGGCGAAGATGCGTGTGCGCTCATTGTAGTTGGGCGACATCTCGAAGGCCAGCGTGACATAGGGCACGCAATAGACCGTGAAGGCGGTGTAAAACGCCAGGGCCGTCACACAGAAATAGGTGGTGGCGAGCCCGTGTCCCGCGCCACGCGGCACCCACCAGATCAGCGGAAAGCAGATGGCGCACAGCACGGCTCCGGCGGCGATATACGGTCGGCGGCGACCCCAGCGCGTGCGGGTGTTGTCGGATATCCAACCCATGATCGGGTCGGTGCAGGCGTCCCAGATCCGCACGATCATCAACATCGCGCCCACTAGCGCCGGGTTTACCCCCAGCACAATATTGTAGATGGGGTAGGCGAGCTGCTTGACCGCATTCGCGCCCAAATCAAAGGGCAATCCGCCCACCGCGAAAGCCAGCAACTGAGGCAGGCGCACTCGGTCTGGCGGCGGCGCGGCAGTCCCGGTCGTGTTGGAGTCTTCGCCTTGTGAGGGATGTGCGGGATCGTTGGACAAGAGATGGGGCAGGGGTTGTAAACGAAAAACCGGAGTCGAAAGACCACCGGTTATCGAGGCAAAGTCGCGGGCGGTGTGCCGGAGGGATCCGGGGGCCGCCCGCGACAGGAGGATTTAGAAGCCGAACGTGGTGGTCAGGCTGATCGTGCGCGGGCTCGGGATGCGGTAGATCGCGATGCTGCCGTCGGGTTGCGCGCGAATGGGGATGAGATCCTCATCGGCGAACAGGTTGCGGACGTTGAGCTGCACCTTGAAGTCGAACCGGTTCTTCCAAATGGGGCGCTGGTAGGAGATCCAAGTATCCACATTCAGGTCATCCGGGCCGTAGTAAGGATTGGCGATGTCGTAGGAACGAAAGTCCGTGCTCTGCGGAGCGCCCGTGCCGACGAGCGTGCCGTCCGCGCGATAGGATACGATGGGGTAGCCGATCGCGACCTTATCCTGCCAGCGGGCGGCGCCGCCCACTTTCACGCCTTTCAACACGCCCTGACGGAAGTCATAACTGGCGCTGGCGTTGGCGCGCCATTCGCGTAGTTCCGTCGCCGGGCCACCGTCGGCCAGCACCACCTTGTTATAAGGATTGAGGATGAATAGATTGTAGTAGTGCGCGAGCGTGCCGGTGGTGAAGGGGGCTCCGACCGCGCCCATGGTCAGGGCGATGTTACCGGCGGCATTGCTGGTCCATGCCTCGTTCAAGGTCTGGCCATTGGCGAGTGGTGTGTTGAACAGAAGTTCACGCAGGTATTTGCCGCTGTTCGTGCGCGTGGATTGCTGCTGCGAGACGTTCAAGGAAACCGTCAAGTTGCGCGTGGGACGGATGACGGATTCGATTTCCACGCCCTTGGCGACATAGTCGCTGGTGTCCACCACACCGGCTGAGCTGTAGGTCAGCGTATTGCCGTTGATCCTCGTGCGGAAGAGATCGAGGACCGCCTGCGGCGGCGCGACATAGCCATCGGGGAAGTGATCGCCATTGCTGTCGGGATTGAAGCCATTGGTGACCGAGTTGAAGGCTTCCTTGTGGCGCTCCATGATGGAGATGGTGGCTTGGGAAAGCGCGGAGTTGCGGGTGTTGATCTGTTCGCTCTCAAAGAAGTTCACGCGGAATGAAACCTTGTTGTCGAGCGCGTCGAAGGAGAAGCCGTAGTCTTTGGAGGAACCAGAGGCGGCGGGCAGATCGTCGCCGAACACGCTTTGCGAACGGGACTGTGGCGGGTCGAAGTTGGTGGACTCGCCATAGTAGGCGGAGAGAGCGTTGAGCGGCGTGCGCTTCATCCAGCGCACGGGCAATTTGCCGACGACGCTCCAAGCGGTGAGTTTGCCCTCGTTCTCGATCACAGGGAGGCCGGGGCGGTCGAGATAGTAGTCTGGGCTGTTGACCAAACGGTAGCCTTCGCCGTTCGTGACCGTCGGAGCGGTGACCAGCTTGTTTTCCGCCTCTTCGCGGCGTTCGCCATACATCGCGACGATGTGGTCATCGAGGAAGTAGCTTTGCACCGCTACCGCAGTAGAGCGCAGGTCGAGGCGCGTTTTGGTGGCGCCGGAAGCCATCTCGGTCAATTTACGATCCCCGCCAATGATCGTGAAAGGCGCGGTATAGAGGTTATGATTGCCGTCCTTGGCTTGGGTGGCGTTGCTAGCCTGCAAGCGGGTGAGGAACACGCCTTTGCCATTGAGCAGACCAGGCAGGTTCATGCGGTCAGCGGTGACGCGGCCAATGTCGCCGAGAGCGGGGTTGGTCACATTGAGCAAGGAGGACGACAAGTAGGAGACGGTATTGACGAGTTTGCCCAGATCGCTGAACCGGTCTTGATTGTTACCGTTGGGCCAGTTCTCGGCGACCGAATACATGCGGCCAGCGCGACGCTCATCATCGGTATGCTCGTCTTGGCGCAGGACCGAGAAGGTGTGATGACCGAGCAGTTTGCCCAACCACGGGCTGCCCTTGTCGCGCAGATCGAGCTTGTAAAATGCCTTGGCCCGGAAGGTATCGCGCACAGTGTAATCATACGTGGCTTGGCCCGAGGCCGAGGTGAAGGCGCGACCGAAATTCGGGTTGGGCGAGCCGTCGAACATACGTGTGTTCACGTCCACGGCGATGAAGGACAAGTCCTCTGGAGTCAGGCTGCGGCGGGTCTCGGACTCCACTTGTTTGTCAAAGGCGAGTTCGACACCGGCTTGCCCGTCGAGCAAGAGTTGCTCCAGGACGATGTTCTGGGTGTGAAAGCGCATCCGCTCTTCCTTGTTCGGACCCTCGAGGATGTTGTTGTAGAAATCGAAAACCCCGGGGTCGGTGATGCTTTGCGCGTAATAGAAGCCCGCGTCGGGATAGCTCTTGCGATTCAGAATATCGCTGTAGGAGTTGGTTGAGAATTGCGCACCGGTGCTGACCTTGTTGATGCCGGAGAAAAAATAGTTGCCGGTAACAAAGGGGCGAGCAAACACAGGCAAGCTGCTGGCGATGTTGGTCGGGGCGGATGGCATCGCCGAGTTCGGATCATTAAACACGAGCACCGGGCTGCGATTGGCCTGCTGCATGACGCGCCAACCATAGTTGGCCAGGTTGGCGGCGCTGTAAACTTGGTATGGATCGTAGGTGTTCTTGGCGTTGATGCCCAAGCCCGTCACATCTGGCGATATAGTGTCCTCGAACCAGTTGGATAGCCAGTCTTGGGGAGGCAGGGTGCGCGGATTGTTCGACGTGATGGTGCCCTTTTCGTAATTGGCCTTGAGGGTCGTGCCGGTGAAAATTCCGCGTTCGAGCGCCTTGATTTGCCACGTGAGCGCGGCGTAGGCGCGCTTGCTGTGGTTGTAGGCGGGCTCCTGCTTGAAGGTGCGGTCGTCATCCACCGCCGCGACCCGGATGGCCAGTTGCTTGGGGATGACAATCTGGTTGTGATTCAGGGTGACGCGGCTGCGACCGTAGTTGTCGGCCAGATAGCTGATCTTGCCGGCGGTCTTGCCGAAGCTGGCGTCCTGCGTCGAGTAGTTGATGATGCCCGCCGGGCTGGCCACGCCGAAGAGCAGGGCGTTGGCCCCGCGATTAATGTCGAGGCGACCCGCGTTGTAAGAATCGGTCGGGATGGTGGAGCGGAAGAAGTTGCGCGCCTTGGTGGCGGTGGCGAGGCCGCGCACGCGGGTGCTGGCTTCGTTGCCTAACGACGGTTCGCGCCCAGACTCGTCGGTGAGGGCCGCGTTGCCGCCCATGCCGCCGACTTCGATGTTGCTTTGATAAATCAGCACATCGCGCAAGTTGGTGGATGCGGTGTCGGCAAAAAACTCCGGCGTGACGATGGAGACCGCCGAGGCGATATCCGAAAGCGGCGTGCGCAAGCCGGCCCCAGACAGGGTGTCCTTGCCGGTCCAGCCTTCAGCCTGATCGCCTTGGACAGTGAAGGGGGAGAGCACCACGACCTCGTCCTTGGTGGGGAGCTCACGGGCAGACTCATTAATGGCGGGTGGCGCCTTTTCGGCTTCGAGTTTTTGGGCTTCAGTGTCCGTGGACACAGCTTGGGCCACCGCGGTGGCGAGTGCGGTCAATAAGACGCCAGCCAACGCGCAGTGGCGTCCTAGGGTAGCTAGGGTTGGGTTCATAAGTTTGTTTGCTTGGGTTAGATCATCGACTCAGGCGTCCAGTCGTGAAACGGAGGACCGGCACACCACGCGGGAAGCGGGGGTTGCTCGGGAAGGCGCGCTGGGGACTGAGGCCACTAAGGTAACGGGGATTGGAGGGTCGGGATTGCGCCAACCAAGGTTGGCTTGCGGGCAGACTAGCAGATTTTTGCAAGGTCCCGCTCAACTCGGATTGATGAATCTAGTCTTGGTTTGACGTAATACCGGGATGGGCGTGTTCACCGGGCCATCCAACCACCGTCGATGGTCAGGATTGAACCGTGCATGTAGTCGGAGGCGGCGGAGGCGAGAAACACGACCGGTCCGGCGAAATCCGCCGGCTCGCCCCAGCGACCGGCCGGGATGCGGTCCATGATCTGGCGGGAACGGGTCGCATCGGCGCGCAAGGCACTGGTGTTGTCGGTCGCGATATAGCCCGGCGCGATGGCGTTCACATTGACGCCGCGCCCGGCCCACTCGTTGGCGAGCGCCTTGGTCAGTTGACCGATGCCACCCTTGCTCGCGGCGTAGCCCGGCACGGTGACACCGCCTTGGAAGGTGAGCAGCGAGGCGGTGAAAATGATCTTGCCGCGGCCGCGCGCCAACATGCCGCGTCCGATCTCGCGGCTCAGAACGAATTGCGCGTTCAAGTTCGTGGCGATGACTTTGTCCCAGAATTCGTCAGGATGCTCCGCCGCCGGCTTGCGCAGGATCGTGCCTGCGTTGTTGACCAAAATATCAACCACGGGATGTTCCGCGTTGATGCGGGCCGCAAAGGCGCGCACGGCCGCGGCATCGGAGAAATCGCAGGTGTAGGCGTGAAACGCGCGCCCGGTGGCGCGCACGGCGCGCTCGACGTCACTGCCGCTGGTTTCGAGGGTGGCACTGACGCCAAGAATATCGGCACCGGCCTCGGCAAGCGCGGTGGCCATCGCCAGACCGATGCCGCGTTTGCATCCCGTCACCAAGGCGACGCGACCATCGAGACGAAAAAGTTCAGGGAGGTGCATAATCAAGGGGCGCGAGGGTTAGGCTTGGGTGCAGTCAATCAGGGTTTTCATCCCTTCCGGCGCGGCGTCGAGGGCTCGGAAGATCGCGGGCAGATCAGCCAGCTTGCCGACCTGGGTGATGAGCCTGGCGAGGGGGAGGGTGTCCGCCGCGATCAAGCGCAGCGCTTCCTCGTAATCCTCGGGCTCATAGACGCGCGCGCCGCAGAGCTGCAGCTCCTTCCAGAAGAATTGAAACAGGTTTACCTCAACCGGCTTGGGGTAGATGGCCACGAGCACGATACGCCCGCGCAATGCCAACAGTTCCGTCATCGTCGCCGCGGCGGCCCGAGCGCCTGAAACTTCAAATACGATATCCGCGCCCCGGCCTTCGGTCAGCTCCCGGCAATACGCGGGCAGATCAATCTGGCCCGGATGCACCGCCTCAAATCCCAGTTCACGCGCGAATTGCAGGCGCTGTTCGTTGACCTCGCTAAGCACCACCCGCGCTCCGGCCGCGCGGGCGACCAGCGCCACCAATATGCCGATCGGCCCGCCGCCGATGACGACAGCCAGTTCGCCCGCGCGCACCTGACCGCGTCGCACATCATGGCAAGCCACGGCCAGCGGCTCGGTCAGCGCCGCCAGTTTCAAATCAACTTGCGCGGGCACCTGATGAATCACGAAGGCGGGCAAGGTCCACGATTGTTGAAAGGCCCCGGGCGAATCGATGCCGATGAATTTCAAGTTGCGGCAGATATGTCCGTAGCCCCGGTCGGCGGGCGTTTCGCCGCGGTTGTCGAGCGGGCGCACCACAACTTTGTCGCCCACGCGCAGATGGGTGACCCCGGCGCCCAACTCGGCCACCGTGCCGGACATTTCGTGGCCGATGACCAGTGGTGTTTTGACACGTTGATCCATCGCCCCGTGGTAAATGTGCAGGTCGGTGCCGCAGATGCCGACATAGGCCACCTGCAGACGAACTTCACCGGGACCGGGAGGAATGATGGCCGCGTCGCGCACCGTAAAGGTGCGGTTTCCTTCATAGTAGGCTGCTTTCATAAAATTAACCGAGGCTCCAATCTCCGGCCGCATCCACAGCCAGCACCGCGGATGCACCTCCCACGGTTTCGCGTAGTTCGATTCGCTGCGCGGCGGCGTCGAACGCAATGCGCCAATCGCGCGCGCGCGCGGGCGCGTCCAAGGCGAAACCCGCCGCGTCGGCATGATAATGCCAACCGGCGATTGCGCCTGCTTCATCCAAGCAAATCGCGTGGACGATGGTCCGTTCGCATTTCGCCTCGGCCTCGGTCCAGCGCACCAGCGCTCCGCTGCCCGATGCGCCCTCTCCCGGACCGCCGGGCAACGGATGGTAGGCATCATGCACCCGGGAGTGCATTGGAGATTGTAGCTGGCCGCCGCCGCTGTGGAATAATTTCAAACCCACGCCATTGCGCCGCGCGACCAGGCGATCGGGCGGAAAGAGTTTCAGTTCCAGCGCCGCCTCACGATTATTGAGGAGCCAATGCCAGGTCGCGCGCACCGGGGCCGCACTCACAATGCGATCCACCACAAACACCGTCTGGCTACCGCCCATGATCCAGCAACGGCGGAACTCCTGCAACGGCTCGCCGTAGGCCGCGCTCGCTTCCGCGACCACGGCGCGAAATTCGCCGACCTCTGCCGCCAACAACAACCGACCCAGCGATGGAACCGGCGGCTGATTGCCACCCGTGGCGCGGTTGATGCGGCGCTGGGCGGGCAACCGTTGTCCTATTTGCTGCCAGGCTCCGGTGGTATTCTGCGCCGCAAAGGTGCAAGTGCTGTGGTTCGCGGTGGCGCGGTCCAGCTCGCGGTCGTGATTCCGGTAGCAACTGTGGCCGGCATCCACGAGCAAGCCCTCGGCGCGATGGGTCAGGATGCCGCTCAGCAAATCGCCGTGCAGATGCGCGATGCTGCGCAACGGCGCGCCGCCAGTGCGCACCGCCAGTGTCGTCCGCCCAGGCCAGCTATCGCGGGCGATCACGTCGCCTGCGTCCGTGGCGACGATGTTCCCCAATCCAGCCTCTGCGGGAGACAGGGCCGATGCGGCGTGCGGCAGTAGTAGCGGCGTGAGAAATCCGAAATCATTGACAAAGCCAAATGACGCGCGGTCGTGCGGCCCTTGATGAGGCTCCGGCGTGTAGAGCCGATCAAACAAACTACGCGCCAAGCCCGCCTCGCGTGGGTGGTGCTCGCGACCGCGCGCCGCGATATAAAGCAACACGTCGGCTGACGGCCGATAGATGGCCGCGCTGTCGCCGAAATTGACGCTGCGAGCCCGCGTCGCACCGGACCAGCCCGCCAGCGGTTGGGTATGGAGCAACGCAGCGGCGTCGTTACGCACCTTGCCAATCCAGGGTGCCAAAGGCAGCTCGGCGGCCAACGCGGGCTGTCGCCGCACCAAGGCTTCACGCGTGAGCACGAGCGCGCTGGCCGCGTAGTTGCCGTATTGCAACGATTCGCCGAAACTCCCGTCAGGCTGGAAAAAATCCGCATTGCGGCGGAACTCCGCCGCCGTTTGCGCCATGGATTCACTGTCGTTCAGGACGGCGGCAGTCACGGCGACGCCGGCATTCATGACGCAGCGCCAGTTCGAGACGTGGTCATGGGTGTCGAGCCAACGTTGGCAGAGCGCCATTCCGTGACGACGCAACACGTCGTCGATTTCCGAAAGTTCAGCCTCTGTGAAAAGCGGCGCGGTCAGATCGCGGCACACCGCGATGCCCCAAGCCAAGTGCGCGGTTTCCAGGTGCCCTTGCGGTGGCTGGCATTGATGGTCGCGAAAGTCCGGGCCGATCCAATCCGCCAGCGGTCGGCGCACGACATCAAGCACCGTGGATCGCATCCATGCCGCGAGCGGCGGGTTGGGACGCAAGGCCCAGACCATGGCGGCATCCGTCAGGTATTCCGCCGCGCAGTGCCACCAGTCGCAGGTGGTGCCGGGCGCGATCAGGCCCGGCGTGACGACCCGTTGATCCACCCGCCGGACCAAGGCCCAGTAGAATTCGCGCAAAGGCGGGGTGGCGCGGGCCGCGACGATCCGCGAACGTTCGGAATCGTCGAGAAACAAGCTCATCGTAGGGCGGCCAGATCGACGTCCTTGATTAGGACCCCGTCGGGTTGTTGCGCCACAAAGAGCACGACGGTCGCGACCTCCTCGGCGGTCAGGAATTTGCTCCGGTCCACCTGGCGCCCGTCCCAGTAAGCGGTGTCGGTCGAAGCGGGCGAGACCGTGGAAATGCGCACGCGATCCGCCGCCGCCTGCTGTTGCAAGCCGCTGGTGTAGGAATTGAGGGCAGCCTTGCTCGCGCAATACAGCGGCGCGTTCGGGTTCGCGGTTTTGCCCGCGATCGAAGAAATATTGATCACGTGACCAGATTTGCGCGCGCGCATGCCGCCCACCACGGCGCGGGTGCAAAGGAAAACGCCCGTCACATTGGTGTCGAAAATGCGCCGGAAGTCCGCCAGCGAACAACGCGAGAGGTCGGTGGCGAAGCCCACGCCGGCCGCGTTGACCAAAATATCCACCGGACCCAACTCCGCTTCCACCTTGGCGAAGGCCGCGGCCACGTCCGGCTCGGCGGTCACATCCAGCGGCACGGGAAGCACGGTGCCGCCAGCGGCGCGCATCGCGGCGGCCAACGTTTCCAGCTTGTCTGGGGCCCGGGCGATGAGGGCGACTTTTGCGCCCTGTTGGGAGAACTGACGGGCGGTGGCCAAGCCGATGCCACTCGACGCGCCAGTTACCACGACCACGAGATCTTTTAGTGTTTTCATAAAATCAGAAATAGCCGCCGCGTTTCACGATCTCCGTGGCCGAGAGGCCGTCGTTGACCCACTGCTTCAGCTCGGACTCGCTTTTCGCGATTTCCTCGGCGCGCAGCAGCACGTCGTAGGCGAGGTCGCGCGGCACCACGATGGCACCGTCAATGTCGGCGAACACGATGTCGCCGGGGGCGATGTGCACTTGGCCGATTTGCACCGGCACCTGCCAGCCGCTGATGCGAAAGCGTCCGAGCATGCCGTTCGAGGAACGGTAACGCACGAAGACGGGGAAATTGAGGCCGAGCACGCGGTCGGTGTCGCGCACGCCACCGTCCACAATGGCGCCGCGGCAGCCGCGTTTTTGCGCGGCGATCGTCATGACCTCGCCCCATTGGGCGGACTCGTCGTCGCCGCTGGTGTCCCAGGCGACGACGTGGTGCGCGGGGATGGCTTCCAGCATTTCGGCGCGCTCCTTCATTTCGTTTTTAACGAGCAGGCTCTTCGCGCCTTTGATGGTGAAGGCCGGGCCCGCGACCTTCATCGTGTCGCGCAAGGGCATGATGCCGCTAGGCAACGTCTGGTAAAGCAGGCCGCGCTCGCGCAGCACGTCGTTGACCGCCGCGGTGAACAGCGCCTCGTAGCGCTGGCACAGTTCCGCGAGCGGAATGGGAAAGTCCTTGAGTTCCCGCGCACCGCGCGCGGCCTTGAGTTGATCGAGATTCATCATGGGGTTAAAGGGTTTCGAGGCCCAGCCGGGTCGCGCCCGCGCCGAAGGCGAGGATCACGGGGCCGAAGCCGTGGCGGTCATTGTGGATGGGTTTACGTTGCAGATAAGCGGCGATCGTGCCGTCGCCGGGGCTTCGGCAATCCTGGCACGTGTTTTGAATCGAGCCGTCCGGCTCGATGTAGCGCAGGTAGCCGCGCAGGCCCCGCTCCACGTTCGCACGGTCCTCCGGCGGGAGCAGGCCGCGCGCCACGCCGATGGCCAAGCCGTGTAAAATGAGACCGCTGCCCGACGTCTCCACATAAGACGTGGGCAGGGTCATTTCCTGAAACCAGAGTCCTTCCGCGCCTTGATGCCGCAGGCAAGCGAGCGACAGGTCGCGATGCATTTTTTCCGCCGCTGGACGGCGCGGATGATCCGCGGGCAGGGCGTCAATCAATTCAGTGAGGGCGATCATGCCCCAGCCATTGCCCCGGCTCCAATGGTCTTCTGTGAGTTTCCCGGGGGCGGTAAATCCGCGGCATTGATGGAGCAGGCCGTTTTCCGGATTGAGGAAAACGTCATACATCTTCCGCGTTTGTTGGAAGGCTTCCTCAACCCAGGCGGATTCGCGCAGGGCCAAGCCGGCGTAGAGGAGGAAGGGCGTGACGGCGAAGGCCACATCAATCCAGATCTGTTCCCGGTTCCAGTTGCGGTTGGGCTCCGGCAGCAGGGGGTTGGAAATGATGCCTTCGCGGCTGCGGGGCGCGTCGCGCATGAGTTCCTCCGCGTAAAATCGCACCGGCTCCGCCGCTTCGGGCAGGAGGCCGCGTTGGAGCAACAACGCCGCGCCGTTGCCGCCGCAGAGATAGTTCTGGAAGTTGCACTTGAACTGAACCTCCCCGCGCACGAACGGCAGCAGATGCGACTTCACCTGCGCGATCACCTTGGGGTCGTTGCGCGCCACGCCGAAGTGGGCCTGCGCCTGTAGGGTCAGAATGCCGGTGTAGTAATTGAAGGGATGGAGCGCAACAAACCGGTCGAAAGCGCGTTGTGCGATGATCGGGGGTGACACAGCGGACATGATTGAAGATGAAATATACTGGAGCGGAGGCGGCTTGTCATGGGCTCTGCCTGATGAAAACCGCTCAAAATTGATATTCTGCCCGAACTTGCCAGCTGCGACCACTCCAACGAGCCCGGGCGGAACTATCGTGAACTGTGTTGATGATTTCCGGCTGCCGCTACCCCAAACCGCCCCGGCATCAATTCGGGTTCATGCTTATCAGCGACAGTCCATCCCCAAGCGCAGTCACGCCTTGTCAGTCGAACGGTCAGGCCTACGTTGGCACCTGCCCCATGGGAGAGAGTTTCAATGCCGTTCAGTTTCTCGACCCGCCGTTCCTCTTCGTTGATGAACGCGTGATCTTCATTCCCCGCAAACGCCGGCTGGAGGTCAACAACCGCGACATCAAGATTATCCTCTTTCTCGAAGGCACGGTGGACTTGCTGCTCGACGGTCAGCCGGTCGGGCGCATCAAGCAGGGGGATGTGCTGATTGTGCCGCGCCGCTGCCGCCAGACCTATGTGCCGGTGGGCAACGCCGAGGAGCGGTTGCACGTGATGCGCATCTGGTTCGATTTCTCCGCGCTGCGCCTCGATTTCACCCAGGGTGGCTCAGGTCTCAACGGCCCGCCCACCGCGTCCGACCCCGAGGTGAATTTCGCGGCCTTCCTCCGCCACCACTTCAAGTCGGTGAAGATCGTCAACGCCTTCGGCGGCCCGCGCATTCAGGACTGGGTGCGCCTGATTCGCCAAGAGAGCGAATGCCGCGCCGCCGGCTACCGCTTCCGCGTCACCGGCTTTTGCCGCCTGATCGTCACGGAGCTCGTCCGCCAGCTCAACGACGCGCCGCTCTCCACCGCCGAGCGGGATCGCCGCCGCACCGCCGACGCCGCCGCCCCTGCCAGTTGGGCCGTGGAGCACGTGAAGCAGTTTCTGTTCGAAAACTGCCGCCGCCCGCTTGAGCTGCACGAAATCGCCTGGGAGGTGAAGCTCAGTGCCGAGCACCTTTGCCGTCGCTTCAAGGAGGAGACCGGCCAGACCATCTTCAATTACCTGCGCGAACTACGGTTGGAGGCGGCCAAGGCCTACCTCGTCAGTTCAAAGCAAACCATCACCGAAATCGCGGACAAAACCGGCTTTAGTTCCTCCACCTTGTTCTGCCGGGTCTTCCACAAAGCCGTCGGCCAAACGCCGATGGCTTACCGCGCCGCCGCCGCCAAGCGCATCCAATTCCAAAACACCACGCTCGAACCCGACGAGCATATCTTCTGAGGACCTTGCTCATGAACTGTTACCCTTTACTGTTTTCCCGCCGCGCTGGCGTGGCATGGCTCATACTCGTGACCCTCTGCGCCGCACCATGCGCGCGCGCCGAGTGGCCCACTTGGCCGATGGTGCCCGAGGCGGACAAGCTCGCGTTTCCCCTCGACCCTGACCGGCTGGCGCAGCCGCGTTTCACCACCGAGGTCTGGTTGCAACACGCGGATTTTGCGCGGTTGGCCGAGGCCCTGGCCGAGGACCCGCGCCTGCAAACGGCATGGGAAAACTACCTCACCAAAGCGCGCGCATTGCTTGCCACCGGCCATTGGCCGGAGCAGGCCACGACCAAGGAGGAGCGTTACACCTATTTCGTGCGAGGCTGGTTGCCTCGTTTCGCCTTGGTTTACGCTGCCACCGGGCAGGCCGATCTCGGCCGGCTGGTCCGCACGCTCACGCTGGATCTGGTTCGGCGCCCCTTGGATTTCTGGATTCACTCGGCGCTGCGTCCGCTCGATCGCGCGCGGCCGGTCGGCGGGCTCGAAACCGCCGAACTCACCCGCGGTATCGCGCTCACCCTGGCGTGGACCGGGGAATTGTTCACTCCCGAGGAAACTGCCGAGATTCGTGCCGCGTTGCGCGACAAAGGGCTCGTTCCCTGTCTGCGCTTTCTCGAAAATCCTGAACGCCCTCGGAACAACTGGATCGCGACCGTTTCCGCCGGGGCTCGCATCGGCGCGATCGTGCTCGAGGATGCCGAGGCCGAGGCGGCGGCGGTGAACGGACTCAACGCTTGGCTGAACTTTGTCGAGAGTGATGGCAGCTACGGTGAGCCGGTCGGTTATTTCCAATTTGGCGCGGAGCAATTTTTCTATGGTTGGTGGGCCCGCGGTTGGACGAAGGCGCGCGAAAGTCTGCACGATCGCAGTCTCGCGCACAGCGCGGCGTGGATGGCGATGCACTATGTTGCCCGCCCCGTGAATGGCCACCGCGCGCCGTTGCACATCAATTGGGGCGACGACGATCTGTTCGAGGCGCCGAATGAATTCGTCTGCGCCTCGCTCGCCTACGCCCATGACGACGGGATTGCCACCTGGCTCGGCGACTATTTCCATCAGCCGGATCGCCCGCCTTATCTGATGGATTTTCTGCTCCGCCTCGGCGCGCCGGGACGGCACCAACCCGCCGCCGTCTCGCCGGCCGAACGCGGCCTGCCCACCGCGAAGATTTTTGCCAACGGCGTGGCCTTATTCCGCACCGGTTGGACGATGGAGCGCGATGTCGTGTTTTCCCTGCGCAGCGGCGGTGCCGCACGCACCGGCTACGCGCACGATCGCGGCAACCGCAACGCCATCATGTTGCTCGCCGACGGCGATAGTTGGGTGGCCGCGCCCGGCCGCGCCAGTTACCGCAACCCTGTGCGCAAGACTTGGGATATTTTAACGAGCAGTCACAGCGTCGTCACTTTCGGCAAACAGGAGCAGAGCGCCAAGCCGGTCGCTGTTCCCGGGCCGTTGCTGGAACACGGTGATTGGGTCGGGCTGGCCAGTGACGCCGCCGCAGCCTACGGCCCGCCGGTCACCAGCGCGCGCCGCCAAGTCTGGTTCAATCAACGCACTGGCTGGGTGGTGCTTGAAGACACCGATAAACTCTCGCGCCCGCGGTTCCTGTATTGGCGGCTGCTCCTGGCCAACGGAGACGGCACCGGTCGGCTCGCCAAGTTTGACCACCACCGCTGGCGGTTCGAACGCCCGTCCGGGCAGATGCTGGTTGCCACCGTGGCCGACGCCACGCTGGAGGATAAATCGCGGCCCGGCATTATGCACCACGGTTATTCCTATTTCGCCGGCGGGCCCAACGAGGGCAAACCCGGCAGTGCCTTCCAACTGGTGTTGGCCAGCCGTAAACCCAAATCCGCCTTTCACACCTGGACGCTGCTTCTGCCGCGCGCCGAGGCGACCGATACCGTCACCAGCGAATCCGACGGGGCGGCCACGCGCTGGCGCGTGACCCGCGTCGGCCAAACTCAATTGCTTACCGTCCAACCGGGGCAGCCACCCACGCTGACGGATGCGCCGTGAGTCTCCGCCTGTCGCCATGCCTACGCGCCACTTCCGCTAATCCGGGAGCATGACGTCGCGCGCCACCTCGGCCACTTTCTTTCAAATCCTGCTGTTTCCCGCCATGTCCACCACACCCACGCTTCGCCCCGTCCACTCGCTCGACGGGCTCTGGAACTTCGCCTTCCTCGGCGAAATTGATCTGGCCGCTTTCACGCCGCACGCGATCGGGTTCCCGTTCGAAAAGGTCCCCGTGCCTTCGGCGTTTGACGCGCTGCCCGCTTGGGCGGGCAAACGCGGCGCAGCGGTTTATCGCACGACGTTCGCGGTTCCACCCGGCCATCCCGCGCAGTTGCAGTTCGGCGCCGTGTCCCTGTGGAGCCGCGTTTATGTGGACGGCCAGTCGCTCCATGAAAACGCCTGCGGTTACGCGCCGTTCCGCGTCGCGGTGCCGCCCGCGGCCCGCGCCGAGCGCGAACTGCTCGTGCTCGTGGACAATCGTTTTGATTTCGAACGCGTGCCCATGCACGAACACTATTTCGATTTCTACCAATACGGCGGCATCCTTCGCTCTGTCGCGCTGCGCGTGCTGCCGGTCGCCGCGCCGTATTTGGAACATGTGCTCGTCTCGCCCACCGACCACTATCGCGCGGGGGAGATCGAGCTGGCCCTCCACTTCGGCGGGATCAAAAACGGCGAATCGCGCGTCGCGCTCGCCTTCGACGATCAATCCGCCACGTCTGTGTTCACGCTGCCTGTCGCCGACGGACGCGCCGTCACCACCGTCCGCGTGCCCGCGCCGCGGCTCTGGTCGCCGAACGCCCCCGCGCTGCACACCGTGCGCGTGACGCTGCACCCAGTCGGTGCCGATGCGGCGGTGGACGACATGACGGTGCGTTTTGGGCTCCGCCGTATCGAAGCCCGCGACGGTCACCTCTGGCTCAACGGCGAGATGCTCCGGCTGCGCGGTTACAACCGCCATGAATGGCACCCCAACTTCGGGCCTTGCACGCCCACGCTCCAAATGTATGCCGACATCCAGTTGTTGCAGGACCTCGGCTGCAATTTCGTGCGTGGCTCGCATTACCAGCAAGACCAGCGGTTTCTCGACCTTTGTGACGAGCTCGGCCTGCTCGTGTGGGAGGAAAATCTCGGTTGGGGACAGCGCGAGCGCACGTTTGCCAGCGAAAAGTTCCAGCGGGACCACCGTGTCGCACTGGAGGCGATGCTGCTGCACAGCTACAATCACCCGAGCGTCATTCTTTGGGGTTTCCTCAACGAGGCGGGCACCGACGCTGACTACGTGCGCCCGGTCTTCGAGGAAAGCGCCGCGCTCATCCGCGCGCTCGATCCGCGCCGCCCGCTCACCTATGCCTCGATGTTCGCGTTGACCGACCGGCACTACGACCTCGCCGACGTCATCAGCCTCAATCTCTACCCCGGCTGGTATAATTGCGAGGATCACCCGCGTCCGCTCGAACTGGTGCGTCCGCACTTGGCCGCGTGCTTTGACCACATCGATCGCGCCGGTTTCGCCGCCAAGCCCGTGCTCGTCTCCGAGATCGGCGCTGAGGGGCTCTACGGCTGGCACGACGCGCACCACGATTTCTTCACCGAGGAATATCAGGCTGCCTATCTCACCGAAGCCTGCGCCGCCGCGCTCGGCCACCCGCGGTGCAGCGGCATCGCGCTCTGGCATTTCAGCGACGCGCGCACCTACAGTGGTTGCCGCGCGATGCGCCGCCCGCGCACCTACAACAACAAGGGCACCTTCGACGAATACCGCCGCCCCAAGCTCGCCGCCGCCGCTGTCCGCGCCGCCTTCCGCACCACTCGCGGACCTGCGGGAATTTGACTTTCCAAACCCGGGCCGGGGCGTAATGTGGACGCTTTATGCAGAAAACGTTCGTGATTTATAAACCCGATTGCATGCAGCAACACCATGTCGGCTAGAAAAAACTAGCGGTTCCACCACGCTCAATCATCACCGCTGCCTGCCTAAAGTCGTTCTTAAGTTGGTTGCCGCAGGACTCAAACGGCGTTTGGCCTGCGCCTGAGGCGTGGTTTTCTGGGCCATCCACCACCGTGACAACGCGCGTCTCTTCTGCCGTTCCCTCCCAGAAGCCTTGGGCGTTCTGGATTGTCCATCCTCTGAAATAGCGTGAAAGGGTTTTCTGGAGCAGGGCGTCGTCCTTGGGTAGGAACGTATGATTTGGAGTGTTTCTAGCGCCGAGGTAGATGCGGTGGACGGATGCGGGCATGGCTTCGTTGTTGACCACGCTGATTACTGCATGGGCAGGTATCTAGGGCAACTTTCTTATGCTACGGGGATAACGGCACTGTCGGGACGCCCCGGTGGTTTTCATTGCCGCACGAAGATCTGGACTGCTGCCCAGAAAAACCTACCTTTGGAGAGCACGGACAGTGCTGGGATTCATGCCCAACTCATGCCCAAAATCGTTCATTCAGCTTCATTTCTCTGCATTCTGTTGCATCAGCGGTAGAAACCAAAATCCCCCGTAACCTTGCGGTTACGAGGGATTAAATTGGGTGCAGGGGTTGGATTTGAACCAACGACCTTCAGGTTATGAGCCTGACGAGCTACCAGGCTGCTCCACCCTGCAACAAATGGGAGGCGAGAAGGTGCCCGCGGAAGACGGCTTGTCAATGGCCTTTTGCCAGAATTTCGGAATTCCCGCTTGCCAGAGGTGCGTGGACGGTGTGTTTTCGACCTTTTCCGCCTCTCGGGAGGCGGTAGTCAGCGGTTCCTTACCATCCTCTTCAACCTTCAACCTCGATCGCAAGGCGGCCCTTCTGGCCGAC
>CAUJJL010000154.1 GCA_963205455.1 Verrucomicrobiota bacterium
ATCCGGCGGCGACGGAGCGAATGGCTCATCCGCGGCGGTGCCTTTCCGGGAGTTTGATGTCTGGCCCTTTTACTTCTCGCGACGCACGGGTAACGAGTCCCTGGACTACCGCGCATTTTTTCCGATCGCCGGGGAAGTGAAGCAGCGTTTCGGTCAGGACCGCCTGTCCTGGGTCCTGTTTCCGCTCTATGGGCGTTTTGAGAAGAGGGGTGTGACCACGACGACAACCCCCTGGCCCTTCATCAAGTCGGTGAGTGGCGATGGGCATTCGGGATTCGAACTCTGGCCGCTCTTTGGCGGGCGGCAAAAACCGGGGGTGTACCGCGAGCAGTTTGTGCTGTGGCCCTTCTATTACAACAACCAGTCCGGCCTGGAGAAGCAGCAGCCGGATGAGAAGTTCGGCATCCTGCCTTTCTATGCACGCGATCGCAGCGAGGGATACCGCAGCGAAACCTGGCTGTGGCCATTTTTTGGATACGTCGATCGGACCTCGCCGTATCGTTATCATGCACGGAACTATTTCTGGCCGTTCTTCGTTCAAGGCCGGGGCGATGACCGCGTGGTGAATCGCTGGGCGCCCTTCTATACGCGGTCGGTGATCAAGGGCGTCGACAAGGAATGGGTTCTCTGGCCGCTCTGGCGACGACTCTCAACCCACGAAGGCGATGTGGACCAGACGAAGACGCAGTTTTTCTATTTTCTCTACAACGCAACGGAACAAAGAAGCGCGAGAAACCCGTCCGCACCGCATGCGATCAAGGCCCACCTGTGGCCGCTGGCTTCTGTGTGGGACAACGGAGCCGGCAGGCGGCAGGTCCAGGTGCTGAGTCCTCTGGAGGTTTTTCTTCCGCAGAACCGACCCACGCGCATCAACTGGTCACCGCTGTTTGCGCTGTACCGCTACGATCATCAACCCGACGGTGAAGTGCGCCACTCGGTCCTGTGGGACGCCATCACGTATCACCGCGAACCGGCGAAACAGGCGAGTGAGTTTCATATCGGACCCTTGTACAGCGACACCCGAACCTCTGTGGGTCGGCGCATTTCGCTCTTGTTCGGTCTGTTTGGACTCAAACGAGATTCCGATCGCGGCTGGCGGCCGTTTGTGGGTGAATTCAATTCTGAAAGTGCCAGGCGGACACCCGCCATCGAACCATGAAACGCATCACCGCCCTTCTTGAAGCCCTGGGCAGCTCGCTTCTCCTCGCGGGGAAGGCCTTCGTCTCGCTTCCTGCCGCTCCGCGCATCCTGAAGCGCGTCTCCGAGCAGGGATACCTGGTCGGCTACACGACCCTGCCGATCGTCGCGATTCTCTGCTTCTTCATCGGCGCGGTTCTCGCCCTTCAGGCCGGCATCACGCTGCGTGATTTCGGTGCGAAGCAGCTCATCGGGACGCTTGTAGGCGAGTCCATGGCCCGCGAACTCGGACCCGTGATGGTGGCGATCCTTCTCGCCGGCCGGGTGGGATCGGCGGTGACCGCCGAACTGGCCTCGATGAAGGTTTCGGGTGAGATTGACGCGCTCGTCACCATGAACATTCCGCCGGCCCGGCTGCTTGTCCTGCCGCGGCTGCTCGCGGTGCTGCTGGTCATGCCCCTGCTCACCATGATGGGCAACATCATCGGCTGGTTTGGAGGCGCGATCGTCAGCTCACAGGTGAAGATGATCGGAGTGCCGACGGAAATGTATTTCCAGAATCTCAAGCAATACTTGTCCGTGGGTGATGTGATGGATGGACTGATCAAGGCGGAGATCTTTGGTTTTGTCATCATGCTGATCGCGTGCACCACGGGCCTGCGAACGCGGGGAGGGCCGCGTGAAATCGGATTCGCTGTGACCAAGTCGGTGGTGTTTTCTCTCATCGCCATTCTCACGTTGGACTACTTCATCACCAAGGCCCTGTCATGAGCACACCTTCTCCCTTCACACCGTCTGCTCCACGGGGCAACAGGATCCAGAAACCGCGCCGACCCGTGGTTGTGCGTGACGATCGCAATGCCGTGCGCGTCGACGTGGAAAAGCTTTCGAAATCGTACGGAAGCCAGCAGGTCCTCGTCGACGTCAGTGTCGACGTGAAGCCCGGCGAAATCTTCACGATCATGGGGCCGAGCGGATCGGGAAAGAGCGTGCTGCTCCGGCACATCGCCGGACTGGAGTCTCCGACCTCTGGCACGGTAAAAATCAACGGCCATGATCCCATTCTGCCGGAGACCAGGGATCGTTTTGCAGTCGCACTGGTTTTTCAGAGCGGAGCACTTTTCAACTCGCAGAGCGTGTATGACAATCTTGCGCTCTATCCGCTGGAACATCGGCTATGTCCCAAGCCGGAGATCCGTGACCGCGTCATGCGCGCGCTGAAAATTCTTTCGATCGAGAATGCCGCCCACAAGTTTCCGTCTGAACTGTCAGGCGGCATGAAGAAGCGGGTTGCGATCGCCCGCGCGCTGGTGATGGAGCCGCAATTGATCCTCTACGATGAGCCGACCAGCGAACTTGATCCGTTGATGAGCGCGACGATTGCAGAGATCATTGCCACGCTGAAGGAGGAGATCTCCGTCACCACGGTGGTGGTCTCTCACGACCGTGCTCTGTCGCTGACGATTTCCGACCGCGTGGCGCTGGTGCATCAGGGCCGCCTGCGGGCCGTGGAGAAACCGGACGACCTGAAGAACAGCAGCGATCCGGTGGTCAGAGCCTTTCTCAATCCTGAAATCGACATCAGGAATCCCCGTTTCAAGCAACTGGAGACCGTGAACCATGACTAACGCACAAATGTCGGCCCGCGTGGGCCTGTTTTTCATCCTCGGGGTCGCCCTCATCTGGGTGACCTTTGAAGCGCTCACGAGCGGGCAGGTGCGGCGTGACCGCGGGTATCGCCTGATCGCGCATTTCACCAATCTCAAGGAACTCAAGGCGGGCGACGAAGTGCGCATGGCCGGAGTAAAGGTCGGCACGATTGCCGAGACGCGACTCGCCAGCCGTCAGGCCGAGGCGGTGCTCCTGATCAATCCCAAGGTCCAGATTGCGCAGGACTCCGTCGCGACGATTGCGATGGCCGGCCTGCTCGGGGCGAACTATGTGTCGCTCGACATGGGTACCGTGGGCAGCGGATTTCTGCAGCCGGAGAATCAGATCCGCACCGTCGACACACCCGATTTGAACGCAATCGTGTCGCAGATTGGCGACATCGGAAAGAAGATCGACGATGCCCTCAGCCAATTCACCGGCGCACTGAGCGGCGGGGGAAAGGATGGTCCCGGTCTGATCGGCAAACTCGACAAGCTCGTCGACGAAAACAGCGCGAGGATCGGTCAGATCACGAGTGATCTCAGGGACATCACAAACAAGGTGAACACCGGTCAGGGCACGCTCGGCAAGCTGGTAAATGACACTGCGGCGTATGACTCGCTGGTTGCCGCGCTCGGCGACATCCGGGGTGCTGCGACGGATGCAAAGACCTTCATCACAAACACCCAGGGCATCATCGATCAGGTGAAGAGCGGAAAGGGAACCCTTGGCACCCTGATCTACGACGAGGAGGCGGCAAGGAACATCAAGGTGGTGAGCAACAATCTACGCATCCTTTCGGAGAAGCTGACGACCGGCGAAGGCACCTTGGGCAAACTCATCAACGACGACAGCCTCTTCAAGGAGGCGCAGGGAGTCATGCGCAAGGTCGACCGTGCCGTCGATGGCCTGTCGGACCAGGGGCCGATCACGGCAGTCGGTGTCGTGGCCGGGGCGCTGTTCTGATTTCTCCCCGCAGGATTGGCGCCCCTGAATTGGGGTATCGCGATCCCGCCGAAAGCGCGAAAACAACTGGATTAACGACATTACATTGCGTTAATCCAGTGGCATGGATCGCGTATTGATTGTCAAATGGGACTGCCTCTACGCCCGCTTCCTTTCGGAGGCGGTGCAAGAATTCTATCCGAGCGCTTTCACGGAGACTGCCTTCACCTCCGAGGCGGCACGGCAATGCCTGGCGCAGCATTGTTATGATCTTGTGATAGCCGGGCTCAGTTTCTCGGATGGCGATGGGATTCCGTTGATCCATTCGATGGCTCAGTCAACCGGTGTTCATGGCTTGCTGCTGGTCACCTTGCGCAGGGATGCGGAGATGCTGGCGCTGCTCCGTCAATTCCGGCGGATATCCGTCTTCGATCCGGTGCGTGATGCGCCGGAGCGGTTTGCCTTGGCGCTTGCCCATGTCGCCCAGGATCGCCGGTACCTGAGCCCGACCTTCCACGAACTCCTGATGAGCAGCGAGGGGGCGCATCACCTGCTCTACGCGCAGATGACGGATACGGAACGCATGGTGCTTTCGGTGATTGGCGACGGCTCGGACGACAAGAGCGCGGGTGAGCGGCTCGGCCTGGAGCCCTCAAGCGTGCATGCGCATCGCAAGCGCCTGATGAGAAAACTTGGTGTGCAGACGAGGGACATGCTCTTTCGCCGGGCGCTGGAGCTGGGCATTGTTCGCATCCTGCCCGACGGTCGCACGGCGCGCCCCAGTTTCGACGTCTTGAAGCCTCAGATCGAGTCACGCAAACGCCAGCTGGCGTCGCGTCGCTCAATGATCTGCAAGATGCGCAAGGACACGGACCTGCTCGTCGCGGAAGCGGGTCGGTAGACGCGGGTCCGCCCGCTCGACTTACCGGGCAGACGGGGAGAGCGAGATAGGGGCGGGCACATGGCGCGCGGTGACTCCGATGGGCGACCGGGCGGCGCAGCATGCACAATTTTGATTGCGGGGTGTTGTCGGACTCGATCTTTGCCTGGAGAATCCGCTCACTGGTAGACCCATTCGAATGAAGATTCTTGTCCTGCTTGTCATTGTTGTTGGCGCCGCCGCGTTCTTTCTTGCGCTGATGAAGGTGCGTTGGAGTGGGGAGAGCGGGAAGGAGGGATCGTCGGCGGACTACGAAAAACTGGGTTCTGTGTTGTCTCCGGCTGAGAGGACGTTTCTCGGTATCATGGCCCCGCTTCTTCCGCAGGGCGTGGGTGTTCTGGTAAAGGTTCGACTCGCGGAGGTCTTTGTCCCCAGGCGCGGGCTTGAGGCGCCGCGTCGTCGCGCGGCGGGCGACCGCATACGCGGGGAGACCGTGGACTTCCTGCTCGTGCGGGCGGAGGACTTCTCGCCGCTGGCCGGCATGGCATTTCAGGAGGAGGTCAGGCGCGGGGAATCGAAGGCTGCCCGGACCTATTTTGTCGAAAACACATTCGTTAGGAATGGACTTCCTTACCTCACGGTTGCGGCGCAGGAGACTTATGACGCGGATGACCTTCGCGACAGACTGGCATCGCTGCTGGGGCGGCAACGGGCGCGCGGGTGATGCGAACCGGGCACACTCGCGGATAGCGAGGTTTGTCGCTCTGAAATTATCTGCGAGTTCAGTTTGAGGATGAACCCCATGGTGCCGCGGTGGGCTGGGTCGCGGGCAGCAATTCGTCCAGCAAACCCTGGATGATTTCGTCGACGAGGAGTTTGATCTTTTGGGATTCGTCGGCGGGTGTTGCACTTCCGGAGAAGCCGGCGGCAAATGCCGCTTCGCTGCGCAGGCGGGCGGGTGCAATGACCGCCTGTTTCGCATCGTGGAGCGTGAGCCCCCGGGAATTGAATTGAGGAAGCAGCTTGTCCGCGACCCAGAGCGCCCATTCACGCCGGTCCGCGTAGTAGATCGCAGTGACGCCGGTATCCTTCACGCCGAACTTTTCGGCATAGCGTCGGGCGAGTGCGCCTGGCTTTGCGTTCGCATCGGAGGGCTCACGGGCCGCGAAAAGCCGCACATAGAGGGGCAGACCCGTGAACCGATGAAGGTTTGCCAGCTTGGTCTCGAAACCGCGTGCGCGGGGAGGATTTTGAGGGAGCAGCCGGTCGCGATCGTCGAAAAAGGAATGGGGATAGTGTGGCGCCTTCGCGATGAGATTTTCGAACGCAGCCTTGTCGGCGGAAAATTTCTCCGCCTCTGGCCCGATCCTCAAGATCTTGACCGACATTGCATCGCCCTGCCGAATGCGAGGAAAGAGATCGAGTCCTCGCACGACGCGACCGAACACCGAGTGGAGGAAGTCGAGCCGCCTCGCGGGTTTGAGTGTGAAGAAGAACTGCGATCCGTTCGTATCGGGTCCCGCATTCGCCATGGAGAGGATGCCGACTGCGTCATGGCGGAGATCGCTCCGGAATTCATCCGGAAAATCATATCCCGGCCCTCCGAGGCCGTTGCCGAGAGGGTCGCCTCCCTGGACCACAAAATCCGGCACAACGCGGTGAAAGATCAGACCATCAAAGAAAGGTTTCCCTGGATTGGGTCCGAGTTTGCCTTCGGCGAGCCCGACGAAGTTCGCGACGGTCAAGGGAGCCCGCTTGTAGAAAAGCTCCGCAACGATTGTGCCGTGGGTGAGGGAAAATTCCGCGTACACTCCGGGCGCCAGTCCTGATTCGGCTCGGGTGTTTCCGGTTTTCGAAACGTCAGCGTCTGCGGCCCGGGCATGGAGGCCCATCAAGCCGCCGAGAAGGGTAAGGACGAGCGCGAATGGCAGGCAAGTCCTCGGCATGCGATTGCGTGGATTTTGGCGAGGAGGCTCAGAGGAACGAGCAGATGTATTCGCAGATGCCCGCATCGACACTGATGTTGAATCCGCTCTTGCCCGGGACATCGAAGGTCGAGCCGGCGGCGTATTCCGTTTCCGCCTTGCTGCCGTCGAGTGTCACGCGGCATTTGCCCGCGACGATTTCCATGCGTTCCGGCGCGCCGGTACCAAAATGATAGCTGCCGGGGTAGATGAGCCCGAGGGTCTTCTTGGCACCATCGGACATGATGAGCGTGTGGCTGACCACCTTGCCGTCAAAATAGACATTCGCCTTGGTGTGGGCGGTGACGTGGGTGAACTGGGTTGGAAGAGAGTTTGCCATGATGAAGGAAGGAATCCATGGCGCCGCTGAAGCGAGGCGCGAGCAAATTTCCGCGGATGTGGCGCGGGCATTCGTCCGCTGGGGTGGCGCGGCTTTCCAGGGGAGTCGGGACTTGCCCCGGTGTGGTTGCGGTGCAAACATGGAAGACGCATGTCACTTCACCTCCCCATCACAGCCATTGCCCTGAGCCTAGGTATCACAATCTCCTCCTTTGCCGCCAATACGGCCAAGGTCGTCAGGGACAATATTGGAATCCAGCTCTACAGCCTGCGGGCGATGACTGCAAAGGAGGGTGCGATTCCGCCTCTCGATCTGGTAAAATCATGGGGACTGAAGGAAGTGGAGACAGCAGGTACGGGGAATCTTCCGGCAGCGGATTTCAAGAAGCTCCTCGACGAGCGCGGATTGAAGCCGGTCGCTGCGCATGTGGGGTATTCGCTCCTGGAAAAGGACATTGATGCGGTCATCCGCGACCTAAAGACGCTGGGTGTGACGTACGGGATTGTGCCGTCGATTCCGCACAAGGATGATTTTGATGATGCCGCCGCCCTGCGCGCAGCGGAGAAATTCAATGCATGGGCGAAGGCCTTTGAGAAGGCGGGCATCAAATTCGCCTACCACCCCCATGGGTTTGAATTTCGCAAGTCACAGACTCCCGGAGCCGACACCGTGTTTGATGTGCTCATCGGTGCAACCGATCCGAAGCTCGTCTTTTTCGAGATGGATGTCTTCTGGGTTTATCATGCCGGCATTGATCCAATCAGCCTGCTCAAGAAGTACCCGACCCGCTGGGTTGCGCTCCATGTGAAGGACATGCGCAAAGGGGCGCCGCGTGGGGCAACGCTGGGCAAGGCCCCGCCCACGGACAAGGTGGCCGTGGGTCACGGCGAGATCGACTGGCCGAAACTGTTCAACGTGGCGGTCAATCTCGGCATCAAACACTTCTTCATCGAGGATGAAACCCTGGCGCCGCTCGACAACATCCCGAAGAGCATCGCCTACATGCGAAACCTTCCCCTGAAGTGACGAGGCGTGCCAGGGAGGGCTAAGAATATCAGGACGCGTCGGGCGAATTTTCGCTCGGCGCGTTTTTGGTTTCAGATAGTTGTTCAGCCAGAATGAGCGCGGATGCCCCGTTGACCCGAAGGTGGATGCCCTGGGTGCTGATGACGCTCGTCGTCGCTGCTGCGGTCGCAGTACGGGTTGCCGATCTCGATGCGCGTCCGATGCATGCCGACGAGGCGAATCAGGCGGTGAAATTGGGAGCGTTGCTGGAGACCGGCGAATATCGTTTCGATCCGCAGGATCATCATGGACCGACGCTCTACTATTTCGCGCTCGTACCTGCCTGGTTGAGCGGAGAGCGGAGTCTTGCTGCGCTCACCGAAACGGCGGTGCGCGCCACGCCCGTGATCTTCGGCATCGCTGGAGTGATTCTACTCGCCGCTGTGGCGGAGCCGTTGGGAAGGCGCACCGCGCTCATGGCGGCGGCTTTGATGGCGCTGTCGCCTGCGGCGGTCTATTACAGTCGCTATTTCATCCAGGAAACACTGCTCGTCACGTTCGGCCTTGCCGCCTGGTCTTGTGTGGTGCGGACCTGTCACACGCGACGCGCGACCTGGGCGCTGGCCGCTGGGGCATTTGTCGGATTGATGCAGGCGAGCAAGGCAAGTGCGCCTGTTTTTGTGATGGCTGCCCTTGCAGCGTGGCTCATCGTGCGGCGTCGCGATTCCCCTGCTGCGGGGAACAAAGAGGTGAATGCCAATCGATTGTTGCCGCTGGTTGCATGGGGGATCGCGGGGTTCGCGGCGATGTTTGTGTGCTTCTATTCGTCGTTTTTCACTCACTTCGAGGGATTGAAGGACGCGTTTGGCACCTATGCCGTGATGACGACGCGTGTTGCGGGGCAGGGTGGGGCACACGACAAGGCGTGGTGGTACTATGCGGATCTGTTCTGGTGGCACCGCCGTGCGGGCGTGCTTTGGGATCAGACGCTTTTCCTTGGGCTCGCCTTGGGTGGGAGTGTTGCGTCCCTGGCTCTTCGGGACCGCTTTGCGCGGGGGATCGCCCTCTATTTTGTCTTTATCGCGGTCGTTCTCTCTGCAACTCCCTACAAGACCCCGTGGATTGTCGTTCACCTCATTCCACCGATGGCGATTCTAGCAGCGTGGCTGCTCGCGCGTATCGCGGACCATCGCGTGGCGAAAATACCTGCTGTGCTCGTGTTTCTCTTGTGTCTTGGACTGCTAGGGCGGCAGATGCGCCTTGGCGTTTTCCAGTATGCCTCGTCGGAGCGCAATCCTCTCGCCTATGTGCATAGTTCACCGGACGTGAAAAAAGTCCCTGCGCTGGCAGAACGCGCGCCTCCGGGACCCGTGAAGGTGATCAGCGAGGAGTACTGGCCGCTGCCCTGGTACCTTCGCGAGCGCAGTGAGGTGGGCTATTGGGCGACGATTCCGGACGACTGTGATGCTTCGCTGCTGTTTGTCTCCGCGGACTATGCCGAGGAAGTGAAGGGCCGGTTGAAGGGCAGGTATCGTCAGGGCTACCTGGGCCTGCGGCCCGGGTTTGTCCTCGTGACCTTGATGGCGGAACCCTGATTGCGGGCGGTCAGGCCGTCAGGCGAGCTGGCGGCTGAGGCGGTGCAGGTACGGTTTTCCGACGGCGCGGTTGTATTCGATCGCACCGGGAAGATTCTGGCTACGCAACAAGGGCGGTGTGTGGCCGTTTCTCTGCAGCCATTCGATGACGTCCAGCATGAGCAGATTCATCAGCATCGCGCCGATCACCGTGGAAGTCGGACCCGAGAGAAGCGGCGTTGAGTCTGTGCTCGATTGTGATGCGTGACGGGAAACCTGCTCCGGGCGCACGTCGATGAGGGTGTCCCCTGGCACACCGCCGTTGTCCAGGACGAAGTCGGCGATCTCATGCAGGCGCCTGCCTCCGGGATGAACGGTGGACGCGTTGCGCGACATCGGAAGCGAAAGCAGCCCGACGACGTGGAGTCCCTTTTCCTTCGCGTACAGCGCGACCTCGATGGGCGAAACGTTTTTCCCGGAGTTTGAAATGACGATGATCGTCTCGCCCGGGAGCAGTTGGTACTGTCGGTCGTGGCGCGCAATCAGAGCCGAACCGTAGCCGACCAGGTTTTCGATGAAGCCGCTTGTGGGATCGAGAATGCCACTGACGCAAGCCAGGCCACCGGCGCGCCCGATGATTTCACGGGCGATGACTTCGCTATGACCGCTACCGAAAACATGAAGCACTCCGCCGCGTGCCACCGATTGGCCTATCAAGGGTGCCACCTGTGCAATGACCGAGGCGTTCGATTTGCGAGCGTCGTCCAGACGTCGCATGACTTCGTTGAAATAGCGCTCGGAAAAAGGCATGAGATCGGGATGAACAGCGGGAGGGAGACTAGGCATCCGCCTCCCAGCGTCCATAAATTCCGCAGGGGAGAACCTTGCCATCGTGTTGAATGGGGAGTCCGACTTCACCACCCGAAAGGGAACCGCCGCGGCCGTGCATGAGTTCGGCGAGAAGATTCAGGACGACGGTGGGAGAAAGACGCGCGGTGTAGGCATTGATCAGGACAAACAGAGGCCTTGGCTGCAGGACCGCGCGGCACTCGCAAAGCAATTCCCAGAGGCTGTCCTCAAGGCGCCACATCTCACCGCCCGAACCCCTTCCGTAGGTAGGCGGATCCATGATGATCGCATCGTACAATCGTCCACGCTTTTGTTCGCGCCGGACGAATTTGAGACAGTCATCGACGATATACCGGATGGGTGCCTTCGAGAGACCGCTGAGCGCGGCATTTTCGCGCGCCCATTTCACCATTCCCTCGGCAGCGTCCACATGGCAAACGCTGGCACCAGCAGCAGCGGCGGCGGAGGTGGCTGCACCGGTGTAGCCGAAGAGGTTGAGGACCGACACCTCGCGACCGGCCGCCTTGGCTGACTTGATCTTCGATGAGAACCACTCCCAGTTGACGGCCTGTTCCGGGAAAAGGCCGGTGTGTTTGAAGGAGGTTGGGTGGATCTTGAATTTCAGGCCCAGCGAGCTGTATTGGATGGTCCAATACTCGGGAGTTTCGCGGCGAAACTCCCAACGCCCCCCGCCTTGGTCGCTACGATGGTAAAAGCCGTCCCATTTCTCCCATTTAGCTCCCATGGCTTTCCCGTGCTGGGGCCAGATCACCTGGGGATCCGGGCGAACGAGTGTATACTCACCCCACTTTTCCAGCTTCATCCCTGAACCTGCGTTCAAGAGGGCATAGTCTTTCCAGCGGCTGGCGATCAGCAGTGGAGAATAGGTGGAAGAATTTTCCATGAATCCGATGCGGGCTAATGCAGGGGATGAGAGAGTCTACAGACGACTGATGACCACGATCTTACTGTCAAAAAGTGACTCTGTTTGGCATTCGATTTCGGTGGGATCACCATCCACGAGTCCCATTTTGGCAGGAATAACGCAACGAATGCTTTGTCCTGCTGTCGAGCTTGCAGGACGGGTTCGGCTGCTGCGTGACGCAGCGTCCGTGATCGCCCGCAGTCGCCCAATTGGGTTTTGACTGCAATAAAATGACCTATCAACGTCTTCTTTCTCCATGAATAGAACCAAGCTAACTTGTTTGTCATACGTACTCAGCGCGAGTTTCGGCTTCGCTGCGCTGTTCGCTACGGCGGTGCGTGCCGATGTTGTGGAAACCAAGAGTGGTGCGCGACTGCTCGGCAAGGTAGTCAAGATTGACGGAACGGAAGTCACCCTTGATACGCCCTATGCGGGTACGCTCAAGATCAAGCAGGCAGAGGTTGCATCCGTTTCGACGGAAGAGCCGCTGAATGTTCGCCTTGCGGCGGGAACTGTCCTTGAGGGTAAACTCAATCCCACCGCTGACGGTGGCGTGCAAATTTCTGGCAAGGATGGCACGATCAGCACCACGGTCGACAAGGTTGCTGCGACCTGGGCGCCAGGCGCGACTGATCCGGCAATTGTCGCCCTTCAGCGTGTTTGGTCCTATGAGGCTGCAGCGGACATCACGGGCAAGACTGGCAACAAGGAACAGACCGGCACCGCTTTCAGCTTCCGGGCGGTTCTCGCCGGACCGACGGATACGCTTCAGTTCTACTCCGCCTATGATCGCCAGATCAGCGACGGCACGAAGTCCGCTGATCAGTTCAAGGCGGGTGTCGACTACCAGAACAATTTCTCCGGCCGCAAATCCTGGTATGTCCGCGATGAAGGCGGTTTCGACCGTATCAAGGACATCGACCTCTACAATGTTGCGGCAGCCGGTCTGGGATATGATTTCATCAAGGAAGCGAAACAGACCCTCACGGGCCGCGCGGGTGTGTCCTTCCGCTACGAGGGTTATGGCGATCCGCTGACGGAGGATGTCAAGGATGCGGGCCTGGATTTCGGACTCAACCATCGCCTCCAGATGGACAATTCCCTTCTGGTCAACCGCGTTTCCTACGTGCCGAGTTTCAAGGATTTTGGCAACTACCGGCTCATTCATGAGAGCTATCTCGAACTGCCGCTCGCCAATCCCGCATGGAAGCTACGCCTGGGCATCCTGAATGACTACACCAGCCAGCCTCCCCGCGGACTCGAGAAACTGGATACCAGCTACTTCACGCGCCTTGTGCTGAACTGGAAGTAAGCTCCGGAGGCAGGACAGCCCAAAAGCAATTCGGGCTGAACCCATAGACATTTCAGGCAGCGAGCACTTTGGTCTCGCTGCCTTTTTCGTGTCCTCACTGCGCGTGGCCTGATGGCAGACCCGATTTGTCGTCAGTTGGACTTGGCAATCCGCCGCTGACCCCGTTCCCAGGCGAAGAGGAACTGCTGGGCTGCGCCGGCGTATTCTCCGAAATGGACGCGACCGAATTTGGACAGCTGCGCCGGATTCCATCCCATGAGTCCGTAACGCAACTCGAGCGTGCGCAGGATCCAGACATCGACGGGAAATGCTTCAAGTTTTCCCGCTCCGTAGAGAAGCACGCAGTCGGCGACCTTCTCACCTACGCCGGGAAGCTGGCACAGGCGGTCCTTGGCAACGGCGTAGTCAGCCCTTTCGGTTTCCTCGAGCCATCCGGAATTTTCTGCAAGGAATGTTGCTGTTTCATGGATGTACCGCGCACGGAAACCCAGCAGGCACTTGCGCAACTCCTGTTCCGATGAGGCCGCGATTTCCTGCCAGGTCGGCAGGCGATGGACGCCAGGAATGATTTCCTTGCCATGACGCTTCGCGAGGAGCGCCATCATCTGTTTGATCTGCACAATCTGTTTCGTGGCGCTGCACAGGAAACCGAGAAGCGTTTCCGCGAAGGGTTGCCGGAGAATGCGCAGACCGGCGAAATCACGCAGACAACGTGCGAGATGTTGATCGCTGCGCCAGGGAAGCGTGTCGACGATGGCGTCCCAGTTGCGATCAAATCCCAGATAGGTTTCCACCTGCTCGCGGGTACAGAGGGGCAGATCTTTCACGAGCGGCGTGCGCCACTGGAGGCGCCCGTCACGGTTGAGGCGAACCATGATGACGCACCGATCCCATTGTCCGGTCCAAAATCCCTCTGCCTCGCCCGCGTGCCAGCGAAACGCCTGTCCGCCGTCGAGGGTTTCCGCCAGGATGGACGCATCGGTGTGCCAGGTATCGGGAAGGTCGACCCATTCAGACCATGGACCGGAGTAGGACAAAGACATGCGCAGAGGAGGGCTGTCCGGGCAAGTGGAACGTCAGCGGTGCATTCTGCAACGCAATCCTGTTGGCCCCGAGCGGGCGTTCAGGCGACAATCCTTGCCTGATTCGTGGGATAGTCGATGAACGTCTGCTGCACTGCGGTGTGCACCTCGTTCAATCGGAGCTGGATCGTATCCAGAAATTCATGCAGGCCGTCCGTGATGGTTTGCTCCGTATTCGTTTTCTCAAGATCGCGGATCAATGCCTCCGTCAGGACGCTGGCGCGATTGTTTGTGAGGTGGGCAGCCCCTTCGACGATCTGCGCGAGGGCGTGAACCGCAGACCTGAGCGAGTACAGGACGCTGCGGGGAAACTGATCGTCGCGGAGCAGGTAGTCGACCACGCGTTCAAGTGACAGTTGACCGCGCCGGCTGCGGCGAAAGGCCTCGAACCCCGAACAGGAACGCAGGACGGATGCCCACTGGACCATGTCGAGCGCGGTGCCCACCGCAGAGGCTTCAGGAAGCAGCATGAAGTACTTCACGTCGAGGATGCGCGAGGTGTTGTCTGCGCGCTCCAGGTGTCGACCGAGCTGGAAAAACCACCAGGCGCTGCCGCGCGGCAGCATGGAATCCGCCACGCCGTTGAACAGGTGGATGCGCGCCTTCACGCGATTGAGGTACTCGGCCGAACCAAGCTGAGCGTAACGGGCAAAATCGTCGTCCTTTAGTTTCAGGTAAAACGTGTTGAGTGTCTCCCAGACTTCCGCCGCCAGCAGATCCCGCACGCAGCGTGCGTTCTCGCGGGCCTGGCTGATGCAGGAAATGATCGACGAAGGATTGCGTCGGTCGAACAGCATGAACTCAACGACGCTGCGTTCGGTCGCCTTCTTGCCGTAGAGTTCAAAGAAAGTTTCTTCGCCTCCCGACACGTACACGAGCGGTTCCCATGACTTCGGATCGTCCGCTGCCTGCCGTGATTGAAGGTCGAGCACGAGCTGGGAATTCACGTCGACGATGCGCGCGGTGTTCTCAGCCCGTTCAAGCTGACGGGCCATCCAGTAGATCAGATTGGCGACGCGGGAGAGCATGGAGGGAAGATTGCGATGTCAGGAATCACACGATCAATTTCTCCGGGAGACGCGGAATCGGGGCTGACGACTGATCGTCGGCTGCGAGAACCCAGGTATCCTTGGAACCGCCGCCCTGGGATGAATTGACGACGAGCGAGCCCTTACGCAGCGCGACGCGGGTGAGTCCGCCGGGCATGATCTTGATCGATTCGCCGTTGAGAATGTAGGGGCGAAGATCGATGTGGCGTCCCTCAATGGTGCTCTCGCACACGCTCGGGCAGCGGGAGAGTCCGATGGTCGGTTGTGCAATGAAGTTCCGGGGACTCGCCAGGATCTTTTCCCTGAATTCCTCGATCTGTGCCTGATTGCTGTGCGGACCGACCAGCATGCCGTAGCCTCCGGCCTCATTCACGCTCTTCACCACCAGCTTGGGCAGGTTTTCCAGGATGTAGGTGAGGTCCTTCCTGTCGGACGAAAGATACGTTTCCACGTTGTGCAGGATGGGGTCCTGGCCGAGGTAGAATTTGATCATCCGCGGCACGTAGTGGTACATGGCCTTGTCGTCCGCGACGCCCGTGCCGATCGGATTGCAGAGGGCGACGTTGCCCTTGCGGTGCGCGTTTACGAGGCCTGGCACGCCGAGCAGCGAATCCTTGCGGAAGACCGTCGGGTCAAGGAAGTCGTCATCGAGGCGACGATAGATCACATGCACGGGTGCGAGCCCATCGCTGCGCCGCATGTAGACGCGGTCGTTTTCGACGACGAGGTCGCTGCCTTCGACGATTTCGATTCCCATCTGGCGGGCGAGGAAGGCATGTTCGAAATACGCGGAGTTGAAGACGCCGGGAGTGAGCAGGACGACGGTCGGTTCCGGAACATGTTCCGGGGCAAGCCGCATCAGCAGGGCGAGCAGGTCGCTGGTGTAGGTCTCCACCGGTCGGACGCGGTAATCGCGGATGAGATTGGGAAACACCCGCTTCATCACCTGGCGGTTTTCCAGAACGTAACTCACGCCCGAGGGAGTACGCAGGTTGTCCTCAAGGACGCGGTAGGCACCGGCTTCATCACGGATGAGGTCCGTGCCGTTGATGTGGACATGGAGCCCCCGGGACAACGGAAGACCGACCATTTCGCGGCGGAAATGCTTTGAGGTTTCCACCATCTCGGTGGGAATCACGCCTTCGCGGAGAATGCGTTGTGCGCCGTAGATATCCGCCAGGAAAAGATTCAGCGCCTGCATGCGCTGCGTGAGGCCGGCCTCAAGTGTCGCCCACTCGTGCGCAGGCACGATGCGCGGAATCAGGTCAAAGGGGAAAATCTTTTCGGTGCCCTCCGTGTTCGAATAGACGGTGAAGGTGACCCCACGATTGATGAATGTCTGGGTGGCGGTGCGCTGCCGTTCGAGCAGGCTGCTCATGCCATCAAGGCGGGCGAACCGATCGAACAGTCGTTGGTAATGGGGGCGCGGCTGGCCGGTGCTGACGAACATTTCGTCGTAGAATCGTCCGAGTTCGTAGACGTCGAAGAGATCCGGCATGGGAAGGGGGTAGGATGGACGAGTCGGTCGTTACAGCGAGTTCAGGGCTGGGCCCACAAGAAGCTGTGCTCGGAGAGGAGTTCGGAGCCGTCGGGACGAAGGAGCGTCACCCGCCAGGCCAAGGGTTTGACACCAGCTCCTGGCCAATCGCTGCCTGTGATGCCAAGATTCAAGACCGATTTACCCTCGGGGATGGCGACGGGAAATTCATAGGTTTTCGCGAGGGGGCTGCCCGCAAAAATGATCTGGACGCGCGCGGTTGCGCCGGGAATGGCATCTGCCTTCTCGATGCGGGTGAGGAAATAGTACCCGTTGCGATTCTCGGGCTGAGTGCGGAGAACGAGTCGCCCGCCGGTGTATTCCTTCTTTCCAAAAAATTCGCCGATTGTCTGGAACGACTCGGCAGACCGGTAGCCAGGCCAGACGCGCACGACTTCGGCGGCATGTCCGACTGCGGACAGAGCGAGAAGGCACAGGAGGAGCCGTGGCGAGAGGGCCTGACGAATCATCGGAATAGGTTATCCGGGGGCAGGATGCCCCGGCAAGACTCGTGTTGCAGGTCGCATGCCAGGTATGTGGAGTGAGCGGAAAGGACACTATCGACCTGGCCTGGGGCGAGTGCCTGATGTTTTGCGCGGGGTCGATGGCATTCGCACGCCGTTAGTGCAGACCATTCAACAGGGGAGTCCTTTCACACGATCCGCCCGAGGGGTTGTCAAGTGGCGGCTGTCAGGATCGCTCAGAGGGGCGCCTAGGGCTGATGAAGCGAGACGCGCTGGTAGCGATGAAAACCGAGAAGTGCGGGTTCCCAGCCCTTCACGGAGGGATGAATGAGGTAGGGACGTGTCCCGTGATAGAGCGGCGCGATTGGCGCCTCGCGCAGCAGGATGGCCTCGGCTTCCTGAAACATCGCGTACCGGCGTGCACCATCGGTTTCCGATGCCGCGCCGCGCACTAGGCGATCGTAGTCCGGATTGCTCCAGCCTGTCGCATTGTTGCCGCTGTTGGATAGAAACATGTCCAGGAATGTGCCGGGATCGACGTAGTCGCCGATCCAGCGCGCGCAGGAAATCGCGTAGTTCCGCTCACGCTCATCGTCGAGCCACACGCGCTGCTCCTTCAGGGCCAGCGTGACGGTTATCCCCAGCTCCCGTTTCCACATCTGCTGGATCGCTTCCATGAGGCGCTGATTGAGCTCGTTCGTGAACGACATGATTTCGAGCGTCGGGAAATTCCTCCCGCCAGGGAATCCCGCCTCGGCGAGCAGGCGGCGCGCGGCCTCAAAATCATCCGGGATGCCCGCCTCGGCGGTGTACCCGGCCGTGTTGGGTGGGGTGAGACTGTGCGCGGGCTGCTGCCCGGCGAGGGCCACGCGGTCGACGAGCGTTCTTCGGTCGAGTGCACGCGCCAATGCGGATCGCACCCGGGGATCCTTGAGCGGGCTGCGATCCACATTGAACCGGAAGAATCCGGTTTCGAGAAAGGGGTCGAGCCGGAGCGAGGATGCGTCGGGGCCGTTCCTGTAGGATGCAATTTTCGAGATGGGTATCTCGCTGGTCAGGTGAATCTGTCCCGCTCGGAACGCGGTCTCCTGGGCAGTCGCGCTTTCGTACGGATAGAAAATCACCGAGGAAAGCTGTGTGGATGCGTTGTCGCGAAAATACGAAGTGCGCACCGTGACGATGCGTTTGTTCGGCGTCCACGCCATCACACGGAACGGGCCGTTCGAGACGATATTTTCGGGGCGGGTCCACCGGTTCGCGCGGTCGTCGATCCCGCCGAGTCTTTCGATGACGTGGCGAGGAACGGGGAAACTTACCGGAAGCGCGAGAATGGCGAGCAGTGTCGGTGTGGGCGCAGTGAGCGTGATTTCAAGCGTGGTGCTGTC
>CAUJJL010000155.1 GCA_963205455.1 Verrucomicrobiota bacterium
CGGCATTCGTCCAAATTGTCACCATTGGGACAACAGCAAACAGCCCAGGACGCCGGTGCTGTTCTTTTCGATGGAACCGGTGGTCAGGAAGGTCGATCGCGCCGTCTTCGATGCCGACGGCAGTCTGCTGCTTGCGTCGGATCAGCCATTCACCCTTGAGCCACTGGGCCCCGTCGAGAAGCTTCTCGTTTTCGCGTTGCCCCCGAATGGGCGAATTGAAATCACAACGCCACAGGCAGCAGATTTTCTTCCATCCTCAACTGCAAAGGATTCCTTTGCCGCTGCTGAGGAATCATTCATTGCCTACTGGAGGCGAAATCTTGCGCGTGGAGCGCAGGTTCGTGTGCCCGATCCTCAATGGATGGAACGGATTGATATCTGGCACAGCCAGGTGGAATCGATTACTCGGGTCAACTACGCGCAGGAGGATGAACCCGAGGTGGAACGCCTGAGCTATGGTGCCTACTTCTATCAGTATTATTTTGGCATCGAGGAGGGGTGGTCCGCGCTCGCACAGGCCAAGTGGGGGCGCTTCGACGAGGCTCAGCGACAGGCGGAAATCATGCTCCGCTCCGACAACCTGAAGAAATCGAATGTTCACCACCAGTCCCGCAATGGCATTGCGCCCCTGGTTGCAGCCACCGTCGCGCATCTGTCCCGCGATCGCACGTGGCTGTCGCGCGTTGCACCATCAATGCTTGAATGCGCACGATGGACCGAGCGTGTGCGTCATCCTCCCGATGATGCGCGGCCAGGAAGGTTGCGCGGTTTGCTACCTCCGCACATTTACGGGGGCGACGTGCGGGACGCGGCCACAAGCCTATATGCAAGCGCCGCATGCTGGAAGGGACTCGATGCCACAGCGAAGATCTTTCGCGAACTGGGCACAGGAGAGCTTGCGCTGGAGGGGGAAAGGCTCGCGCGGCAGGCGGATGAATTCCGCGAACGCATTGCCTTCGCATTCCAGGAGGCTACTGTCAGGGACTCGGTACCCGCATTCGTACCTTTCGCCATCTCGATTCCTTCGATGGGCGGCAGGAATGAAGGCCCTCATCCGGAAATCACCGCAACGCGCTATGGCAACTATTGGAACCTCTTCGCGCCGTCATTTCTCGAATTGGGATTTGAGGATCCGAAGAGTCCAGGTGAACCATCACGGTCCATTTTCAACTATGCCGCCAGGCACGGGGGCCAATGGGCCGGGCTTCCTCGCTTTTACGCCGGCATGGATGCCGCCTACATGTGCGGCTACGTGGGCTGGCTGATCGATGAAGCCGTACGCAACCCCGAGCGCCGACATCAGGCGCTCGCGAGTCTGCAGTCCTTCATGCTTCATGGCTCCAGTCGAAACGGACATACCATACCGGAAGTCGTGGGGCTGTTTCCGCACCGATTGCAACGTGCAGCTTATGAAACACTGACCCGCGAGGCTCCGTGGAGCTTTGGAATGTACGATGCCGATCGCTATCTCGAAGGACAGCTCTCCTTCAGCGAGCCACTTGGATCTGTCGCTGGCGCGGCGCTATCGCTCATTCGAAATGCAATCGTCAGCGAGAGCGATGATGGCTTGATGCTTTTTCCGGTCGTGCCCTCGGCGTGGTTTGCGGAGGGCAAGGAGATTGAAGTGCTTGAGATGCCGACGTCCCACGGCGTATTGACCTTCAAGATGCGTTCGCGCATCGCGAGCGAAAGGGCTGTCGTCATCGACTATGTGTTCAAGCCGCACAGGTCGGGCGAAAGAATCAGGATGTCAACACGCATTTCTCCGCCTGGGGAGGCGATGAAGGAGGTAACTGTTATCGCCGGGGACCGGGGCGTCATCGGGGCGAATTTTTGAGAGGCGCCTGAGACGGTCATTCTCGCGTCAAAGGAACCGCTAGACTGGGCTGAAGGGTCATGGGTCCAACGGGCTCCGGGAAGGACAGGGGTTCCTTCGAGGGGAGGAGGATCGAAGACTTGTCGGTTCTGTTCATTCGAGGCGGGCACGACGACGCAGCGGGGAAACGTTCACAGCCTTGTGAATGAAAGATCGTTGAACGTGATCTCCATGTCGTCTCGAACGGAGCGCAGAGGGCGAATCCCCTGCTTTTGCAACTCGCCGCGGTAGAAACGCACCGCTTCGCGGGCCGCAAGACCATGGTCCACGATCGCGCGCATTGCCGCAATGAAGGCAAGCGGAGCCTCCGCATCCTTGATGCGCCTGCCAAACAGCGCGCAGCGGGCACCAGCCGCCTGGGCATCTGCAAGGAGCTTGAAGGCATCGTGTGTCGTTCCGCTGCTGCCTCCGAGCACACCTATGATGAGCGACGCATCGTAGTTGCGGAGTTCGGTGAGTGCACGGGTTCCGAAATAGGGAAGCTTCAAGAACTCGGGTCGCATGCCAGCGGGAACGGACGCCAGCAGGCGGGCGATCTGATCGTTGACGAAGCCGGGCACTTCCGAAGGCCGTAGCCGAGCCTCTCGGTAACTGACATTGGGAGGAAAGATTTCCAGGAAATAGCGGAACCCCTTGGCTCTTGCCTCGAGCCGGAATGCCTTGAAGGCCGCAAGCGTATCCAGGTCAGGATCGACCTGATTGTTGAAGGTCATCGAATACAATCCAAGGTTGACGACCGGGCGCCTGGATTGTCCTCGAACATTTGACCACAGCAGGGGGTCATCCCCCCATTGGGACTCTTCGAGATAGGTTGTCGCAAACGGACGGGATGGCTCGTCGCGGTAGCGCGCGCCGCGCCCACGCCAGACATCGGTCGTGTCATTCGCACGGATCGCCGGTGTGACCGGTGAGTGTTCGAAAAGCCTTTCCTTGTGCGCGAGCAGCGCATGTGTGGAGGTTGAGGCAAGGAGGATGTCGATCATTCCCTGTGCTATGATCTCGCGACACTGCTCACGAAACTCGGACATGGAGCGGAAACCTGAACCACTTGGATTGGGAGTCCGTCGCAGCCCGGGAGAGCTGCATCCCCATGCGAGATCAGCATCCTTCGCGTCCGCGAGTATGAACACATTGGCGTCAGGATTTGCCCTGAGGGCGGCGAGCTTTTGGTCGAGAGACTTGCGCATGGATGTCTTGCGGAAATGGGGAATGCCTCAGCTCTCACCAAAAGACGACGTAGAGTAACAGCGTGAGGCCGACCACGGCGAGCCCCAGGACTTTTGCGGATCGCGAAGGCGTGAGGTCCAACTCGGATGTGGTCTGCAATGCCGCGGGCTGCGCCAGAGGCCGGAGTCTCGTCAGGAGCAGCATCATCGCTATGACGAACGCGAAGGCCAAGGATGCACGATTGAGAAAGGAAACATGCGGCGCAAACTTTGCTATCGCCAATGACGCAACCGGTCCAAGAACGAGCCCAAGGGTGCCGCTTATGGGTGGAGCGCGGCGCACGATGATGCCGACGAGGAATACGCCGAAAATGCCCGGGTAGATGTAGGCCTGGCTTTCCTGAATGATTGCAAATATGCTGGTTCCAATCTTTGGGTCGCCGAGACCGGGCGCTATGATGCAGCCCAAAATCGTAAAGATCCCGACAAGAATCCGTCCGAGGCCGACCAGCCGAGATTGGGCAGCGGTGGGGGCGATGTGAGTGCGGAAGAGGTCCATGGTCACGATCGTCGACGCTGCATTCAGCATTGAAGCAAGGGTGCTCACGATCGCGCCGAGCAGCGCAGCGAGAACAAACCCGCGCCAGCCCGACCCCGCGGGGAGCACGCGGCTGATCAGGTGGCCGAACGCGGTGTCGTACCGATAGGCCACAAGCTTCTCCTCCGTGGGCGAGACGCCAGCCTTGGCGGCTGCATCCCGCACCGATTGGTTGTAGGTGTCCAGCTCGCTTGCGAGGGCTGGGTTGATTTTACGCCATTCGGGGTCGGCGACAAAAACGGTGCGCGCATTTTCGGGGTTACCCTTGGCCTCCGCGTAGTGTTTCAGCGCCCGTTCATTCGCAGGTTCCGCCGCCGCCTGCATTTCCCGGCTGAAGAGATTGAACGCAATCATTCCCGGCAGCACGATGATGAAGGGAATGATGAGCTTCATGCCTGCTGCGAAGACGATCCCCTTTTGCCCCTGTGCCAGGGATCGCGAGCCGAGCGTTCGCTGCATGATATACTGGTTGAGACCCCAATAGTAGAAATTCGGGATCCAGAGCCCCAGGAGCAGGGTCGTCCATGGAAGAAACGAATCCGTCGCAGGCAGTACCAGGTGCAGCTTGTGCGCATTCAGGGCGACAAATTTTGTGATGCCGCCATCAGCGTCGGTGAGGTCCGTTGGAATCGGGGCCGTTGACGCGAGTGCGGAGACATTCGATTGACCTAACTGAGTCAGGGAGAAATAGAGGACAATGGCTCCCCCAAGAATCAGGGCGCTACCCTGGAGAAGATCTGCCCAGGCGCATGCCTTGAGTCCGCCACAGGCGACATAGATCGCAGCCATGCCGCCGGTCAGCCACACGCCCGCAGTGAGGTTCATCGGGAGCCAGCCGAACAGGCTCTCTCCCGCAAACGCCGTCTCGATCGTGAGCGCACCCGAATAAATCACAGCGGCAATCAGCAGCACGTAAATCAACACCATGAAGACCGCCATGAGGGACCGAGTGGTCCGATTGAAACGACGTTCGAGAAATTCGGGAATGGTGTAGATGCCCGTGCGCAGGAAATACGGGAGAAAGAAGAATGCCACGACGACAAGTGTGATGGCGGCCAGCCATTCGAAGCTGGCGATGGCCAGACCGATGCGGTCGGCTGCGCTGCCGGACATGCCGACGAATTGTTCGGAGGAGATGTTTGCCGCGATCAGCGAGAATCCGATGAGCCACCATGGCAGTCCGCGACCGGCGAGAAAATAGGATGCGGTATCCTGCTCACGTGGGCTCGTGACAATGCCGATGACAACGACGGCAACGATGAATGCGGCAAAGATCAGATAGTCGATGAGTTGGAGCTGCATGATTACCGGTCAATTTTGGGGGGGGATCCGCATGTGTCGCGGGCAGGATTCTTGTCGAGGCGCAATTTCCTCTGCATCGGATACCCCATGGGCGGGCCCGGATCTGCCTTTCCAGCGACCGGATGGCAGCCGCCAGCAGATCATCGTGATGAGTCATCCTTTTCGCCGATCGGAACCATTCGGACGATGAGGGTTTCATAGGCGAGCCGCCGCTGATAGCTGGTTTCCGTCTCCAGACGATCCTTTGCTTCAATGATTTCAATGCGGGCAACACGCTGGCAGAGGGTTTTCAGCAGGGTACGGACCATCAGTCGGGCATGTGCCGCGCCGAGGCAAAGATGAGTTCCAAATCCAAACGCAACGTGGGGATTCGGCCGCCGATCGAGCCGGACACTTTCAGGGTCGTCAAAAACCTCCGGATCGTAATTGGCGGCTGCAAAATTCAATGATACAAATTTCCCGGCCTCCACCTCAATGCCATGCAGATTCACATTGCGGGTACATTTTCGTGTAAGGTGGGTTGACGGCGAAAGGACTCTGAAAAACTCCTCGCTGGCGCCAATGATACGTTTTGGGTCCTCCCGCAGAAACTCAAAATCAGAGCTGGTTTTCGCAAGGTGGCCGACCACACCCGAGATCGAATTGATGATGGTGTCCCGCCCTCCCGCAAAAACGATGCTGCAGAATCCGAGCATCTCCTCCCGTGTGAGCTTCCTGCCGCGAAATGTCGCCCGTGTGAGCGCACTGAAAAAGTCGTCCGAAGGCTTTTCGGCGCCCCGTTCGAGAAGGCTGGCGGCATAGGCCTCCATCGCCGTTCCCTTTGACGTGCCGTCACCCTCGCGAAAGACATGCACTCCCCATTTGACCCAGGTTTCGGCCTCGGATTGGGGTACATTCATCAGGTATGCGAGCCCGTGTGACTGGAGCGGAATGGCGAACTCCCGGACAATCTCTATGGATTCTCGCTTGAGAGCAGCCTGCACATGCGCGTCCACGAGACCCTCGACCTGTGCGATCACCTCGGGAAGCTTCGCTCGGTTGAAATAGGGCTCCATGATTGCCCGGTAGTCCAGTTGGTCAGGAGGATCGATCTCGAGAGGCAGTTGACGGACGGTACGCACGTCCTCCTCGGTAGGAATGGGAATCTTGAACGGTGCATCGGAACTGAAGGTTTCCCAGTCGCGCGCGGCGTTGCGCACATCTCCATGGCGGAGGAGTATCGGCATGACATCGCCGTGAAAGTCATTGAGCAGGATCCCATCCTTGCTTCGGGGTTCCCGGAACGGATCGGGGTGATGGTTGTGGAACGGGCAGGACATGGGTGGAGTTCTCCGGAAGATTTGGGAAATGAGAGGTATTTGTTTTTGAGGATTCTAATCGGTGCGTTTGGATCCTTCGGATTGTGCGAGCGTGGTTGATCCTCGGATGAATGTACCCTCGACCATGACGATTCGAGGCACCGCTGGAATGCCGCGTTCGTTGTGCCTCATTTGGGAAATCAGCAGGTCCACCGCCGCCGCGCCCACCTTTCGCGAATTCTGATCGATGCCAGTTATCCCATGCATGTCGGGACTCAGATCCACGTTGGCAAGGCCGACGTCACGCGGTGTGCGTATGCCCATGCGTGTCAGCCATCCGGCCGCGTCCCTGCCGATTGTGATCAGGCAGTCCGGGCGGCTTTTCCTGAACCACTCCTCGAATGCCGACTTGCTCCATTTTTCCGGTAGAAATGGAGCGAGCTGACGTGCCGGTTTCGTCCGAAGACTCTGTCCTGTCAGGAACGCGGCGCGCCAATGGTGGTTGACGCGCTCATCCTGTGAACGCGGCATGGCCAGACCGATCCTCGAATAACCGAAGTTCGAGAGGGAAAGAAACAGGAGCATCATCGACTGGAACTGGTGATTGCACGCGCGGTTGAGCGCCGGGCGTGACAGGGAGTAGCCGAGTTCGACGGAAGAGGCATAGTCCCAGCAGAAGCCGTCAAAGATGGGCTCGTGGCCGGGCAGGGGGGCTACAATGACGCCTTCAATGCCTCGGTTGCGAATGATCTCGCTGAGCCGCCGATCTGTCATGCCTGGTTCGCGCAGCCAATGCTCCTCAAGGACATATCCGCATTCACGGGCGCGACCATGAGCTCCTTCGAAGTACAGCCATTGGGTTGATTCCTTTCTCCAGTCGAAGCGATTTTCATAGGCTGTGAGGTATGCGATCTTGCTTGGAACTCCTTTCTGCTTCTTGGCGCGGATCACCTCCATGAATCTGATGAGATCGGGGTCCGGCTGATAGCCGAGCTTGTTGGCAATCGCCTTGATCCTCGAACGCGTGGTTTCGGGAAGGGAACGATCCTCACGCAGGGCTAGGGAGACCGTCATGCGGCTGACTCCAGCGGCTTCAGCAATATCCTTCAGGGTAATTCGATTGAATGGGGGCGACATTTCGCGGGGCCCTGAAGACTCAATTGATCGTGGCAGATTGGAACGCATGACTTCGGAGTCTCCTCTTGGCTCACTGTATTCAGGGTGCCACGATTTCGTACCGTGCTGCCATTCCGGCGCGGATGTGGTCATTGACGTGGCAATGGTACATCCAGATGCCGGGATTGTCGGCGAGCATGTCGGCAACTTTCATGCTGGCTGGAAGCAGTTCGACGACATCCGTACGATGACCATCCTGCAGGACGGTGTTGCCGTGCCAATGGGGTGTGTGGAGATCCTTCTCGCCGCCGAGGGCGACAAGGTACCAGCGGACGTGTTCACCAACTTTCATGCGTGGCATCGGAAGGTTGCCGTAAATGAAGCCGTTGATCGTATGAAACTGATTCGCGTCGGCTTCCTCCTCGGCTTCATCCGTTTCGCCCTCGGCATCCGGAGTGCCGGGTGCAACGAGCACCGCCGTGTTTTTTCCTGCGAGGCGGCTTTGAGCCTCATCGAAGATGTCGTACAGCGTGACGAATTCGCGATCCACACCCTTCGGCGTGCCATCTGGGCGGGCTGCACCTTGTCGAGAAACGATCATCACGCCAACGAGTCCCGAATTGGTATCCCGAGGTGCGTCGACATGCGAATGATAGAGCCAGGCGATCGAGCTCGGATCGTTTGGACCGGGCCCCGCGCGCTCTGGAATGTTCCAATGGTAGGTGAATGTGCCTCGTGGAGGCACATAGTCATCGGCCTTGTAGGCGCCGAGCGTGCCGTCCGGATAACCCGCGCCCTCGCTCGCCTTGTCATAAAATGCGCCGTGTGCGTGCAGGCTGACGGAGAATCCCAGGTTGTTCTTGAGGGTGATCTCAATCTGATCTCCCACCTCCGCCCGGATGAGCGGCCCGAGGATCCCCAGATGCTGCCATTCCGCCGGACGCACCTTCTGGCGGGTGAATGTGGAGTCGGTATACTCGCGAAAGACTGCCTTTCGAAAAACCGGAGGCAACTCCTTGGGGCCTCTGGATAGCCACGTGGCAGCGTCGGCGCAGCATTCCATGTCGGCAAGCACATTGCCGGCGGGTGCATAGTTCCATTCGACTTCGTCTGCTGCGATAAAGATTGTGCGGACCCGAGCCGCCGCGGGGAGTGCTCCGAGTGCCAGCGCAAGCGAGACCCTTGCAAACGCTCGGACCAGATTCATGTCCTTCAGCATCCTCATCTGTCCGCACCGGCCATCTGATTCCGGTGAATTGTCGCCGTGTGAACGACCTTCCCGGTGTAGTCGATGAAACTTCCTTCAAATTCATCCGGTGTGATCCTGACGTTCAGAAACCCTCCGGTGTCTCCAAGGCAGAAAATGGTCCGCGCATCGCGGCTTGTCGCGCGGGTTTGGGAGCCCGCGCCGGAAGTGAAGTAGTGGATCTTGCCGACCTGCAGGTGCTGCATGTCATGCTCGTGACCGTTCAGGTAGATCTGGACTCCATATTTCTCCAGCAACGGCTGGATCTCCTTTATGAGCGCGGCGGTATCGCCGTGTTTGCTGCTTGAGTAGATGGGGTGGTGTGCGCACACGATTTTCCATTGGGCAGCCGATGTCCTCAGCGCTTCCTCGAGCCACGCGGTTTGCGCTGCGGTATCCTGGCGGGCCGCATCGCCTCTTTTTGAGCCCTGCCCGGACTGCCGGGAGACTGTGTAAGGTGTGGAGTCGATGATAAAGAACTGAACGGTATTCGATTCGTCAATACGTCGGGTGACGGAGTAGTAGCGCGCAGGCATTTTCCAGCGCGGACTGAAGAGGGTGTAGGCCACCTGTGCCCCCGGGTTCTTGCGGTAGTCGTGGTTGCCGAGGGCGACGTACCAGGGCACCTGAAGCGATGGCGCGGTGTAGATATCCTCAAAGGAGGTTGTCCATTGGCGGGATTCGACACTGTCCACACCGTCACTGTAGAAGTTGTCGCCGAGAACGATCACAAATTGCGCATGGTTCGCTGCGGCTGCCCTGCCCATCTGCTCTGCGACAGGAAGCTGAAACGCCTTTCCGTCGCGTCCCCAGTCCCCGAATGCCAGGAAACGCACACTGCCATCCGGCGGTGCGACCTGGGCAAGGCCTTGTATGCAAATGAGGCAGGCAAGCAGTAGGTAGAGTGTCGCATGCAATCCGCAGGCATGCGTCTGGATATGGCGTTGTTTCATGGGTAAAGTCCGGGGTGAAGTGAAACGGATGCGTTCACCTCCTGCATGAATGGCTTTCAAAACCACTGCGAGTATGATTGCTGGTGCCGTGTAGCTCCCCTGATCGGCGTGAGACGCCGTTTCCAAGCGAAGTTCAGCGCACTCACCATGTGCCATTGGCCTCCTCACCTGAGAATCTTGCTCTCTTCGCCCGGCGATTTATCGGCCATCGGACCTACACGAAGCGGGTACCATGAGTCTCCAGGCTGCAATGCGCCGATGTCGGGCAATGCGGGAACGCCTTTGTTATGGGACCTGGCTGCTCCACGCAAGGGGCTGTGCTTCTCGAGGCGAAGGTCCGTGCTTAAGCCAATCGAGGCCAATGTGGGAAAACGGCGCCCTCCGTGCTCAGCAGGAATATCTCCTGGGCCAGGCATGCCGGGCGTCGCCGGTACAACGGCGTTGTCCGCAAACTCAAAGTGCCCGGAGTGGAAGCGCGGCTTGCTGGGGTCCGTGCTTACCAGATAGTCCGTTGCCAGGATATTGTTGTAGAACTTGACCCCCCGAATTGGAATCTTCTCATCGCCCTGAGGATCAATGAGGCGACCGCCGGGAAACAACACAGTGTTGTGGGCAAAAACAATGCCCGGCGGAGCCAGGTGAAATTCCTTTGGCGGCTTCTGGCCGACCAGACGGGGATTTCGCTCCCAGGTGTTTGTCTTGATTCCGATCTTGAACGCCCCGCGGAGGTGGGGACGTGGAGGCAGCCACAAGCTGGAGTATTCCGGCGTATTGAGGATGATGTTCTGTTCAAAGCGTGCGGGCCCGGGCCATGGTTCACCGCGAAGCGGTTGGAAGGAAAAGGGCTCGAGCGCATCAATGACCACATTGCGTCGCACGGTCATGTCCCTTGAGTGGTCTTCCAACTCCACCGCATTGTCCAGGAGGCGCTCGAAGAGATTCTCTTCAGCCAGAAGGCCGATGCTTGCCCAGGTCGCATGGCAGGAAAGGCCCTCGAAGGTGTCATGAATGTGGTTGCGGCGGATGACCCATCCGCGGCCAATCCGCGCGGCGATGCCGATTTCGTAGGTGTAGCGTTGGTCGGGCAGCCCGTGAGGATCCTTGCGCGACCACATCGGACCTCTGTCGGTGTCACGAGAATAGCGCAGGGCATGATTGGACATGACCTCGACCATGTCGTCAAAAGCCGGCGTCTGTGAATAGTCACAGTATTCGATCGTTACGGATGCGGCGGCGCGTTGCTGTTCCACCGGATCCAGTCGCATGGAAAAATAATCGGTGCCCGTGGGGTCCGTGGTCGTCTCGTCCTGGTAATTTCCGACCACACCGGTCCGGCAGCCGAGAAACCAGCACCGCCTCACGGTCACCTGGTTCGCCTCGACGTAAACACCTGCGACACCGGGTGTCTCAAACGTAAATCCGTCAAGTACGACATGGGCGTCCCCGGGTTCGAGCACACCGAAACAATAGTGGTGCGGGGCTCCGACGAGGGTGCCTTCGCGCTGGAGACCCGTGGGCGGCGCAACAGCCATCACATGCTTGTTAGGATCCCGCGAACCGAAGCGACCGCCCTCATGCAGTCGAAGATAGAGGCGGTGATTCTTGGCATCCCAAGCATAGCCATGCCGGGGACCCGGTTCGCCGTCAGGGGTTGAAAAGGATTTCAGTCGCTCAATGTCGGCATAGGGAAAGAGGTCCTTGCCGTCGTAAAGGACACGGGCAGGCATGTCCCACTCAAAAGGTATGGAATACAGGCCCAGACTTTCATCCTCAAGAACCCAAGGCCGTTTACCCGAGCGAACCTCCCAATTGGCATTGGTAACGATGACACGGTTCATGCCGATTTCGGTCGCACGAAAGGTGATGGGGGATCCCATCTTCCCCTTGGTGTAAAGGCGTACCGGCCCGCGGTAGATGCCGGGATTCACCCAAACCGTATCACCGGACCTCACCTCCTTGGAGGCATGCTGGAGGGATCTCCATGCGGTCGCGGCACTCAGTCCGTCGCGGGTGTCGTCGCCGTGATTCGCATCGACAAAAAGGTCTCGCGCGTGCGCTGGCGAGGCCGCGAACACTGCGACAAGGCAGGCCAGGAAGGTTGCCGGGCGGATGATCATTACGCGCGAACGGTTGGGGGGCGGGACGGAGCGGAGCATGCGATCGGAGCGGGTTGACAGGAAACGATTGCGGGGGCGATCGAGGAGCAAGCTCCTGCGACCTTTACCGTAAAGTTATTACCGGGGATGATTGTCGGAGGGTGCCGATGACCAATCATTTTACAATAAAACGCGGGACTGGCTGACACCGGGCGTTTGCAGATCACGCTCCGCCGCGAACACCTCGCCCTTGCCCGGAGGCCGCCGTCACCCAGACGCGAAAGCGACCTTTCGAGTGTGCTTCATCATCCACGTGACCCAAGATCCCAACCCAACTTTCTTTCCGAAGAACAATGAAGCATTTCATGGAACCGCCCGCAGACTAAGAGTGGGAATTGTCGGCTGCCGCATCGGACACCGACATGCCCTGGCGTTTGCGAGATTGCCCGCGCTTTTTGAGGTCAAGGCGGTGTGCGATATTGATGCTGACCGGGCCCGAGCGGTTGCCGATGGGTTGGGAGGGGTGGATTGGATGCAAAGCTACGACGAACTACTTGGCCGAGGAGGGCTTGACCTCGTCAGCATATGCACGCCGCCATACCTGCATTTCAAGCAGATCAGTCAGGCCCTCCAAGCGGGATGCCACGTGATTTGTGAGAAGCCGCTGGTCGGCTCGCTGCGTGAATTGGATCAGTTGGCCACGCTCGGTGCGAACAACCATGCCCGCATCGTTCCCGTGTTTCAGATGCGCTTTGGCGGCGGTTTGCAGAAGCTCAAACGGCTTGTTGAGGATGGGGTGGCGGGTAGGAGCTACCTTGCGACGATCGAGACCGCCTGGCGCCGCACCGAAGAGTACTACGAGGTTCCCTGGCGGCGTACCTGGAAAGGTTCATTGGGTGGTTGTCTCCTGGGGCATGCGGTGCACGCGCACGACATGCTGACCTACATCAATGGCCCGGTTGCCCGGGTGCGTGCGATAGCCAAGACATTGGTCAATCCCGTTGAAACGGAGGATTGCGCAACCGCATCGCTTGAAATGAGCGACGGATCCCTGGCATCACTTTCGGTTACCTTGGGATCAGTCGTCGAATTGAGTCGACTGAGATTCTGCTACGAGAACCTTGTCGCCGAGAGCAATCTCGCGCCCTACGATTGTTCCAGCGATCCCTGGAAATTTGTCGGCGCGAGTGCCGAAATCGAGAAACAGATCCGTGAGACGCTTCTCGACTGGAAATCCGGGCCGGAAGGATATGACGCGCAGTTCCTGGATGCTTACCGCGTCATTCGGGAAGGAGAACAAGGCGTCGCTCGGCTATCCGATGCCCGCGCCTCCATCGAACTCGCCAGCGCGCTGTATCACTCGGCACAATGCGATGAAACCGTGTACCTCCCTATTCGACCGGAACATCCGGCCTACAGTGGATTTCATTCAGCGGAGAATAGAGTCTTGGGCGGGGCGTGCGGTACAACTGACGGTGCTCATGGATCCTGAACTCCCATCCTGCCGACCTGGAGGGTTCCCGGATGGCGCGATCGCCTGGGAACGATTTGCGACCGATACCAACTCTCGGTACTTTACAATAAAGCTGGTGCAGCCGTTGACCGGCTCCACTTCGGCAGCCTTAGTGCATTCCATGATGACTGTGAGGGGCACCCCAAACACTCACCTGCACCGCCATCATGCCACCTTCATAGACCAGATGGATCCTGATTACCTTTACGACTCCGTGCTGCTGCGCAGAACGTCCAAAAACTTCTCATAACCCACCACTCTCAAACCACCGCCATAAACCCCTGGAAAATCATGAACCTGAAGAAACACCTGCAGTTTTGTTGCTTCCTTGGCATCTTCATAACGGCTGCCCATGCGCAGAAAACGGTCCCCTCGGATCAATCGCCATCACGTGATGCCGCTGCTGCTTCCCGAGGGGACGAAAACAGGCCACGTACCCAATCTGCCGCTTCGGATGACGATTCCGTGGTAAGAATGAGTCCATTCGAAGTTACGTCGGACCAGGATATCGGCTACGTCGCGTCAAATACATTGTCCGGCAGCCGCCTGAACACACCCTTGCGCGATACACCGGCATCGATCTCCGTCATGACTTCGGAGTTCCTGTCGGATATCGGTGCGTTTGATCTGGGCGACGCGATGAAATATGCGGTCAATATTGAGGTCTTCCAGGACGACGATCGCGATACAATCAACGGAAATGCGAACTTCTATGAATACCAGCAGTACCGTGATCGAGGCCTTCCATCGTCGCGTTCGCGCAACTACTTTCCATGGCGTTCGGGCTTCATTCCGGATGAAATGGCCTTCGTTGATCGAATAGAGGATTCCCGGGGCCCCAACTCCGTGTTGTTTGGCATTGGCTCGCCGGGGGGGATTATCAACACAAGCACGAAGCAGCCGCTTCTGCAAAGGGTCATTCGCAGTGGCACATTCGCCATCGACCGCTTTGGAACGAAGCGGGGCACCTTCGATTATAATCAGCCCTTGAACGACAAATTTGGGGTACGCCTCAACCTTGTCTACAACGACACCAGGACATTCAAGCATTTTGAATTCACCAAGCATGTCCGCGGCTTGTTCTCGGCACTATACAAGATCAATGACCGCGCCAAGCTGAGGCTCGATTTTGAGGGAGGCAAGATCGACAGCAACAACGGTCTGGGCGTCAATCTTGAGAACTATTATCTGCTCTGGGATCATTCGGCACGCCCCACCTTTTCAACCACCAGTGCGAATGCGGCCCTCGGGACACGGCGGTTGAGCAACAGCACAACGCGCGTAACCTATATTGACGACAGGAATGCGGCGGTTGACATGCGCGGAACGCTATCGACAACCAATGCAGATGTGCCCGGAGCCTTCTATCCCGATGGCACTCCAATAGGGCCTGGTCAGATCCGCGACACCAGTCTCGCCGACTATTCGGTCAACGTAGGTGGACCAGCACAGACACGCTATTCCCGCTATCATATCCTCTCGCTGTTCTTCAACCAGCAGCTGGCAAAGAATACGTTCCTCGAGATCGCACTCAACAATCTCAAGCACGATTTCGATGCCCGGCAACCGCGCGGAGACAAGTCGAGGCTTCTGGGGGACCCCAATAATCTTTATGCAGGCGCAGCCAACCCCCATGCGGGAGACGTCTATTTGGAAACGCAATGGTATAGGATCAAGCCCTTGACCCGGTCAACAGCCGGCCGGATAGCCCTTTCACATGAGTTCGACGCCGAAAAATGGGGTCGATACAGGCTCGCTGCCATGGCGGAGTATGATCGCTTTGGAATAGACATCGATACCTATGATGAAACGTGGATCGATGCATCGACGGGACGGGCTGCGTACAATCAAACTGCACCCGAGAATAATGTTAACAAGGTATACAGGCGCAGTTATCCAATTGAAGGGGATTGGGGCACCTATTTTTATAGCGGCCCAGAAGGAAATGGGGGGCTGCTTTCGAATATTGTCGACCCCTTGAACACCGGGAGGAAGCTCGCGTCCTCATGGATTCCGAGGGCGAACCCGGAAAGGGTAAGGTATACGCAGAAGTCGGGGATGATTGTCGGGCAGGGTTACTATTTCAATGACCATCTGGTTGTCTCCGGCGGTCTTCGGCGCGATGAACTCACGGAGCGCCGGTTTGCGGGGGCTCGTGATCCAGGCACGAACCAGTTTGTGATCACCGATGACATATTGAGCGATGTCAAGAATTCCGGGGTCACCAAGACCTACGGCGCGGTATACCACATCAATCCAACCATCTCTCTGATATACAATTGGGCGGACAACTTTTCTCTTCCGGATCGCGGAAGGTTTACACTGCCGCCCTCGGGTGAGCCTGGCGTGGCGATCCCCGTTCCGCCGCCGCAGGGCGTTGGCAAGGACTATGGTGTTGGCCTGCGATTGCTCGATGGTCGGATCTATGCCAAGGCAACGGCCTATAAGACAAGTTCCAAGAATCTCAGCGCAACTGCTCCCAACGCGCTTCGCAGGGACAATGTCGACATCATGGAGGCATTGCAGGGGGCGGGATATATTACTCAGGATGAGTTCTTCAAGCGGACGGATGTCACCGCCGTGGGCGGCCATGGCCTCTATGATCTGGACGCCAAAGGGTATGAATTCCAGGTAACTGCGAACCTGACACGGGACTGGCGATTCACGGCGAGCTATTCGAGGACGAAGGCCGTTCAATCGAACACGTTCGCGGCTATTGTGAAGTGGTTCGAGTTGACGAAAACCTATCTGGCGAAGTTTCCCGGAAACCTGCCGACGGACAGTTATGCGACAATTACCCAGCAATTGGGCGTGATGAAGCAGGAACTCGACAATTTTACATCCTCCGATGGAACGGGGAAGCTGGGCAATCGCCTCGACAAAATGAGTCTGTTCACGCGCTACAGCTTTTCGGGAGGCCCACTGCGTGGTCTCTATCTAGTGCACTGTCTCTTTAATGTCTTTACTAACGAATTGCTGCCGAGTCAGGGCCTCACGGGCGCGGTGGATTTTCTCGAGGATGCTCTTGCCGTCG
>CAUJJL010000156.1 GCA_963205455.1 Verrucomicrobiota bacterium
ATAGGCGGCGGCAAAACCGCCCCCGGCGATGACGACGTCAAATTTCATCGGATGCTCGCACCCATTCACGCAGGCAAAGCGCGGTTTTGAAACCCTAAATAGAGGGACGAGGCTTTCGGTCCTGCCCGTCGCATTGACGAAGTCCACGGGATCAAATATCGCTGACCTTCCTTTCTCCCTCCTGTCCATCGGCCATTCGATTCCCATGAGACTGTCTTCCCCGTCCTTCTATCGCAACTCTCCGCCCACCGCCATTCTTGCCGTGGCTGCCGTCCTCCTTCTCGGGGGATGCCAGGCCGCCTATTTTGGCGCTCTTGAGAAAATGGGGATTCCCAAACGCGAGGTTCTGGTTGAACGCGTTGAGAAAGCCCGCACGTCCCAGGAGGAGGCAAAGGAGCAGTTTGCCAGCGCCCTGGACAAGTTTCTGGCGATTGCAAAGGTTGAACCCGGCGAGCTCAAAGAGCGGTACGACCTGCTCAACGCGGAACTCAAGCGGAATGAGGCACGTGCATCCGAGGTGCGCGCACGGCTCACGGGCGTGAGGGATGTCGCCGAAGCCCTGTTTGACGAATGGACGGAGGAGCTGAAGCAGTATTCCAACATGGATCTGCGAACCCGCAGCGCCGCCCAACTCGAAAAGACCCAGCGCAACTACAAGGACCTCATGGTCGTCATGGAGCGTGCATCAGCACGCATGGAACCCGTGCTCACCGCATTCCGGGACCAGGTCCTGTTTCTCAAGCACAATCTGAACGCCCAGGCCGTACGATCGCTCGACGCAACCTCTCAGACCCTCCAGGCGGATATCGGTCGGTTGATCACCGACATGGAAAAATCGATCCGCGAGGCGGACGAATTCATCCGCACCCTGAAGCCAATGGAATAACCTGGCGAACCAACCTACGTCGCCACACCTCGATCAGCGCAGGCGCGCGAGCAGAAGCGTACGGTCATCGGTGCGGGTTGAAAGCGTCGTGAACTGGCGAAGGTAGCGGTTCAGTTTCGCGATGATTTCGGAAAGGGGGCGGCCCGCATCGCGGGAAAGGGTTGTGCTCAAACGCTCGCGCCCGAACTCCTGTCCATGCGCATTGCACGCCTCATTGATGCCATCGGTGTAGAGCGACAATAGGTCCCCCGGCTGCAGTGTCACTTCCGCCGTTTCCAAGGTGTCGTCAAAAATCGCGGCGGGACAAAGACCAAGGGCAAGCCCGCCAGCCTCGAGCAGTTCGACGGGTTCTCCTCCCGCGCGCACAAGAAGCGGCGGTTCATGCCCGGCACGGCAGTAGCGCAGATTCCGCGAATCCAGATCCAGCACGCCATAGAACAGGCTGATGTACATGCCGGCCGGCATGTCGGGCTGCACCGACGCGTTCACCCGCTTGAGGACCACGGCCGGATCCTCCTCACCAGGCGCAAACAGCCGCAGTGTCGCGCGACAGGACGCCATCATCAGCGCAGCAGCAGTACCCTTGCCCGAGACGTCGGCGATCGTGAAGCCCCACTTTCGCGGCCCCACGGCAATGACGTCATAGTAGTCGCCTCCGACCGTGAGTGAGAGTTCGCAGTGGGCGGCGACCTCAACTCCGGGAATCTCAGGAAAATCCTGCGGCAGCAGGTGCTGCTGGACCTCATGCGCCACCCGCAGATCACGCTCGCGATTCGCGCGTTCAGCTTCCTCGGCGATCTTGCGTGCCGTGATGTCCGTGATCAGCCCCTCATGGTGCGTGATGTTTCCGGCGTCATCGCGCCGGACCACCGTGTGGTCATCCACCCACCGCACGGAACCGTCGCCGCAAACGATGCGGTACTCCTGGTTGTATTCCCCGTGCCGGGCTTCCTCATGCGTGGCCACTTCGGCAGAAACCCTCTCCCGGTCCTCGGGATGCGTGATGTCAATGAAACGGACCCTCTGGGAAAGAAGATCCTCCGGCGTGTAGCCGAATTGCCGGATGCTCTGTGAAACAAACTCCACGGGCCAGTTGCCCTGTTCCGCGCGCCACAGCACGACAACCGACGGCGACCGGTCGACGATGCGCTCCATTTCCTCCCGTCGCGCCAGCGCCGCCCTGAGATCGTCCTGGGCGGTACGACGCAGGCTGATGTCGCGCCCCACGCCAAAAAACGCAGTCCGCCCGTCGCGATCACTGTACGCGGACCCGGTCGAAGCATGCCAGATCCAGCGTCCGTCGCGGTGCTGCATGCGATACTCGACGGAACTGCCCGTGGGTTTTCCCCCAAGCACGCCTTCGATGAAGATGCGGCAAAGGCGGGCGTCCTCGGGATGTACAAAGTCGAAGAACGAGCGGCCGACGATGCTTTCGGAAGGATGCCCCAGCTTGGCCGTCCATGCAGGCGAAACAAACTTGTAGATGAACTCGGGCGTCAGCGCGTACAGGATCTCACTCGCCGTGCTGAGGTACGTGCGCCAGCGCGCCTCACTGCGCCGCAGTTCCTCCTCGGCCGCATGCCGCGCGGTGATGTCCTCCAGCATGGCAAAGTGATGCGTGACGCCTCCCTCGGAGTTGCGCAGCACGGCCACCGTAAGATTCGCCCACATCATCCGGCCATCACGGTGATGATAGCGCTTCTCCATGCTGAAGCGATCGCGGGCACCGGAGTAGATCTGGTTCGTCAGCTCATCCTGGTGGGTCCAATCGTCGCGATGCGTGACGCGCTGGATGTTGCGAATGTCGGCCGCCTCCTCGGCGCTCAGGCCGCAGATTTCGAGAAATTTGCGGTTCACATGATTCCGGCCGGGGAGTCCCCGCGCATCCATTTCCCGCCAGCTTATTCCGATCGGAGCATGATTGAAGAACACGCTCAGTTCATCGCGCGACGCCTTCAGTTCCTCCGCCTGGGCGGCAAACTTCTTCGACAGCTCGGTGGCCTCCGCCTCGGCGGTCTTGAGCGCCGTGACGTTGGTGAGGATCGCCAGAAAAAATATCGGAACTCCGTCGGCGCCCGTCACGGGAAGGATCGTGCTCTCGACCCAATAGAAACTTTCATCCTTTGCCCGATTGCAGAATGTCCCGTGCCACGGCTTTCCAGAACGGATGCGGCTCCACATTGTTTGGTAGAACTCCGCCGGATGCACCCCCGACTTGATGAGGGAATGTGTTTTCCCCACCAGTTCCTGATTCGAGTAGCCCGAGATCTGCGTAAACGCCTCGTTCGCATAGAGGATTACGCCCTGCGCATCCGTCACCGCAATGATCCCATGCACATCCATGGCGCGGGGAAGCCATGTTGGCAGCAGGTCGGACGGCAGCGGTGTAAGGGGGGTGGTCATGATCTGTTCCGAAACGCGGCAACATAAAGACTGCTGACCACGCGTAAACCCTCAAAAGAATCGCAAGTGACTGAAAATCCCGCCTTCACCTTTCACTTCAGAACGGTCGAGTCGTCGCTGTTTCGCATGGGCATGGGCTTGCCTCACGGCAGGTCTCAACGAAGGTCATGCACCGATGAAACTGATTTCGTGGAACGTGAACGGCATCCGCGCCTGCATCAAGAAGGGGTTCCTTGATTTCATGTCGGAGAGCGACGCCGATGTGATCTGCCTCCAGGAAACCAAAGCCCACCCCGGCGACGTTCAGCATGTCCAATGGCCAGGCAGGTATCAGGTCACCTGGAACAGCGCCGTGAAACGCGGGTACGCAGGCACCGCAATCTTCACGCGAGTGAAACCAAAATCGGTCACGATCAACATGGGGGTGACAGCTCACGATGCCGAAGGACGCATCATCGCCGTTGAATTTGCTGATTTCTTTCTCGTCACCGTCTATGCTCCGAATTCCCAGCGGGGCCTCACGCGCCTCGACTACCGCGTGAAGGACTGGGATCCCGCATTTCTCACCTACATTACCCGGCTGGAGAAAAGGAAGCCCGTCGTATTCTGCGGTGATCTCAACGTGGCCCACGAGGAAATCGACCTCTCCAATCCAAGGACGAATCATCGCAATGCGGGATTCACGGATGAGGAGCGCGCCAATTTCAGCCTGCTCCTGTCGCACGGATTCATCGACACCTTCCGGGCATTCACATCCGATCCCGGACACCATACCTGGTGGAGCCAGATGATGAACTGCCGCGCCCGCAACATCGGGTGGCGCGTCGACTACTTCGTGGCCTCGGAGAAACTCCGTCCAGTCCTGAAACGTGCATGGATCAGTCCCGAGGTGATGGGAAGCGACCATTGCCCCGTAGGACTCGAAATCGGCTAGCCGTTCGCCCTTGAGTCCCGTTGATCGGTTTCAAGAACCCCGCAAGATTCACAGGACAACCCGTAATCCCCATCGTATCAGACATATGAATACATTGAGACAGCTTTTCCGGGGTCCACCTCAATGGACTCTTGCGGTTGCCGAGAGCCTCACGGGGGGGCGAGTCCAGTCGCGTGTCACCGCACATTCGGGGGCATCGGACTTTTTCCGCGGCGGGATCACGGCCTACGCTCTGGAGAGCAAGATCCGGCTGCTGGGAGCAAACCGCAGTGCTGTGGAGTCCGCGCAAGGCGTGTCCGCCCAGGTGGCGGAAGAGATGGCACTGGGCGTCTGCAGGCTTTTCCAAAGCGATGTCGGACTCGCAACGACCGGCTGGGCCGAGGTTGCCCCCGATTCAGGCGTGGATGTCCCATTTGCCTGGTGGGCTCTCGTGCACCACCGTTCGAGGGACTCGATTCATGTCGAGTCAGCGCGGATTGAGGCTCCCGGTCTGACGCGCACGGGCGTGCAGGATCGCGTGACAGACCACGTTCTCGCGCGGCTGGTGAGCTATCTCCATGAGATCCGATGATCTCCCCACAATCCCGCGGCAGGCCAATGGCCTACCGTGTGATCGAGCGAACGTAATCCATCAGGGGCTTGACCTCGCTGGGGGCTGCGACCCAGTCGCTGTCGACGATCTCCGGCGTGCCGTAGGAAGTTTCGTAGAGCAGGCGGTTGGCTGCGTCGTCACGCGACAGAAAACCCGTCTTGACCGAGGCCCCCGCGAACAGGCCACGGGCCTTGGTGTAGATCAGAACGGGATATTTGCGGAAGTCCTCCGTCGTGCTTTCCGCATCCGCTGCGCGCGGACCTGCGACTGCCACCGCATCAGCGCCGACGTTCAGGCGCTGGGAGAAGAGAAGACGCGGCGTACGCGCATCCGTGAAAACGTAGATTGTTTCGATCGCATTCCCGCCCACCTGAAAGCCGACGCTTGCTTCGCCGGCGTTGATCAGTCCGGGCACACTCCACTGTCCATCGCTCTTCTTGAGGAGCAGCACCCCGTAGCCGTCCTTGACGCCCACAATAAAGCCCGCCTTGAACTGATTTGTGATGACAATGGCGGTGGCACGGGCGAGCACCGACGCAGGAATGGCTGTCGCCGGATCCGCCTGGAATTCGCGGAGGATGGCCTCGCAGGATTCGATCCGGGTGACGCATTCCTTGCGGGTCAAACCACTGGCAGAAAACGCATTGCCGGCCATCAAGCCCAGCACACACACGCAAAGAAGGAGTTTATTCATCATAGAAAGGAAAACGAACCGCCAAAGATAGACATGCCTGCAAGCGATTGGAAAGCGCGGAGTACACACAGAAGCGCTCAAAAACGCACATGAAAGGCAGTGGGAGTCGAGTCCCATGAGGTTTCCTCACTCCAAGCCTCGCGCGGCGACCTCCTCTTCATCCCACCCAAGATAATGGCCAAGCTCATGAAGATAGGTGAGCTTCACCTCCCTTGCGAAGAGGTCACGATCCCCGTCCACACAGTCCCAGATGTTCTCCAGGAAGAGGAGGATGTGGGGTGGCACCTCCGCGGAACTCGTATTCTCCGAACCATGGGGAGCGCCTACAAACATGCCGAGGATATCGGGATCAAATTCCTCGCCCAGGATCTCGTCGGACGGCCAATCATGGTAAACAACCGGAAGCCCTTGGGCCAACGAACGCAGCACATCAGGCAGTTTTCGCTGGATCGAGGAAACCGTTGATTCCGCCAGGGCTGTCAGTTCTCGAAGTGTCATCGTTGGATTCCCTGTGTAACCGCAATTGGCGCCATGCGTCTCATGCTTCTGTCAACACTCCAACAAACCGGTGCGCAAACCGCACTGCTCAATCTTATGAAATCATCCAAATTGCTCCTCGCCGCCAGCTTTGTTCTGGTCGCTTTGTCCGTACCGTCAATCCATGCGCAGAATTCGGATCGCCCGGCCCGCGGAGGCAGGGGCGAGCACATGGTTGATCGCGTGAAACACCTTTCGCAGGAATTGTCCCTGACCGACGCGCAGCAAACCCAGGTGAAGGCGGTCTACGCCGAACAGGCGAAGGAAATGAAGGCAGTGATGGACGATACCTCGCTCTCCGATCAGGACCGTCGCACAAAACGCATGGAGATCATGCGTGGAGTGAACGGAAAGATCCGCGACGTGCTCACGCCCGAGCAACAGGCCAAGTTTGACAAGATGCAGGCGGCTGGCCCGGGCGGACAGGGCAAACACGGGCGCGGCAAGAAGGCCAAGAGCGCCGAATAGCCGCCCGCATGCCAGGCGTTGCCTTCTCTCCCGAGGGCTGCGCCGTCCCGTGCGAAACAAGCTTTAACTCGCAAGAGTTATTTGGGGGAAACCAGGACCGGTGCGAAAGCGCCGGTCCTGCATTTTTAGAGGCGAGAGATCGTCACAGGGCTTTCATTGCGCGATTGGATTCGATCCCCGGATCCCGTTGAATATCCCGCATGAGTCCTCCGCACATCCTTGTGGTCGGCGCTGGTGCCGCAGGCTATTTCGCGGCAATATCCGCGGCGGAAGGCCTCGCGGGAAATGGAACCGTAACGCTGTGCGAAGCCACCGCTCACCCGCTCGCAAAGGTGCGCATCTCCGGCGGCGGCCGGTGCAATGTCACCCACGCGTGCTTCGAGCCCCGCGAACTGAAAAAAAACTATCCGCGCGGCGCCCGAGAACTGCACGGAGCGTTTCATCGTTTTGGACCCGCGGACACGATCGCATGGTTCGAGCGACAGGGCGTCACCCTGAAAGTCGAGCCGGACGGTCGCATGTTTCCCGTCAGCGACGACTCCGAAACCATCGTTTCGGCCCTGTCGACGGCAGCCCAGTCGTTGAACATCACGCTGCGCCTTCAGTCGGGGATCCGCAAGGTCGAGGCAGCACCACCGCAAGGCGCGGCGCCTGGCGCGGGATCAGTCATGGGCTTCAGGATTGAGTTGGTGAGTGGCGAGTTCCTGCATGCGGATCGGCTGATCGTGGCGACGGGAGGGCTCAAGGGCTCCGGGCCATCTCTCGCGGAAATGCTGGGTCACTCGATCGAGTCTCCCGTGCCCTCGCTGTTCACCTTTAACATCGACGACCCTCGGCTTGAAGGGCTGGCGGGAATCTCCGTGGAGGATGTCGTCGCGCGTGTCGACGGTTCCAAACTGAAACAAAGCGGTCCGTTGTTGATCACCCATTGGGGAATGAGCGGCCCGGCTGTGCTCAAACTCTCCGCCTGGGGAGCCAGGGACTTGGCCGCGTGCAACTACAGGTTCACGCTGGCCGTGAATTTTTCCCCCAGCCATGTGCGAGATACGGCTCGCTCATCAATGCTCGCACATCGAGGCCGACATCCGCGTCGACAGATCGGAGGCTCCACGCCCTTTCAACTCCCTGGGCGCCTGTGGGCGCAGCTTGTCGCGGCGGCCGGTGCCACCGAATCGACCCCATGGACGCAGGTCTCAAACGATGTCATCGCGAGACTCGCCGACCAGGTGGTGGATGCAAAGTTTCAGGTCACAGGAAAAAGCACCCACAAGGAGGAGTTCGTCACCTGCGGCGGAGTGCGTCTCAACGAAGTGGATTTCCGGACGATGGAGAGTCGGAAGTGCACGGGCCTGTATTTCGCGGGAGAGGTCCTGGACATCGATGGCATCACCGGGGGATTCAATTTCCAGGCAGCCTGGACAACGGGATGGCTGGCAGGTCGCTCGGCGGCCCTGAGTGCGCTCGGCAAGGCGGATATGCGGGGGTGATTCCATACCCGTATCCACAGGGCGCCGCAACCTGATCCGCACGGTCGAACGGCCGCCCGTCCAGTTGATTTCCTGGTCAATTTTCCAACGGTGCGCGCATCCGCCTGAAATTGACGCATGGCGGCCTCTCTGCCTCGCTGCTCCCATTTCTCCCATGGAATTTCTGGCAGACCCTCAAATCTGGATATCACTCCTGACCCTGACCGCGCTCGAAATCGTGCTCGGGATCGACAACATCATCTTCATTTCTATCCTCGCGGGAAAGCTGCCGAAGGAGAAACAGAAGAAGGCGCGCCAGACCGGTCTCGGTCTTGCCCTCATCACGCGCCTGCTGCTGCTGGCAGGAATCGCCTGGATGGCAAAACTCACGACGCCCTTGCTTCACATCCATGAGTTTGCGATCTCGGGACGTGACCTCATCCTGCTCGGGGGCGGATTGTTCCTGATCGCAAAGAGCACCTACGAGATTCATGAGAAACTCGAAGGCGCGGGCGGACATGCCGTCGCCCCCCGCGCGGTCTCCTTCGCAAAGGTCATTGTTCAGATCATCCTGCTCGACATCGTGTTCTCGCTGGACTCCGTCATCACCGCCATCGGCATGGCCAACCAGCTCTGGATCATGGTGACCGCGGTCATCATCGCGCTTGGAATCATGCTCGCATTCGCCGGCGTGATCAGCGACTTCGTCGAACGTCATCCAACCCTGAAGATGCTCGCGCTCAGCTTTCTCATTCTCATCGGCGTATCGCTGATGGCGGAAGGCCTGCATCAGCACATTTCGAAAGGCTACATCTACTTCGCGATGGCATTTTCCTGCGCGGTTGAATTCATCAATCTCAAGCTGCGCGCAAGGGCGGCGGCGCGAGCGGCTTAGCGCGGAGGCAAATGACCGCATCGGGAAATGGAGTCACCCATCGCAGCCCCTTCGGATCACACCAGCGACGACCGCCCCTTCCGGAAAATCGCGATTTTGGGTGCCGGCGCGTTGGGCCTGTATTACGGAGCCCGACTCGCGCTGTCGGGCCATGACGTTCATTTCGTCGTCCGAAGCGACTATTCCGCAATAGAGGCGTCCGGTCTTGTGCTGCGGGAGGGAGATTCCGTCGAAAAAGTCTTCCCCGTCCAGGTGCACACTGCGCCCGAGAATATCGGATCCGTTGACCTGGTGCTCATCACCCTCAAGACCGTCGCCAATGATGCATTGCCACGCCTGCTGCCGCCGTTGCTGCATCAGCAAACCGTCGTGGTGACGCTTCAAAATGGACTTGGAAATGAGGCCCTGCTTACCCGATTCGTTCCTCCCGGGAATGTCTACGGGGGACTGTGCTTCATTGCGAACATGCGCACCGCCCCGGGCGAAGTCACGTGCCTGCATCGGGGCTCCATCACGTTCGGTGCGTACAATCGCCCCGCGGACGCACGCATTCGTGGGATCGGGGAAATCTTCAAGCGGGCAGGAATCGCCAATCGGGTTGTCGATCGTCTGGAGGAGGCACGGTGGATGAAGCTCGTGTGGAACATCCCCTTCAACGGGCTGAGCATCGCTGCCGGAGGAGTTTCAACGGACATCATTTGTGCGAGTCATGAGCTGTCCGTCGAGGTGCGTGCCTTGATGGATGAGGTCCGGTCCGCGGCGGCGGCCTTGGGTTACCAAATCTCTGCGGAATTCGCGCGCGAACAGTTCGACGTCACCCCTCCCATGGGTGCCTATTTTCCTTCCAGTGTGGTGGATTTCATGGAAAAGCGGCCGATCGAAGTGGAGGCGATATGGGGCGAGCCCGCGCGGCAAGCATCAGCGGCGGGCGCACGGATTCCGCGCATGACGCTGCTGTATGCGTTGATCAAACAGCTCGCCGCGCAGAGCCGTTCATAGTCCTGGAGGGAGGCTTTCAGCTCTTCGCCTCAAACCGATTCTTCGAGCGATTCTTTCTTACGGTGTCCGCAGGTGAAATCTGTCCGTTCATCGCAATATAGATTCCGGGCGGAAGGACCTGCACGGCACCCACCGCGCAACCGAGATTGAAGATGGCATCCGAGGCACGAAATCGCGCGGGCACCATCGAACCAGTGAAAACGATGACCTTGCCTTCGATCCCTTTGAGGGCCTCGGCAGTCTGGGTCATCGTGTCCGTTCCATGCGTGATCAGGATCAACCGTTCTGCAGCCGCAGCCACGCGCTCACGGATAAGCGCGCGGTCTGCATCGGTCATGACAAGGCTGTCCTTCCGGAGCACCGGCTCGACCACGTACTCGAAGGTGACATTCGACTCCTTGAATACGGGATCCACTTGGGGATCGCCAACATCATAGCTGCTCGCTGCGTCGAAATAGACTTTGTCGATGGTTCCGCCCGTTGTAAGGACGCGAAGTTTCATATCCCTCATCCTCGAACGTAACCGGAAGGCCGTCAACCGGTCACGGGAACATACCACCAAGGCCGACGCTCCCTCCGGCCACTATCCCACAGGCTGAAAATGATGAACCAAGATCAGGATTCGGCACCAACCGCCTTTGCAGCGGCGCCCAATGCCGCAGCCGCCTCGTCAAGGCCTCCGGTGAGACCGAAGCGCTGATGCGTGATTTCGCCGTCGCGGGACAAAATGGTGATCATGTTGGAGTGGGCAAACATGCCGTCGGCTTCGCGCTTGTACTTGACGCCAAGCAGAGCGGCGAGTTCACGCACGGCATCATTGGAACCGTGAAGCAGCACCCAATCGCTGGGGATACCCCGGCTCTCACGAAATGCCCGAAGCGCGGCGGGGGTGTCCCTCTCGACGTCAAACGTCACCATGACAATGCGGACGCTCGACCGGACATCGGCAGGAAGTTTTTCGCGGATTCGCACGAGGTCCACAACCGTGGCCGGGCAGGCATGGCCGCATGAGGCAAAAAACATGACGAGCGCGACAGGCTGGCCGCGCAGTTCGGCGAGGCGGAACGGCACCTCAGCGTCCGTGGTGAAATCCACTTCCGTCTGATAAAGTGACGCAACCGGCAGCGGAGCCGACGCGGCAAGCGGTGGGTGGCAGCAGGAGGGCGTGGTCGCGGAAAGGACGGGCGCCGCGACAAGGAGCGTGACGGCAAAACGAAGGAGCATGGAGTTCATGGCGTGGAAAGTTCGGCGGCACATCGAAACCCGAGGGATCCGGTGCCCTGTCTGGCCTTGAGCGAGGACCGCAAAGCCTGGCGCATGAAACCTGCGTAGTCGCTCGGATCGGTGGAGGCCACGGCGGCGCCACCGCAGAAAAGATCCTGGTCGCGCGATGCGTCGACACGGGATTCACCCGTGACCATGGCGGTATCAAAATCGTCCACCCATTCCCAGACGAGCCCATGGAGGCCACGGGCTCCGTGAAGGGTGGCACGGGCGGTATTGACGGAAGGAATGACTTCGGGCGTCGGTGCAACCAGCCAGGCATAGAGATCCCGGTTGAAGTCAGGTTCGTCGCGCCCAATCAGAGTCTTGTAGCCGGCCATTGCGGCGAGTTCCCATTCCGCCAGGGTGGGCAGCCGACGATGCTGCATCCGCGCATACGCACGGGCGGCAAACCAGCTGACGTTCACCACCGGTGCATCGGGCAACGCCAAGGGACCGAGTTCAAGATCGCCCGCCCAATGCCGGAGGTACGTTTCGTCTGCAAAGAGAGGTGACACCCGTGAACGCCTCCACTGCGGATTCGCGGTGACAAAGGCGAGGAATTCGGCGTTTGTCACGGGCACTGTTTCAAGCCGGAACGAGGCCACCGTGATCGACTCGGGGTCTGTCGCGGCACGGGTGACCGGCCGGTAGATTCCCGCAGGGATAATGACCATGGCCTCGCCTGCGACCAGCGCGCTGTCCGCCGCAAATGCAGCTCCGATGGCAACACTGAGGAAAAGTCGAAGGCGAGTCATGATCGATTGGAAACCCGTTTGGTTGTTGTGGACTATTCGCCCTTTACCTTGCGGATTTCGTCCACGGTGAAGGCGTTGGCCGTGTTGCCCCACATGTTGGTCACATACGTGAGCACATCCGCCATCTGTTCCTCGTTGAGGATTTCGCTCTGCGGCGGCATCACCCCGTTGTAGGCCTGTCCATTGACGGTGATCGGACCATTGAGTCCCTTGAGCACGATCCGGATGGCGCGTTCACGATCCGCCATCATGAAGTCGGACTTCGCAAGCGGCGGGAAAACACCGGGGATGCCCTCACCCGTGGGGAGGTGGCAGGCAAAACAGTTTTGCATGTAGATCTGCTTTCCTTTGCTCATCTGCACTTCCTTGGTGAGGTTTGCGATGGTCGGGTTGGACTTGATCTCGGCGGCGATTTTCTTCTCGAGTTCATCCTGGCGCATGGCGGCAACCGTGCCCGCTTCGGCGGCAGAACCGAGATAGACGGCGTCCACTTCTTTGCCCGAATAGATCACGCGGTCTTCCGGACCAGTGACCTTGAGCATGCCGAGCGCACCCTTGTTGAAGGCACGGCTGAGCGAGTGGTCGACCAGCACGTAGGTGCCAGGGACATCGACCTTGAAGTCGACAATCGCCGCACCACCTGCAGGGACCATTGTGGTCTGCACATTGTGTTGGGCAACATGGGTTCCACCCTCGACATAGACCTTGTCAAAGATCTCTCCGATAACGTGGAACGAAGACGTCAGATTGGGACCACCGACACCAAAGAAAATGCGGACGTTTTGGCCAACCTCGGCCGTGAGTGACTTGTCGCCAACAATCGAACCGACCGATCCGTTGAACAGCACATAAGTCGGCCGTTCGTCGATGGACTTCGGCGTGTCAAACAACTGAAGTCCGCCACCCGCGTAGGGCCCGTTGGTGTAGAATTCGCCCTGCATGACATAGTATTCCTTGTCGACGGGCGGCAGGCCTTCCTCGGGCTCGACGAGAATGAGCCCGTACATCCCGTTGCCAATGTGCATGGGAACCGGCGCGGTCGCGCAGTGATAGACGTACAGCCCCGGATTAAGTGCCTTGAAGGTGAACTGCGAGCTATGCCCGGGCGCCGTGAAAGTCGAGGACGCGCCACCACCGGAACCAGTTACCGCATGGAGGTCGATATTGTGGGGGAGTTTCGAGGAGGGATGATTATTCAGGTGAAACTCCACAACGTCTCCCTTGCGAACGCGAAGGAATGACCCGGGGACACTCCCGCCGAAGGTCCAGAAAGTATACTGCGTGCCATCGGCAATGCGTGTCGTCACCTCCCGCACTTCCAAGTGAATGACAACCCGCGCAGGCGCGCGCCGCTTGATGGGAGGCGGGACATGGGGCGGGGCGGTCAGAATCGCTTCTTCAACAGGAAGGGCAGCGACGTCCGGCGGAAGCTGTACACGGCCCAGTGCGGCTACGGGACCTTCAGCCGCAGACGCGACCGAGGAGGCGAGGAGGATCCCAGCGAGGAATCTGGCTTTGTTCATGATTTGGAGAAGTTGCAGTTATGAGTTGGATAACAACGAATTAGATCAGTTTAAGATTAGTTTAACTTCTTCACTGTCTGACATAGCATTAGATAAATAGATTACGCTGATATCATACCCCAAGCCCGGGATACTTTCTTGATGTAGATCAAGAAGAGGCAATTTGGAGCCTCTGCAAAGGCCTCAATTCAGCCCGTTGTAAAGGCTGTAAGTGCCAAACCCGCCCTACGCACAATCTTGCCCATTGCCAGTGGCCGCCCTTCAAGCTGACTTGTTGCTTCAAGGACGGCAGAACTGAACCCCCGCCCGTGGCCAAATGAATCTGTGGCCATCACCGTCCGCCTCCGGAATCACCAGCACTTCCCAATGCATGCCTTCACATCATCGAATTCCGGCGAATCAGTTGAACGGCCTTCGCGAGTATCGCAGCTGCCCGCAATTCCGACCGACCTCATGGCCAGATCATTTTGCGGACGGCGACGATTTCTTCGTGGGCTTGTGGTGGGAGCCTCTGCGGGGTTTGTCGCAGCGCGGAGCGGCCGCGCTGCACCCGTCGCGAACAGTCCTGTAACCTACGAGGCATTTGGAGCCGTCGGTGACGGCAAGAACGATGACCTGCCCGCCATTGTTGCCGCGCACGCTTATGCGAATCCCCGCGGTCTTCCCGTGCACTCCCGGCCGGACGCCACGTATCATCTGGGTCGGCGTGCATTCACCGCCGTCATTTCAACCGACACTGATTGGAGCACCTCGCGGTTCATTGTCGACGACACGAACGTCGAGAACCACCGGGTTTCGCTCTTTGCCGTGCGCTCGCTCTTGGAACCCATTTCCCTGGCAATATCGCAATTGCAACGCGACCAGCGGCAGCTGGACATCGCGCCGACTCGCGACTGCTGGGTCCGGGTTGAAAACAACCACACTCGCGTCTACATCCGGCGCGGGCTCAACCAGAACAGCGGCACCCCACAACGCGACTGCTTCATCCTGCGACGTGATGGCTCCATTGAGGGGGATATTGATGGGAATTATGCGATTGTCACAAAGGTGGAGACCCAGCCAATCGACGATCATCCCCTGGTCCTCAAGGGCGGAATATTCACGACCACGGCGAACCGCCTGCGTCCAGAAAAGGGCAACAACTATTGGGCCCGCAACATTTCGATCTCCCGTTCGCGCACAACGGTTGTCGGCCTAACCCACCACATTGTTGGCGAAGGCGAATTCGGTCATCCATACCGTGGGTTCCTTGACACCAGCCGCTGCGCCGATGTCACCCTGCTCGACTGCTTCGTCACCGGCCACAAGACCTATTCAACCATCGGCTCCGCCGGGGAGCCGGTGAGCATGGGGACCTACGACCTGACAGCTAACGATGTGGTCAATTTCACTCTGCGCGGCTGTCGCATGGACAATATCTGTGACACCTCGCGTTGGGGCGTAACCGGCACGAATTTCTGCAAGAATATCCTGCTGGAAGACTGCACGCTCTCCCGCATGGACACGCATCAAGGCGTTTCAGGGACCTACACGATCCGCAGGTGCACGCTCGGACACGCAGGTCTCAACGCGATCGGTCGCGGCGTGCTGACGATTGAGGACTCCACGCTCAACGGTCGCGCGCTTCTGAGCCTGCGCCAAGATTATGGCAGTACCTGGGAAGGAAACGTCGTAATCCGCAATTGTCGCTGGGTACCTGGTTGCGGCAGAGCGATCCAGCCCTACCTGCTCAATGCCAATAATGATGGCCAGCATGATTTCGGCTACCCCTGTTACATGCCGCGCGAGATCACGATTGATGGCCTTGCAATCGATGACCGGCACGCCCCCGAAGGCTACCAAGGGCCGTTTCTGTTTTCAGATCCGGATGGCACCAAACCCGAGTCGGCCTCGCGGCCGTTTCGCTATCGACTGACCGAAAAGGTGACCCTGCGCGGCGTTTCCATAGCCAGCGGTCATCCCTTCCGCATTTCACCCGACGCCGCCTTTACAGCCCACGTAAAATTGCTTTCGCTGTAGCCCGAATGGGTAATCCCTTAACCCATTCCAGAAGCATTCCTTCATCCGCCCGAACTGAATGGCGGAGGCGTGATACGTATCGGCGTTGGTGTGGTATCTTGCCCGAGAGGTACGGGAATGATCGTGTCGGACTTGGGTTGAACGGGTGGCGCCATTGATGGGCGGGCCCGTGTCGGGGTAGGGGCACCTGTCGGCTTCGCTCCGGGAAGAAATTTTTCCACGGAACCTTGCGCCAGCTCAGCCTCGATTTCCGGTGCACGCTTCTCCGCCTTTGCAATGAGATCCGCACGCTTCAATTTTGTCAGGCGCTCACGCAGAAGCGTCTCACCCTGACCATCAACCCCCGACTTTGTGGCAAGGATCAACCAAGCGAGACCTTCAGCATAGTCCCGCCGCGCGCCGCGTCCGCTGGCGTACGAGGCCCCAAGGTTGTAGAAGGCTTCCGGAACCTTTCCGGCTGCAGCCGCTCGAAAATAATCGAGCGCCTTTGCCTGATCACGCTCCACTCCGGTGCCTTCGCTGTAGGCCTTGCCCAAAGAAAACGCCGCCGTCGCGATTCCCGCTCGCGCCGCTTTCTCCAGCAGCACAAGCCCACCCGGAATGTCCTGGGGCGTATATTCACCTCGAAGCTTGAATTCCCCAAGGCTCGCCCAAGCGCGCGGGTTGCCCTTTGCAACTGCCGCTTCCAGTTCCTTGATGTCGGACCAGGAATTGCCACCCCCTCCACCCGTGGTGGAAAGCAATTGTGGCCTCGAATCAGCAGGCTCAGGTCGGGAAAATCCTTCCGTTGAAACCCCAAGCATAAGGACCATGACCGCCCCGAAGCGTAGACCGCTTCTGAAACGCCGGTCGCAGTTGGCTGCACGTGACGTTTTCATGGATTCAATGTCCGCAGGACAGGAGCGAAGTTCCCACTGAATCACCCCTTTCCAGCCAGTAAACGCGATTAAACTACCGATCCGCATCCCCGGTTAACGATGTCCCACCGGTCACGGTCACTTTCTCAATGATCCCCTTGGCAATCCTCTCCGCGAGCTCGGGTTTGTCTCGAAGCGCCTGTTTCGCGGCGTCCCGGCCTTGCCCGACCAGATTGCCCTCGAAGGCAATCCACGCCCCTTTCTTCTCCAACACCTTGTGTTCGAGTCCCAGATCCAGCAGCGATCCAAGTCGTGAAATTCCCTCGTCGTACATGATGTCGAACTCCACCTCGGTGAAGGGCGGTGCCACCTTGTTCTTGACCACCTTGATCTTCGTGCGGTTGCCGATAACCCTGCCATCGGCGGTCTTGATCTGGTCCTTGCGGCGGATGTCGATACGGATGGATGAAAAGAACTTGAGTGCACGACCACCCGGTGTGGTTTCAGGATTTCCGAACATGACGCCGATCTTCTCACGAATCTGGTTCGTGAAGATGCAAATGCACTTGGTCTTGCTCACCACCGCCGTCAATCGGCGCATGGCCTGCGACATCAGCCGCGCCTGGGAACCCACGGTGGCGTCACCCATCTGACCATCCAGTTCCTGCTTTGAGATCAATGCGGCCACCGAATCGATCACAATGACGTCGATCGCATTGGAACGGATCAGGGTCTCCGCGATATTGAGCGCATCCTCGCCCGAATCCGGCTGGGAAACGAGCAGGTCATCAAGGTTCACACCCACCACACGGGCATACTTTGGATCGAGTGCGTGCTCGACATCGATGAATGCCGCGAGCCCCCCGCGCTTCTGGGCCTCCGCGATGACGCTGAGACAGAACGTCGTCTTTCCGGATGACTCCGGCCCGTAGATCTCAACGATGCGCCCGCGCGGCAGGCCACCGACACCGAGCGCCAGGTCGATGGCGAGGGACCCCGTTGAAAGCGTTTCCACCTTCATCTTCGAGTTCTCGCCGAGCCGCATGATTGACCCGTCCCCGAATTGTTTGGTGATGGCGCTGATGGCGAGTTCGACGTTCTTGCGCGACTCGGCGGAGACAACCGGAGCGCCCTGCGCGGGCGCGGGTGACATCGGTGATGCTGCTTTGGAAGGGGATGCTTTGGACATGAGTGTGAAATTTGAAGCGAGTGCCGGGTCGCAAGGGTTTGTTTGGTGGGGCTGCCGACCGCCTTGGGAGTCCAAAGGCAGACAGCGGCCGCATCATCCGGCGAACAAAGACGTGAATCGCTGTGCCGCTGGGAAGCAAGTTTTGCGTGGCGGGAAAAAATGAAACACACTGGTTCGCCTTCCCGCCCCAGGCAGGGCTAAAGGGGAATGAACCGGTTGCGGCGTGATCCCGTCTGCCGGGACATCACGCCCCGACGTTCCTCCAAAGGGCGCATGGGTGTGAGCCTGTACCCCTTTCGATCGGGATCGGTCGCGCATCTCAATTGAAAATCCTGCATGCGGTGGAAAAGGTCTATCAGTTGGGTCGGGTCAGAATAACGCTCCAGACCCGCGGCCTCCAAGGCAAGCAGCAGTTCATGGGTCGCCTCGAGTGTCGACAGACAACCCGCCTGCGGCTGCTGCTTGATCACGTAGCGGCTCACCGAGGTCTGCGCGTCGAAACACAGGCGGGGCAGCGCCTGCAAAGAGGGACTCCGCTTCAGCATCTTTCTCGCGCAGCTCCACGTTGCGTCGAGGACAAACACCACCAGCTGGCGACCCCGCAGCGCGTCTTCCTTCACCTCTCCTCGCGACACATTCCGGGCAGTTCGCCCCGGATACAGCAGCGTGGGATAAAGTGCGGGGTCACCCAGCAATGCCTGCACCCGGGGATTTCCATCGAATTCCACACCTACCACAATCTCGCTCTGACTCAGCGCGAGGTGGGTGAGGCGTCCGGTTGAAGCCTTCTCCTGCTTGAACTCCTTGGGATGCATCAGGAAAACAAACTTTGTGCGCGTTTCCATCGCCTTGATGGACCCACACCAGCAATGGACCTTCGGCCAGAAGCAGCGGTAACAGGTTTCTCGACTCACCGTATTTGAAGCCCAGAGCCTGCCCTCCACCTCCAGACAAGCCAAGTCTCTTGCGTCCACCCCCGATTCCGATGACCGCTGTTCCAGGTCTCAGGTCAACCCTCCTTGCTTCTTCAGAAAGATGCATCATGCAAGAAGCGAGGCCTGATCGAACCGGGCCGTTTCGCATTCCATTCCCCACCGATCATGAGCGCCCCCGACGTGCCTGCCTCCCCGGATCCGGACCCAACCCGGCCCGAGAGTTCGACCGGCCCGGTTCCGTCTGAATCATCGGGTTCCACGAATGCAGAAGCTTCCGATAAATCATACGGGCCGGACGAAAAGGATTCTCCGCTCTTCCGGTGGAATGATCGATCCATGACGATTCCTGAGGCGGCTGAATTCTTCACGACCCCTGAGAATTGGACCGCTGGCGAATCGCAGTTTTTCCCGGAATCCCAGGAGCTGGAATCAAAGTGCCTGATTCATTTCCTGAAGAATCATCCTGATCACCGCGTTGAGGCCGAGCGCGTGAGTCCCGTGCTCGCGGTCATGGACTCTCTCTCGTGGCAGGACCTTCCCGAAGCTGCAAGGCGCACCGCGCTCACCGCGGTTGCGTGGGTGGCATTGGCGGGACCCGCTGCCCATGCTTCTCTCCGGCTCATGGGACGCGGAGCCGACTGGCAGGGGCTTCAGGCCTTGTTCCGGGCCGACCCCTCTGGCGCAACAACCTCGCTCCTTCATGCACTCATTGCTCCCGACTACATCCAACTGGTCGATTCGCTCGACGGCGCAACCGCGCAGTCCCTGAAACGACTCGCAGGCAGTGTGAGCGGGGCGTTCGACATCGGTTTTCGAACCGGCCTGATCGCGAGGGACGCGCTTGACGAGCATGCGCAGATTTTTGCGCTCGCACTGGAATCCGGGATGGAACTCGAAAACCACGTCAAGCGCCTGCGCAGCGGCTTTGCCTCCCACCGCAACCCCGAACTCGCCGCGATTTTCAAGAATCCCAAACCCGAGCGATGGATGCTCGTGCTCCTGGCCTATCTCGGCGAGCGGCCGAACGAAGTCGGCTTTGTCACCCATGCCGAACAGAATCTGGAAACATTCCGCCTGCTTCGCGAGGAGGCGGAACAGATCACCACGATTCTTTTTTGGAAACGCCTCGGCCAGGCCTTGAACACCGGGCCGCTCATTTATCCCCCTTGGTGGATTTTCGGAATGTTCTGGCTCGGTCTCGCGGCGCTCGTGATCTTCTTCAGCGGCGACTGGAGGCCAGCCGTGGGCGTTGCATTCGCCATCTTCGGCCTGCGCCTGCTTTGTCACGCCTACATCCGGAAACAGGCCAGGCTTCACGGTCGCACGACGGATCCCTGGCGTTGGCGCGATCACTCGGCGCGCTGCCGGCGCGAAATCGCGCGCCTACGGGAATCCCTGGCCTTGCCCCTGACTGAGTCGCCGGAGACACGCCTCCGCGAGATCGCACAAAGTGTATCTGAAATTCAACTACAGCCGCCCCCTTCAATCCCCGCCCCTCCGTCGGCGCCAGTACTGCTTTGGTCCGGCTCGCTCATCAGCGTGCTCGGGGCCCTCGGCCTGATCGCTTCCATCGCTCATCCTATCATCCAGGAGGTGCGCGCCGACCGGGTGGCCGATGGAAAGCCTGTCACACCAGCCACATCCTCCGCCGCAACGCCCGCTGCGGATTCGCCCCCATCTTACGAACCCCCGCCCGGCTCCCCTCCGGGCGTGTACGAGCCGCATGACGACGGATTTGGACGCCAGTTGCGCGGTCCCTTGGCCACCTGGGATGTGCCCCCGACAGCCGTGGGTGAACCGCTTGCTCTTCGCGGAAGAGTTCAGGCGACTCCCGATCAGGTTGCATACGCCCTGATCGCCGCCGAACTCCTTCTCAAACCTTACCCCGCCCATGGAGTCAGCGCCCTGATCGCCGTCAGAGTGCCGACAGGAGAACATGTGGGACTCATGCTCTATGACGGAAAGTCTCGAAGCCTTGTGGGCCGCGACGTCTATCTGGTCACCACGCCACCTCAGTCGCGTACCTGGCATCGGCTGGCGGACAGAAATGTCGTCTACCTTGGCGTTCCGGATTCTCTCGTCTCGGATTTCGAGCCAAAATCCTCCAACAAGGTGAAGTGATCCGGTGGCGAATCGCTCCGTTCGCATGGTTCCGCAATCCAGCCTCTATCGGATCATGACCCGGAACGCCAAATGAGACGAGGGGTAAGATCGACGTGCCCTACGGTTTGTAGTAGTCTCGATACCACGCCACAAATGCGCGCAATCCCTCTTCGAGAGGGGTCTTCGGAACATAGCCGAAAGCTGCTCCGACTTTTTCCAGGCTAGCGCAGGTCTCGGGCACATCGGCGGGCTGCGGCGGGAGAAGGTTGACGCGCGCCGACCTTCCGATCACGGACGCAAGCATGTCCACAAACAGGCGCAGTTCCACGGGTCGGTTGTGCCCTAGATTGAAGATTTGAAACGGGGGATGAGTCCGCTGTGAAGGCGGATAGAGGAGAATCTTCACCACGCCATCGACGATGTCGTCCACATAGGTGAAGTCGCGCCGGTACCTGCCCTCGCCGAAAAGGTCTATGGCTTCACCGGCATAAATCCGTTCCGCAAAAAGCGTCGGCGCCGTGTCCGGCCTGCCCCACGGTCCGTAGACATTGAAGAAGCGCAGCCCGGTGAGGTTCAGATTGTGGAGATGCGCATAGCTGTGGGCCATCACTTCGTTGCTCTTCTTGGTGGCGCCATAGAAGGAAAGGGGCTGGCTCGTGTCGCCCTCCTCGCGGAACGGTGTTGCCGCAGTCGCGCCATAAACGCTGCTGGAGGATGCAAAGACCAGATGCCGCGGGGGAGCGATGCGTGCTGCCTCGAGCAGGTTGAAGAACCCCACCAGGTTGCTCTGAACGTAGGCCTCCGGGTGCAGCACGCTGTAGCGCACATTGGCCTGGGCACCGAGATGCACGACATAGTCCGGCCTAAGGTGCTGCCAGAGGCCCTGCAGTTTGCCGGCATCCGTGAAATCCAGCTGGAGAAAGCGGAAATCCTCCCGTTTGCAGAGGTCGTCGATGCGCGCGCGCTTGAGGGCGACGGAATAGTAGTCGCTCAGGTTGTCGATTCCGACGATTTCACACTTGCGTGAGTCCGCCAATCGTCGGGACACATGGTAACCGATGAAGCCGGCAGCACCGGTCACGAGAACTTTCATCCTTCGCGGTTTACGGCAAACGCCCTCAACCGGCTAGTGGAAAAGCGTCGGATCAGCGGGTTACGACCTCCAATCCCGGTAGGGAGGAAATTTCATGAAGTCGTAAACTTCCGCTTGATCCGCGAAATCCTTCCCTACTATGTTGCTCCGCTTTTGTAATCACGCACGTTCGCTTCATGAAGATCAAAGCCTATCTCAAGCCCCATTGCGGGTGGTCAAATGGCGTGCGTGCCATCATGCGGAAGTACGACCTTTCGTATGAGGACTTGGATATCATCAATAACCGGGCGTACTACGCGGAGATGGTCCAGAAGTCCGGCCAGCCACTTTCCCCCTGTGTGGAGATTGATGGTGTCATGCTGGCAGATATCTCGGGGGAAGAGGTCGAAAACTATCTCCTTTCCAATCAACTGGTTTCGCCAACGGGCCGTTCAGTCGACACTGCTACCAATTCGGGCTGCAGCGACGAGGAACATGCAAAAATGGCCCCCAAAACGATCCGCTTCTTCTAATCGCGAACGCTCACCCGCATCACTTTCCCGGGCCGGCTTCGCGAAATCCGCGTAACCGGCCCTTTTTTTGCTCTGCCGCCAACGCCATGGAGCCCACTCCCTTCAATTTCCGCCAGACTTACGGCCTTTTTATCGGCTTTTCCTGAAATGAACAGCAGTACCGTCAACTCGCCCAAGACCAGCTTGCAGCCCTCCGGGTTGCCCAAGAAGCAGGGTCTTTATGACCCATGGTTTGAACACGACGCTTGCGGCGTCGGTTTTGTAGTCGATATCAAGGGGCGCAAATCGAACAAGATTGTTCAGGACGGACTGCAAATTCTGCGCAATCTTGACCACCGCGGTGCCAGTGGGGCCGAGGTCAACACGGGTGACGGCGCCGGTATCCTTATCCAGATGCCTGATGCGTTTTTTCAAGATGCATGCAAGAACTCGCGCATCACCCTTCCGCCAGGCGGTGAATATGGCTGCGGCCTGATCTTTCTCCCCCGCAACCCAAACGTTCGCCGCCGCATCGAAGAGCGGTTTGAACAGATCGTGCAGGCCGAGGGCCAGGTATTCCTGGGCTGGAGAACCGTGCCCACCAACAGCGCCTCGCTGGGCGACACCGCACTCTCCTGCGAGCCGTTCATGCGCCATGCCTTCATCGGCCGTGGACCCGACATCGCCGATTCAGCAGCGTTTGAACGGAAGCTCTTTGTCATCCGCAGACGCACCTACTCGGAAATCCGCACCTCCACGCTATCCGGGGCAGAAACGTGGTACGTAGCCAGCCTGTCCCACAAGACACTGGTGTACAAAGGAATGCTTACGACCGACCAGGTGGACCAGTACTTCCCGGAACTCAAGCACCCCTTGATGGATTCCGCGCTCGCGCTCGTCCACTCCCGGTTCAGCACCAATACCTTTCCCAGCTGGGAACGCGCACACCCGTACCGCTATCTCGCCCACAATGGCGAAATCAACACGCTCCGCGGCAACATCAACTGGATGCACGCGCGGGAGGCGCTCTTTGAGAACGACCTCTTCGGCGAGGACATCCAGAAAATCCTGCCGATCATCAATCCAAACGGCAGCGACTCGTCGATGTTCGACAACACCCTCGAGCTTCTCGTTCTCGCCGGCCGCCCTCTCGCACATGCGATGATGATGATGATTCCCGAACCGTGGTCCAACCACGAATCGATGGATGAATCCCGTCGCGCCTTCTATCAGTACCATTCCTGTCTCATGGAGCCGTGGGATGGACCCGCCTCCATCGCATTCACCGATGGCACACAGATGGGCGCCATCCTGGATCGCAACGGACTCCGGCCCTCGCGCTACTACGTCACCAAGGACGGCATTGTCGTCATGGCATCGGAGGCCGGAGTGCTCGATTTCGCTCCCGAGGACATCGTGACCAAGGGTCGCCTGCAGCCCGGCCGCATGTTTCTCGTCGACACCGCACAGGGTCGCATCATCGAGGACGAGGAGATCAAGCGTGAGATCTGCAGCGCCCAGCCCTACGCCAAGTGGCTCAAGGAGCATCTGGTCAAACTCGATGATCTCCCCGAGGCGCCCAAGGTGGAACCTCCCGATCATGAGACGCTCCTGCAGCGCCAGATCGCCTTTGGTTACACCCACGAGGACGAGCGCCTGCTTCTCACTCCGATGGCCCGCGATGGTGTCGAAGCCATCGGCTCGATGGGCAATGACGCCGCGCTCGCCGTGCTGTCGAACAAGCCGCGTCTTCTCTACGATTATTTCAAGCAACTCTTCGCTCAGGTCACGAATCCCCCGATCGATTGCATCCGCGAGGAAATCGTCATCTCCGCGGAGACACGCCTGGGTTCCGAGGGCAACCTGCTCAACCCGCAGCCGACCGCCTGCCGCCGCGTCGAGCTGAAGTGGCCCATCCTCACCAACGAGGAGTTCGCAAAAATCCGCCGCACCCATCTGCCCGGCCTTCGCATCGGCGTGCTGCCCATCCTCTTCCGCGTGACCCGCGGCGAAAAGGGCCTGGCGAAGTCAATGGAGGAACTCTCCATCATGGCGCGCCGCATGATCGAGGAGGAGGAAAACAACGTTCTCATCCTCAGCGACCGCGGCGTGACACATGAGTACGCACCTATTCCCGCGCTCCTCGCCGTGGCTGGGCTGCACCACTATCTCATCCGCGAAGGCCTGCGTACGCGCGTCAGTCTCGTGCTGGAAACGGGGGAGGCACGCGAGGTCCACCATTTCGCGCTGCTGATCGGCTACGGCTGCAGCGCACTCAATCCCTACACCGCCTTCGAGACGATCGACGACATGATCCGCGAGGGTCATCTCACCGGCATCGACCACAAGACCGCCTGCAAGAATTTCGTGAAGGCGGGATCCAAAGGTGTGATCAAGGTGATGTCGAAGATGGGCATTTCCTCGATCCAAAGCTACCGGGGAGCCCAGGTCTTCGAGGCCCTCGGACTCAAGCAGGACGTGGTCGATCACTACTTCACCTGGACGCCTTCGCGTGTCGGCGGAATCGGCCTCGATGTCATCGCCCAGGAAGTGCTCATTCGGCATCGCGCCGCATTTTCGGATCGCGCCTCCAATCAGGTTCTGCCCACGGGCGGTCTCTACCAATGGCGTTCGAGCGGCGAGGCTCATCTCTTCACTCCCGAGTCGATTCACTTCCTCCAGAAGGCGGTGCGCACCGGCAGCGTTTCGGCCTACCGGGAATACGCCAAGCGGATCAATGACCAGTCCGCGAATCTCTGTACGCTGCGCAGCCTGCTGCGGTTCAAGCCCGGCACACCAGTTCCTCTTTCTGAAGTGGAATCAGCCGCCTCCATCATGAAGCGGTTCAAGACGGGCGCGATGTCGTACGGCTCCATTTCCAAGGAAGCTCACGAAACCCTCGCAATCGCGATGAATCGCATCGGCGGCAAATCCAATACAGGCGAGGGCGGAGAGG
>CAUJJL010000157.1 GCA_963205455.1 Verrucomicrobiota bacterium
AAGCATCTTTCCCTGTTCTTTGGCGGCACCAATATATTCAGCGACGATCCCACAGCGGAGCGATATGGAGCTGAAACGCCCGAATGGGCCAAGCGATTCAGGATCCAGCAATTCGGCGCGCAATATCAACTGGGGATCCGCGGGACCTTCTGACGGCCATCGCCTGTTCCCGCGTGTATAGAACCGAAGACGCGATTCCCATGACAAGAATAAAATCCCCCTGTGGATGTGCCTTCATATATATGATTAATGCTGAACTAGGTGTGGCGGTGAAACGGTCCCGGGGGCGCCATTTCTGGTTGGCAGTTGCCCTCATTGGGCTGTTTGCCCTGGGAGTCGTGCCCATGGAGGGGCAGACGAAGGACGCGAGCCAAATCACATGGCACAATCTTATCAAGGAATCCAAATTGGAGGGACAGGGGTGGAGTACGACTAAACATCCCTACGATCGCCTGCCTGCTGCGGCGCAAGGGGTGGTCCGGGATCCAGTATGGAAACTTGGAGAAGACTCTACCGGGCTTCGGTTTCGTTTTGTTACGGATGCCGGCTCGATACGGGCGCGGTGGATGCTGCGGCAGGAGCGCCTGGCAATGTATCACATGCCGGCTACAGGTGTAAGCGGCTTGGACCTGTATGTGCGCGATGCCGATTCATGGAAGTGGATCGGTGTCGGACGCCCTCGAAATACCGGGAAATCCCAGGACCAGCTACTGGTGACTGACCTTGGACGAGAATTGCGCGAATACATGCTCTATCTTCCGCTCTACAACGGGGTCGATTCTGTTGAATTGGGCCTTCCCCCGGACGCAAGCTTTGAGCCTGCGCCGGATCGCTATTCGGGAAAGAAGCCAATTGTATTCTATGGCACGTCGATCACGCAGGGCGGATGTGCCTCCCGACCGGGCATGTCGTATGAGGCAATTCTAGGGCGTCGTTTGGATTGGCCCACGATCAATCTTGGGTTCAGCGGCAATGGAAAATCTGAACCTGAGATGGCCCGGCTGGTGGCCGAGCTGGATCCGTCGGTTTTCGTTTTCGATAGCTTGGGCAACCTGACTCCGGAACAAACCAAGGAAAGGGTGCGGCCATTCCTCAAGGTCCTCCGGGATCGTCATCCGACAACACCAATTGTCCTGCTTGAGCACCTTTATGCCCCGCATTCGGTGTTCGGTGAGAACTACCGCAGGAAGGACAGCGAATCGAATGGATATCTGCGTCAATTCTATGACGAACTGAAGAAGGCCGGAGACAAACACATCCACTATGTTCCGGCGTCGTTGCAGCTTGGTGGTGACGGGGAGGATACGGTGGATGGGCTCCATCCCACCGATCTTGGCTTCATGCGAATGGCGAATGGCATAGAAGCAACCCTGCGCTTGGCGATGGCCGATGCCGGCTTCGCAGTCCCCGATGAGACGGGTTTTGTCCCGCTTTTTGATGGAAAGACTCTGTCCGGTTGGAAGCCACACGAGGGCATGCCACCGATTCATCGCGCGGGAAAATGGTGGGTTGAGGATGGAGTTCTGTATGGAACGCAGGATCCGCCTGGCAAGGGCGGGCTTCTCTGGCTGGATCGACCCTTTACGAATTACATCCTGAAGCTGCAGGTCCAGGTGACCTACCCCATGGATACCGGTGTCTTTCTCCGGGTCGGGCCAACGGGGCTCAGCCAACAGGTCACCTTTGACTACCGACCCCGTGGTTATGTGGGCCGAATTTTTATTCCGTTCCTGGGGCATACGCATGTTTCGCGCGATACCGAAGGTGTGCGGCTCGTCCGGCCGGATACCTGGAATGACCTGACAATCCGCATCGAAGGCAATCCTGCACGGATTCGCGTGTGGCTCAATGAGCGGCTGGTCACCGACTTCACGCATTCGGAAAAGACGGCCCGTGGGCTGCCTCCAACAGGGGGGATTGCCCTCCAGGTCCATCCCGACGTCGAGGGATTGACCACGTGGAAGGCCGGCAATGCGGTGAAATTCCGTAACGTTCGAATCAAGGAGCTGCCATGATGAAGGTTTCATTCCGACCGCTTGTTGCGACGCCTCTAATCGTGAACGCGCTGCGGACATTGGCGCATCTGCCGGTAAACTATGCTTTAGCCATTCTGAGTCTGGTATTGTGGCTGGGTGCTCCATCTTTCGTGCACGCCGAATCTCTGAGAGTCGGCGCTGCGGCTGTTGATATCACGCCGCCGCTGAAGATGCCGTTTCAGGTTCCCCAGCGGCCTCCGCACCCGGCACCGGGCGCGGAAGGCACACATGACCCTCTTCATGCGAAAGCCGTGGTCTTTGAAAGCGGGGGAATCAAGGCGGCAATTGTCGCGTGCGATGTCACCAGCCTGCCTTTGGCCATGATTGAAGAGGCCCGAAAGAACGTGGGAAAGATCTGCGATGTGCCTCCGGAAAACGTGATGATCACATCGACGCACACTCATACGAGTCCGAATCTTCGGCCGCGCTATTTCAAGGATACCGCCACCCGTGAACAGATGGCGATCGCCGACCGCTATCTTGCAGGTCTGCCAGGCTTGATTGCGGAAAGCGTCAAGCAGGCTGAGGCGAATCTCACTCCGGCTCGCCTGCATGCGGCATGCGGCAAGGTCGACAACCTCGCCTACAACCGGCGCTATCTCATGAAGGATGGACGCGTCTACGCGAATCCGGCAAAGGGCCACGATGAAGACCTCGTCAATGTCGTGCGTGAGGCCGGTACGACGGATCCCTCTCTGCCGCTCGTCTATGTCGATGCGCCCGATGGGAAGCCATTGGCCAGCCTGGTCAATTTCTCGATGCATCTGGATACCACGGGAGGCCTCCAATTTTCGTCCGATTTTGCGTATGAGCTGTCGAAGATCCTCGCCGACGTGAAGGGACCCGAAATGTTGACGCACTTCACGATCGGCGCGGCTGGAAACATCAATCACTACTATTTGCTTGATCCCAGGAGGCCCCATCGTGTGAAGGGGTATGGCGAAGCTGCCCGTATCGGCGCGTTGCTTGCGGCTGAGGTGGTCCGATGCTACCAGCGGCTGGAGGCGCTCGCGAGTGCCCCGCTCAAGGTTTCGCGCGAGAGTGTGCGCCTGAAGCTGATGGCATCCAAGAGCCGCCAGTTCGAGGAAACCCACCAGAAGAAGCCGTTTTTTGATGGCGAGGTCATGGAGACTTACGTCGACGGAAATTATACATTCCAGGCGGAGGTGATGGTGATCACGCTGGGTGATGAACTCGCATTCGTCGGCGTGCCCGGTGAGCTCTTCGTGGAACTTGGGCTCCAGGTGAAGATGAACTCACCCTACAAGTACACGTTTCTCAATGAGCTGGCGAATGGTGCGATCGGATACATTCCGACCCGAAGGGCCATGAGCGAAGGAGCCTATGGCGCCTCTCCGCCGACTACGCGCAATGAACCCGGCAACGGCGAGGCTCTCGTTGATTCTGCAATCCGTCAACTTATCGCTCATCGAGCAATAGAACCCACTCTCCGTTAGGTAGTGAAAGGGAGCCTTCGGCGCAGATCTCAAAACAAGAATCCTATGAACAATCCTCGAATGAGTGCCGGGTACCTCATGGAACAATCACCGGTCCACACAAGCATCTGGAATGGCCTCGTCCTGCTTTCAATGCTTCTGGTGGCGGGGATTGTTCCCGCAGGCACACCGTGCAAAGCCGCTTCGGTCAAGCAGCCCAACATTGTCTTCATTCTTATCGATGATCTGCGTTGGGATGACCTCTCCTGCATGGGGAACACCGTCTCCAAGACTCCGCAAATTGACAGGATCGCTGCGGAAGGGATCCTGTTTAGGAGTGCGTTTGCGACGTCGCCGCTCTGCTCACCCAGCAGGGCGAATATTCTTACAGGTCTCTATACCCACGCCCATGGTATCCTCGACAACACTGACCGCAGCGTGGCGAGCCACAAGCTGAAGACTTTCCCGCAGGAGCTTCAGAAGGCCGGATATGAAACGGCGTTTCTCGGCAAATGGCACATGGGCAATGACAGCACCCCTCGTCCGGGATTCAATTCATGGACCTGCCTGCTGGGTCAGGGGACCTCAAACGACGCGACGATGAATGTCGACGGCAAGGTTGTGAAAACAAAGGGCTACGTCACCGACATGCTTTCCGAGCGTGCGGTCGAGTACGTCAAACGGCCGCATAAGAAACCGTTCCTCCTGTTCTTTGCGCACAAGGCGTTGCATCCGGAAACGGCGCAGGCTGCCGATGGGAAGCTTTCGGATCCGGCCGCATCCAATTTCATTCCGGCCGCTCGTCACAGGAATCTCTATTCCGGCATACCCATACCGAGGCGACCAAACATTGATGATACTCTCGAGGGCAAGCCAGCTTTGCGACAGGAGATTCCCGGGCTGCCTCCGCTGAGTGCAGCCACCGGTTCCAGCGATGAGGCGATCCTTGGAAGGCTGCGAATGCTGGCGGCTGTTGATGAGAGCACGGGAGCGTTGCTGAAGGCATTGGAGGAAACCGGTCAGCTTGACAATACGCTCATCGTAGTGACCGGCGACGAGGGTTATTTCTACGGAGAGCACGGACTCAGCGTGGAGCGGCGCCTGGCCTATGAGGAATCGATCCGAATTCCATTGCTGATGCGTCTGCCTGCGCTGATCGCGGGCGGAGCAAAGCGTGACCAGGTGGTGACCACGCTCGATCTGGCGCCCACACTGCTTGAATTGGGTGGAGCCACCGTGCCGTCAGCCTACCAAGGCCATTCACTCGTGCCACTCTTGAAGCAGAACGGTCCTGAGCTTCGGGATGCATTCTTGATCGAATACTACACCGATACCGTTTTTCCGCGTGTGCGGAACATGGGTTATCAAGCTGTGCGCACCAATGACTGGAAATTCATTCACTATGTCGATCTGAAGGATGCGGACGAGTTGTACGACCTGAATCGGGATCCCTACGAGATGCGGAATCTAATTGGCAACTCCAAGCTGGCCGACCGCATGAGGGCGAAGCTGGCTCAGATGCTGGAGGAGACGGGTGCGCCCAGGCGGGATTGATTTTCGATGCACAGGAAGTTCATTTGTGCCCCATGAAAACTACACCCCTGTTATCTTCCCGGTTTGCTGTCGGATTGCTCGCGGTCCTTTTTGGATCCTGCGCCTCTGCCCAGGACTGGGCGAAAGCGAAACTGGAACAGTCGCCAAGGCACTTGGAATGGAAAACGTTGAAGCACGACGGACGAGAAGTCGGCTGCTTCGTTGGATATCCCGAGGTCAATCACAAGGCCACCGCAGTCGTTGTAATCCACGACATCTGGGGCATGTCCCACTGGGCACGTGGCATGGTTGATGATCTTGCCGCAGCGGGATATATCGCTGTCGCTCCAGATCTGCTATGGGGCGCCGGTCCTGGGAAAGGCGGAACATCGGAATTCGCGAATGATGCAATCCCCCTGGCGATTCGTGCGCTCCCCGCGAACCAGATCACGTCTGATCTCGCTGCTGCGGTGCACTATGCAGCGAATCTTCCCTCATGCAATGGGAAGGTCGCTGTTGTTGGGTTTTGCTGGGGCGGGAGTGAGAGCTTCAGGTTTGCAACGAACACTTCTGCAATCAAAGCAGCGTTTGTTTTCTATGGAGATGGTCCCACTCGCGATGCCGACCTCGAGCGGATCGCATGTCCGATCATCGCGTTCTATGCGGAAAACGACATGCGGATCAATGCGACCGTACCTGTCACGACGGACCAGATGAAGCGACTGGGCAAGAGCTATCATACCGAGTTCTATCCGGGATCCGGACATGGATTCATGAAGGCAGGCCAGGCACCCGCGCCCGCCTCGGATGCCGACGCGCAGGTTCAAGAGCGCTACATTGCCAACAAGGCTGCGCGCAATGCGGCGTGGAGCAGGCTCCTTTCTTCGCTGAAATCATTGTAACTGCCCCATCGCGCATCTGTGCGAGCTGCTCAATCCAATCAACAAATTGCCCCACACCGCTCATGAAAAAGTATAATGTCGGCATCATTGGCTATGGCTGGGCGAGTACCGCCCACATCCAGGCCATCAATGCAACCAGTCAGGCGCAGGTGGTTGCAGTCTATTCTTCCCGCCCTCAGGATTCTGATGCACTCAGTACCCGGTATGGCGGAAGAATCGAAACGTACACGAGTCTGGATGCCATGCTGCGCCGTCCGGACCTACATGCGGTCTCCGTGTGCAGTTTGCCTCACCTGCATCCGTCCCATGTCATTGCGGCGGCGCGGGCCGGGAAACATGTCATCATTGAAAAGCCGATCAGCCTCAATCTTGCGGATGCATTGGCGGTTGGTGAGGCGATCCGTGAGGGAGGTATAAAATCCTGCGTGTGTTTCGAAGCCCGTTTCTCAAGTCAATTTGTAGCGACGAAGGCGGTGATTGATGCCGGTCTTCTGGGAGACATTCACTATGGTGAAGTCGATTACTACCATGGCGTCGGTCCCTGGTACGGCCAGTTTCGCTGGAACACGTCTCGAAAAGACGGTGGCAGCAGTCTGCTGTCGGCGGGCTGCCATGCGTTCGATGCCTTGGTGCTCTGCATGGGGAGCGATGTTGTCTCGGTGACCAGCCATGCGACAGGTTCCAGGAACAAGGATTTCAAGAAATACGAGTATGGCACGACGTCCGTAACCATTCTCAAGTTCGGCAATGGCCGCATCGGCAAGGTTGCTTCTGTGATCGACTGCCTCCAGCCGTATTATTTTCACACCCACCTGGTTGGGAGCGAAGGATCGCTGCTCGACAACCGGTTCCATTCCGAACGGATTGCAGGACTCAACCGGCATGCCTGGAGCAATCTGGCGATGAAGCTTCTGGATTCAGGTGATGTCTCTGATCATCCGTATCAGAAGCAGTTTGAAGCCTTCTTTGCTGCGATCGACAGGGGTGAAGAAATGCCACTGACGAGCTTCAGCGAGGCATTGGTTTCGCACCGCATGATACTGGCTGCGGACCGTTCTGCGGAGATTGGATCAGAGGTCAGGCTCGATCAGTTTGCATGAAACACCGACGAGTGCTGGCAATTGCAGCCCATCCGGACGACATCGAATTCATGATGGCCGGAACGTTGCTCGAACTGCGGGCCGCGGGTCATGAGGTGCACTATCTCAACGTTGCAGATGGTTCCTGTGGCAGCCACGTGGAGAATGCGGCAAGAACCCGGGCACGGCGTGCGCGTGAAGCGCGGGCCGCCGCGCGAATTCTTGGGGCCCGGCATCATCCGAGCCTGGTGCAGGACCTGGGAATTTACTATGAACCGCGACTCCTGCGCCGGATAACTGCGATTGTAAGGAAGGTGGCTCCGTCGATTGTGCTCACCCATTCACCCGAGGATTACATGGAGGATCACACCAATACGGCACGGTTGGTGGCTACCGCAGTTTTTGCCCGGGGAATGCCGAATTATCGCTCGAATCCGAGAGTAACTGCGATTGATGGAGATGTTACACTTTACCATGCGTTACCTCATGGGCTGCGCGATTCCATGGCCCGGATTGTGATACCGGAGAGTTTCGTCGATGTTTCAGATGTTCACGCGGTAAAACTCTCGGCACTTGCCGCGCACAAGAGTCAGCAGCGGTGGCTGACCCAAAGCCAGGGGATGTCATCGTATCTCACCGACATGGAAACCATGAGCCGTGCTGTGGGCAAAATGTCTCGAAAGTTCCGCCTGGCCGAAGGATGGCGGAGGCACAATGCACTCGGATTCTGCAGCGAGAACGCGGACCCGCTCCGCGTGGCATTGGGGCCGAAATACCTTCTGAACCCCAGGTACTCGCGAGGAAGCAGGCATAGCTGATGTCACGCGAGTTCGCTCATTTTATCGCCCAGAATCCCAAGAAAGAATCGATCCATCATGCCACGCTTAATGAGCTCAATTGCACCCGGATGGTGGGACTATACCACCCTCGACCGTGAATTGGTCAAAGAGGCGGCCAGCCTTACCCTGAAAGATATCGAAAGCCTCTCTCGGGATGGCTTCCGGATTGTCATGTATGACACCCTGGAGGAGTTCTACCTGGCCGAGGCACTCGAATACGTCACGGCATGGCAGTCCGCAACCGCGGACAATCCCGCAGGGATTTGCGGCCCCATCGGACCAACTGAGCAATTGCCACTCGTCGCGCGCATCGTGAACGAGATCGGGCTTTCATTGAAACATGCCCATTTCTGGGGGATGGATGAATGGTATCAGGATGGCCGAACGGTGCCCTTGACGCATCCGCTTTCCTTCGAGCGGGCAGACCGCGAACTCTGTTTCAATCGGATACGTCCGGATCTGGCGATGCCCGAGGAGAACCTTCATTTCCCGGTTGATGTGGAGCGCTACAAACAGAGTTGGAACGGAGTGCGCTGCAAGGTCATGCAAGGCGGACAGGGGGACATCAAGCACTGGGCGTTCAACGATCCGGTCAAGCGTGTCGGGCAGTACCTTGAAGCGCCTCCGTCTCCGGAAGAGTATCGGAAGCTTGGCACGCGGATTGTCGACTTGCATCCGGTGACACTGGCCCAAAATGCCCGCACATCGGGTGGCGGAAATATCTCAATCGTACCGACGTGCGCCATTACGGTAGGACCCGTTGAAACGTGGCTGGCGGAAAAGGTGTCCATCTGGCATGCTGGATGCCACGATAATCCGTTCGGACAGCGCTTGACAGCACTCATGGTAAGTCGTGGCTACATGGACAGTGCAGTGCCGATGTCGCTCCTGGCCGCGCACCCCAATGTGCAGTTCAACTTTTTCCGCCCCGGCATCGGATCCTGTCGCTCTGAAGAGCATTGATGCGGCTGCGTGCTCAATGAGAGCGGCGTCGCCCAAGAATAGCTCCAACACCCCACCACCATGGATCAACAATCAGCCATCAAGTTCAAGCTATCGAGTTTCATGTTCCTCCAGTACTTCATCTGGGGTGCATG
>CAUJJL010000158.1 GCA_963205455.1 Verrucomicrobiota bacterium
GACGACATGAGTGAGGCCAGGGCCCGCGAGGCACGATTTGAATTCTTCCGGGAAGAGCAGGGCAGGGTGGAGGCGAGAGCGCTCTGGCTTGGTCACCAGAAGGACGACATTGCCGAGACCATGCTCATGCGATTGGCCCGGGGAAGTGGCACGGCGGGCCTGGCAGCGCCGCGTCCCGTGCAGGCGTTTCGCGAGGGGTGGGTCCATGTTCGTCCGCTTCTCGGGCTTTCGAAGATTGAGATTGAAGAGGCGCTCGGCGGGATCGCTGTTCCGTGGCGGGAGGATTCAACCAACGTGAAGCCGGATTTTCTGAGAAACCGCATGCGCAACCGGGTGCTGCCGACTTGGATAAAGGCAGCCGAACCCCGGGATGCCCTGTCGGGTGCCGGGCTGAGCCGGTCACTCCTTCAGGAGGATGATGAGGCGCTTGAACTTTGGGTTGATCGCATCAGGGCCCAGCGCGGACTGACCGTGAACTTGCGGGCGCTGGAGGGCGCTCCGCGTGCGGTTGTGCGCCGGGTTCTGCAGCGCTGGCGAGCTTCACTTGCGCACAGGGCAGGGGATCTGTCCCGTCAGGGGTTTGAGATACTGCTGGACGCGGTTGAACGGGGCACGGCCACACGCCTCAGCATGGGACGAAAGGGCTTTGCCCGAATTCGTGATTTTCGACTCAGCTATTGTGAAAAAGTGACGAAAAGCCGCTGCTAATGCGTAGGCGCACGCAATGGAATTCGAACCGTTGCTTTCCACAAACGAAACCGACTCGCACCAATTGACTTGCGCCCTTGGAACCTATAGCTTGGTTCCCTAGTCCCAAAAGCTGTAAATGTCCGAACCCGATAACAAAAACAAGCGTCGCCCGCTCAAGAACCTGCCTCCCGAACGCATTCAGCCGAAGGTGATGCTCATCTGGCTTTCGATTGTGGCGGCGGTTCTTGCGCTCTTTTTCCTCAATCCCAGCAATGGCAGGTCGTTCGCTTCCATAAACATACAGAAAGTGGTGGAGCTTTCTGAGTCCGGTCAGATTCGAGAGGGAATTATCCAGCGGGATGGTGCAGGTGGTGGCGACTACGTCATCATCCGGGGTGAAACCATGGAGCCGATCCTCAATACGGAGACCGGCAAGACACAGCATTTCCGGGCCTACGGCCGGTTGACGGACGCCAATCTGGAGCGACTGCAGAAGTCGCAAAAATTCACCGAACCGCCCTCAACCACAATGCTGGCGACGTTGGCGACCAACATCATTCCGTTCGTCATCATCATCGGTCTGCTCTATTTCCTGTTTGTCCGACAATTGCGGAATGCGGGTCGCGGTGCTCTGAACTTCGGAAAGAGCCGGGCCAAACTCCTGACCCGCGATCGCGAGAAAGTGACCTTCGCGGACGTGGCAGGTTGCGACGAAGCAAAAGAAGAGGTATCTGAAGTTGTTGAATTTCTGAAGGATCCCAAGAAGTTTACGCGCATGGGGGGCAAGATTCCCAAAGGAATCCTCATGGTTGGCCCCCCGGGTACGGGCAAGACCTTGCTTGCGAAGGCAGTGGCTGGAGAGGCCGATGTCCCCTTCTTCAGCATTTCCGGTTCGGATTTTGTTGAAATGTTTGTGGGTGTCGGTGCCAGCCGGGTGCGCGACATGTTTGAACAGGGCCGAAAGAATGCGCCCTGCCTGATTTTCATCGACGAAATCGATGCCGTGGGCCGCCAGCGGGGCGCGGGCCTGGGCGGTGGAAATGATGAACGCGAACAGACTTTGAACTCGATGCTGGTTGAGATGGATGGCTTCGACACGACAGAGGGCGTCATCATCATTGCCGCAACCAATCGGCCGGACGTGCTTGATTCCGCGCTGCTGCGTCCCGGTCGCTTCGACCGGCAGATCTATGTCGACCTTCCTGACCTTGTCGGCCGCGAGCAAGTGCTGCGTGTCCATGCCCGAAAGATCACCTTGGCGGAGGATGTCGATCTGGCCGTGATTGCTCGTGGAACCCCGGGTCTTTCGGGGGCGGAACTCGCCAACCTACTCAATGAATCCGCGCTTCTTGCTGCACGGCGCAACAAGAAGAAGGTGGAAATGCAGGACGTCGACGACGCGAGAAACAAGGTGCTCTTCGGGCGCGAACGTCGCAAGGTCATGGATGCGGACGACAAGAAGGTTGTCGCCTACCATGAGGCGGGTCACGCCTTGGTGAGCGTCGTAATCGATGATGATTCGATGCCGGTGCACAAGGTGACCATCATCCCGCGGGGTCGCTCCTTGGGGAGCACCATGTACATCCCGACGAAGGATACCTACAATTACGCCAAGAAAAAGATGCTCAACCGGCTTGCCACGCTGTTCGGCGGGCGCATTGCGGAGGAGGTCGCCTTGCAGGATATCACGAGCGGCGCTTCGGGTGACATCGAACAGGCCACAAAGCTAGCGCGCCATATGGTGTGCAATTGGGGGATGAGTCCGCTGGGCCCCATTTCCTATGGCGAGAATCAGGATACCGTGTTCCTCGGAAGGGAGATCACGAGGTCACATAACGTGTCTGAAGAGACCGCTCATC
>CAUJJL010000159.1 GCA_963205455.1 Verrucomicrobiota bacterium
GTAAAAGTCGTTCAGGACGTCGGCGCCAGGGTTTCAGCAACCGGAACCCGATAGGCCTTCATCGCGGGAACCAACCCGCCCAGCGCACACAATCCGATCATCGCCAGCGGCGCGATCCATAGGATCTCATGGGTCGACGCAATGTCGATCACCACACCCGTCTGGTTACGGATCACTCCCGCAACTGCCGCCAGCAGCGCGAAGTAAAAGGCAAAGCCGATGATTGCACCGATCGCGCCGATGGTCGCTGCCTCAGCTACAACCGCGGCAAAAATGGTGCGGCGCCGCGCACCGAGCGACCTCAGGATCGCAAGGTCGCGACGTCGTGAACTCATCGACGCATAGATGCTCGCGAGCACGCTGCCTGCCGCCACCAGCGCCACCAGGTACGCCACCAGCGCCAGCACGCGGTCGAACCAGCCGATCTTGCCAAACAGATCCGAGATGATCGCAGCCACAGGATAAGCGAGCGTCAGCCGGTTTCCCTGCTTGTTGTACATCATGTCCATCATGAGCCCAGCCGTCGGCGTGCGAAACTGGATCAGGACCGCGCTGACATCGGTCGCAAACTTGGCATCATGCCCGGACATCGTCTGAATTCCGGACAAGGGTATCCAGATGACTTTGTCAGCCGGCGTATTGGTCGGCGCGAGTACACCGGTGACCGTGTAGACATCCTCGTGCTGGGCGTTTGCCACATAGACAAGGCCATGATACGGCTTGAAGGTATCGCCTACCTTCAGCTTGAGCTTCTGCGCCACGAAACTGCCCACGACCGCCTCGCGGGAGGCACCGGCAAAGAGTCGGCCACCCGGTTCGATCTGGTACTTCCTCCCCTTGGCGTACTCCACTTTCGTGAAAAGATCCTCAACTGTTCCCACGACACGGAATCCGAAATAGTTGTCCCCCAGCGCCAGCGGTATCGCCGCCTTAACGCGGGGATCGCGCCTGACCTGCTCGTAGTCCGCCGCACTCACATTCCCCGGGGAGGCCTCCAGGTGGAAGATGCTGTTGAGCACGATTTGAAGCTTGGAGCCGCGCGCGCCGAGCACGGCATCAAATCCGGTGCTTGTTTCCAGAAACGCCTTCTGCGACTGCACCTTGACCATCCAGACCACCATCAGCAATCCCGCGGCCAATGCGATGCTACCGGCGGTGACAAGCGTGGACAGCGCATGCTGCCGAAGACTTCGATAGATGATGAGCGGGAGCGTCACGTTGAAATCCCTCAGGTCCCGGACGGGGCAACACCCGTCGGTGCCGGATGGTTGATGTCTGAAAACGTCTGCAGGTTCTCGAACTTCGAGAGCACCTCCTCATCATGGCTCACGAGGAGCAACGCCGCTCCCGCCTCCCGGCATGCCTCGCGTATGAGTGCCAGCGATTCGGCTCCGTGCCTGCGATCGAGATTTCCCGTGGGCTCGTCCGCCAGCACCAGCTTTGGCCGGTTCGCCAGCGCCCGCGCCACGGCCACGCGCTGTTGCTGGCCGGTGGACAGCTGCCTCGGAAAATGGGTCAATCGGTGCCCAAGGCCCACCCGCTCCAGCAACTCCCGCGCTCGCGCACGATCTACACCAGCGCCAAAACTCATGCCCAGCATCACGTTTTCCAGAACCGTGTACCCCTGAAGCAGATTGAACGTCTGGAAAATGTACCCGATCTTCTGCGCACGAAGGCGGTCACGACGCGCCTCGCTCATTCCCGTCACGACGCTTCCGTCGAGTTCGATCGTGCCCTCATCCGCAGCGAGAATTCCGGCGATGAGATGCAGAAAGGTGGTCTTGCCTGAGCCGCTCTCGCCCCGAAGCGCGATCTGCTCACCGGCTGCCAGGGCAAACCGCGACACCCTTACGATCTCCACCCAGGCGCCGCCCGCCTCAGGGGATCGGAATCGTTTGCAAAGATCGGTGACTCTGAGCACGTCGGGTCAGGAGTTCATTCGTCAGCGACGCCGGTCTTTGCCGCTTTCCGTGCAGGACGGCGCGCGCCGGAGCCTTCCGCGCGGGGCTTGCGGGCCGGTTTCGAAGCCTTGGCGTTCAACGCAAGGACCCCGCCCTTCCGGGCGCGCGAGATCCATAGGGATTCACCCGACACCTCGATTGTATCCGATTTTTCAATACCCTCGGCAGGCACCGCGAGCCCGAGATTTGAGAGCGAGCGCAATAGATCTTCCGACGACAGGCTCAACGCCTGTGCGATCGCATCCACTTCACCAGTGGCCGTCGCACTGCGCGGCTTGGATTTGAGCAGCCCACGAACCGATTCGAGGAAACCCGCTTCACCCACCGGCACTGCAGCCTCACGCGACTCTGCCGCAGGGATTTGGTCACCCGGCGCAAACACGGGCGTCGACCTGGTGGGCGACGCTTCGCGCGATTGCTCCGAGGAGGATGCCACTTCCGTCGGAACGGTCGCCACGGTTTCCGAAGCACCAGCCTGCGCCCCCGATTCGGACGGCGCTAACGGCTGGGAGAGGTTTGTATCAGTGGCCGGGGCACCTTGTTCAGGCGAAGCGTCTCCACGTCCCCTGCCGTCCCGTGCGCGTCTTTCCCGGCCGTTGATCCACAGCCCGCCACGATTGTCCTTGTTGATCCAATAGCTCCAGCTCCCGGCGTCGATGAAGGACGGTCGATCGTTTGACTTTTCGGGGATTGAAAAACCCACAGACGCAAGTGCCGACGTCAGTTCTGCATCCGACTGGTCAAGTGCGCGCGACAGGAAACTGATGCTTCCTGACATGCCTGGACCCCGGCGGTTGCGACGCATGTGCGGCCGAAGCTTGGCAAGCAGTTCCTCTCCGCCCGGCAGAACCACCGGGTTCGGTACCGCGGGAGCCGCAGGCTGCTGGGATCGTTCCTTGCGGGAATCACGATCGTCCTGCTGTCGATTTGCCTGGGATGCGTCTTGCGCAGTTTTTTGTCCTGCTGCCGATCCGGACGCTGATTCGCCTGCCGGTTCATCACTCTTTTGTTCAGTCGCCTGAGGAGCCGAAGAATCGTCGGCTTTTGCCTCGTGCCCTTTGCGATGACGCCCTTCCCGACGTCCCTCGCGCGGCGCTTCCTCCGTCGCCTCGGGTGGCGTGAACGGCTGACCCTTCACCGCCCGAAATACGGGACGCGGCTTTTCCTTCGTATTGATGAAGAGTTGGTGATGCCTGTTGACGTTTACCCAGAAGAGATCGCCGTCGTACTCTATGTACTGCGGATCGTCATCCTCATCCTCAGGGATGGCGAAACCGCATTCCTTCAGGGCCGTCACGATGTCGCCCGGCGATTGGTCGATCTTGTTGGCAAGATAGTCAACCGCGAGCGAAAGACCCGGGCCTCTTTGGTTGCGGCGCATATAGGGCCGGATGTAATCGAAAAACGTGGGCAGCTCGTCCTCCGCATCGAGGGGCATGTCCTCCGTATCGTCGGAATCCGCCAATGCCTCCGGATCCTGGTCGCGGTCCGTGTCCCGCAGGCGCCGGAGCCCGTCCTCAGGAGCGGCGGCTTCGCTGATCAGCGAGGCGGCATTCTCCTCCGCGGGCGCGCCGGACTGTGCCGCCTGGAATTTGGCTGCAAATTCGGCACGTAGCTTCTCGGCCTCCGCCTTGGCGGCCGCCGCCGCGGCATCCTGAAGCGTCCAGTCCCTCTGGGTGGTGCGCCGCGCAAGGCCGTGAAAGGCGAGCGGATTTTCAGGGTGCGTGTTGAAAGCAATGATCTCCCACTCGTCTTTGCCGAGCTGGTTGAGATGTGATTCGAGCAGCGACGGGCTTCCAAAGCCTCCTTTTCCGCTGCCGATGATCTTGTATTCCCAAAGGGCCATAAAATGTCCTGATATCTTTTGTTGCCGCTGTCCGCCAAGGCATCCCAAATGCGGAGCAGATTGCCGAGACTATTTTCCAACCCCTTTATCCAATGAAACGCTCCCTGACCTTGTTTTCCCTCGTCACCGTCAGCCTGCTTGCAGCCCTGGCACCGTGCATTCGCGCGGAAATCGTCGTCCCGCCTCCAGCTGATCAACGGGTTGCATCGACCCAACTGCGGGTTGTCCCCGATCGCGCCGGCTGGACCTACAAGACCGGCGAGCCCGCCAAATTCAAGGTCACTGCATTCTGGGACCAGCAACCCTTGGAGCAGGTTGCAATCAAGTATCGTGTTGGGCCCGAAATGCTCGAAGTCCCTGAAAAGACAGCAGTCATTCCCGCTGAGGGACTCGTGATCGATGGCGGCACTCTCAATTCACCGGGATTCATCCGCTGCGTCGTGACCGCCGAAATCGACGGTCGGAGCTACCGTGGGGTCGCAACCGCCGGATTCAGTCCTGAAAAAATCACGCCGACACAGGCAAATCCCACCGATTTTGATGCTTTCTGGAATTCGCAGAAATCGATGCTGGCAGCGATCCCGCTCGATCCTGTGCTCACCCTTCAGCCGGACCTGTGTACTTCAAAGGTCGATGTCTACCAGCTCAACCTGCAGTCTGCAGGCCCTTACGGCAATTCCACCAGCCGCATCTACGGCATTCTCTGCGTGCCAAAGGCCGAAGGTAAATTTCCCGCAATCCTGAACGTTCCCGGAGCCGGAATCCGTCCTTATCGTGGTCTTGTCGAGCTGGCCGAACGCGGCGCCATCACCCTTCAGATCGGCATTCATGGCATCCCGGTCAACCTCCCCGCGGATCTCTACACCGGCCTTAGCCGCGGAGCGCTCAACAGCTACTTCACGATCAACCTCGATCAGCGCGACAGTTACTACTACCGGCGCGTCTACCTCGGCTGCGTGCGGTCCAACGACTACCTGGTGTCCCATCCGAAATGGAACGGAAAGCAGCTCATCGTCATGGGTGGCAGTCAGGGAGGACAACTCTCGATTGTTACCGCGAGTCTCGATCCGCGCGTCACCGCGCTCGCCGCCAACTATCCTGCCTATTGCGATGTCACCGGCTATCTGCATGGTCGCGCAGGCGGCTGGCCGCACATGATGCGCGCCACCCCGCAGGGCCCATCCCCACACGCGACCGATCTCAAGATCGCAACAACCGCATACTACGACGCCGTCAACTTTGCGCGCAGGCTCAAGGTGCCCGGATATTTCTCCTGGGGCTACAACGACGAAACCTGTCCGCCGACTTCGATGTTCGCCGCGTACAATGTGATCCAGTCGCCCAAGTACCTGCTGCTCGCGCTCGAAATGCCGCATGCCACCAACCCAGAGCAGAATGCCAGGGTCGATGCCTGGGTCGTCGCTCAAGCCGGCTTACGATGATCTAGCCCGACTTCGTGGCGAGATGCTCCGGAAGAATTTCCGGAGCATTTTTCCGCACCCAGGAAATCACCTGCCTGACGTGTTTTTCGGTGCCGCTCCGGTAGGGTGACTGGCAGCGCAGACCAACCCCTCCACCGCCCGCGACCCGCTGAATACGATCGATGGCGGAGTCCCATAGCCCAGCCTCCTTCACCAAGGGCCCGATCAGCGCCTCGTGCAGATAGCGATGAAACGCATCGGCCAGCGGCTTGGCTTCCTCAAGGCGGCCGGCGATGCACAGCGTATAGAGTTCCACGACCTTGCGCGCGTTGAAACCGGTGATTGAGCAATAGCCGCCGCGTCCTCCCGCGGGAATGCGCGCATAAAAATCCTCCCCGCCGAAAATCGCCAGATCAGGCGCCTCCTTCAGCATGGCCTTCACCTCATCCACGCTGGCTCCGGTATCCTTCGTTCCAATGAAAGTCGGATGTCTTGCCGCGAGCTTTCCAAGCAAGTTCGGAGAAATCTTTCGTTTGGAACGCATCGTAAGGTAGAGCACTACCGGCATCTTTCCTGCGGCCGCAGTTGTCTCCGCAACAAATCGCTCGACCTCGTCGTCCTTGAGTTCAAGCCAGAATGGCAGCGCGAGCTGGACCGCATCGGCTCCTGCACGCTTGGCGATACGAATGCGCTGGATCGTTGTGCGTGTGCTCAGCGCCGTTGCGCCGATCTGCACGGGCAGGCCGATGGCGTGCCCTTCCGTGACAACCACCTCGGTGATGCGGCCATAGGTCGCATCGTCCTGCGTGTAAAACTCACCGGTGGTGCCACCCGTGTAGACACCGTGCACGCCCGTGCCTGCATACCCGCGCACCTCCTTGACGAGACGGCGAAGATCAACCTCATCCCGGTCGTTCCAGGGCGTGATCAGCGCGCACCAGACGCCGTTCAGCGAATGCCGGGTCAGCTGTGGAATTCTCGGAGCACTTTTTTTTGCTGGCATGTGAAAAAAGGAATGGACAGATCAGAACGTCTCAGGGCAGCGCCCAGGCGATGACCGTCCGCGTTCGTGTCGTGGGGCGCACTTCGCCGCCGATCACAATCACGTGATCTTTCCAGACAACCACCGGCGCGCCAATCGGGGGCACCGGCCCAACATCTCCGGAGGAATCGCGATCTCCAGCACCTGCGTTCGGCAGTCTGGGTCCGGGTGACCACACCCGTTTCGTCACATCAAAACGAAAGGTCTGCTCATCAAACCCGGGATGTTCGCGTTGGGCACCCTTCCAAACAGTCGAGTAGCCGCCGACAAGCCATAACGCACGATCCGCAAGGAGCGGACAAGGCGAGTTTGCACCCACCCGAGGCTCCGGAATATCCGGAAGGCGCTCCCATGACCCGGCCGAATGCGACAACCGGTAGGCCGCTTTCGAGGGCACAGGATTTCCTGCGTCGAACGCCATGCCTCCGAAAAGGAAAACAGACTCCGCCGAAACACCCGCGGACGGAACAATCACGCCGGGTCCTGGCAGATCAGCCTCGCGGTGCCAACCCGTTTCCGGATGGGCCGCGTCAAGCGACCAAACCTCGCGCGAGGGATCCGTCGACGAAGGATCTGACACACCGCCCATCACGAAGAAACGTCCTCCCGCAAGCGCCCCCGCCGCGTATCCGATCGGTTTGGGCAGATCGGGAAGCCTGCGCAGTGCATAGTCACCCGCGGACGCACGCAGTTCGTAAACCGCCGACCGGCAGCCTCGCAAATCGGTTCCGCCCGCAAGGTAGATCGCACCATCCGCAGCCGCTGCGGCAAAGTGGCCGCAGGGTTCGGGCAGCCGGGTGGACGCACTTCTCCACTGACCGTCCAGCGCATCCAGGACAAAAATCCTGTCAGTGAACTGACGAACGCCCTTCTGCCAGATGGGACGACTCCATTGGCTCCCGCCGGTGGCGACAAGTCTCCCGTCGAGCACACCGGCCGCCATGCCGGCATAACCGATGCGGTCCGGCAACGGCGCAAGTGACCTCCAGCCGGAGTGTGGCTGGGCGTTGGCGGAAGCAAAAATCATGATCGGGAAAAAACCGGTCAGGCGGAACAGTAAGGATGTCCTGAAAATATCCCTCACGACATGCAGGCTCGGACTTCGGGGGGCGGAATCGTGAAACCAAAACTCAATCGCACAGAACCTCGCACCTCGCGGCGATTGCGGACAATGAGAAGTCCCAATCCTCCGATCGTAGTCGTTCGCCCACTACATGCCCGGGAATTCATTCCAGGATCCAATCAGCCGCTGTAAGCGAGCTCCTCCTCGCTCAATTCGCGGGGCATGACCATGTCCGAGCCGGCAATCAGGCGCATCGTCTTCTCGATCATGTCCTGGATGTGACGCTCCATCGCCGCGCGCGAAGCCGGCGCATCGCCCCGGGCTATCGCGTCATAGATCTCCTCGTGGCTGGCGAGGACCTTGCGCCGATTCGCATCCGATTCTTTCTTGTCTCCAATCCTGGAAACTCTCGGACCAATCATGACACGATTGATCATGTTGAGCTTAAGGATCTCCCGCTTCATCAGGTTATTGTGAGCGGCTGTCATGATCCCGATGTGAAAACGGACATCCTCGCGAACCAGATCGTTGAACAAAGCCGACTCATCCTTTGCCGCGAGGATCTTTGCGGT
>CAUJJL010000160.1 GCA_963205455.1 Verrucomicrobiota bacterium
ACGCCGAAATCTCCCGAAACGCCGCCCGCCGCCACGTCGGCAGGTCGGGAAAACGCCCGCCCGCCCACCACGGGTTATACTGGCGGAGCACCGCAAAGAGTTCGGCTTTCGAGGCAATCACGGCAACAATCAGCCAAAAGATGCGATTTAGTGCAAGTGTGTGTTCACTATTGTTGCATTTTTGTGCGTTTAGACGATTAGTCGGCTCGTTTCCAAGGAACTGCTAATTCGCTGCCGATTAGTAGTTCGCCGACGATTCCACCGCCACCGCGCTCAGCTCCCCGCTCAGCAGCTTCGGCAGCAGCGTGTCGCGCAGGGTGGCGAGGGTGCGGGATTGGTGGAGGTTGGCGAGGATTTGGGCGTAGAGCGGCGCGACTTGGGCGGTGAAGGCGGCCATGAGTTCCTTCGGTGGCAGCACCATCGGGATCGGCCGAAAGTTCTGTTTGCTGATTTCGGCGAAGGTGGTGCCGGTGGCGCGGCCTTCGATCTCGGCCATGTTTTGCTGACACCAGTTCAGCATGAAGAAGTTTGAGGCGCGCTCGTTGCACTTCATCGCAATGAAGCCCTGATTGATGGCAACAGGCATGGCAGCGATGGCGAGGTAGCCGACGGGGGCGCGGGAGGAAAGCAGCAGAGTTCCGGCGGGCAGCAAGCCGGAGGAAATCTTGGCGATGCCGGCATCGGTGAGCTTGCGGTCGGTGTCGAGGAGGACGGGCGCTTGGAGCGAGGAGAAATCTTTCGGCGTCGTCCAGTGGTGGGTGCCGCCTTCCCAATACTTCGGCTCGCTGGTGCTCGGCGTGGCTCCGCCGACGCAGGCGACGACTTTGCCGACGGACTCCACACTCCACCCCTTCGGGATGTGGCCGAGTTCGGAGTCTTGGAAGGAGTCGGGGAACAGCTTGTCGCAGGCGGCAAGCCCCGCATCCCCGTCCCTTCTCCCTAAGCCTGTGGCACCCTCACCCTCCGCTGCGCTCCTCCCTCTCCCAGTGGGAGAGGGCTGGGGTGAGGGTTGATTTTGAGGCCGGTCGGCGTTGCGCCGAACGGGATCAAAATCAATAAACCAGCTCTGGAACAGCGCCCGCGCCATCGTCTCCAGCGTCGCGTTCATCCGCCGGTTGCACTCGATCTTGTCGTCCAGCGCCCCCAGCACCGCCGCAATGGCTTTTTGCTCGGCGAGGGGTGGGAGCGGCATGCTGAAGTTCGGAATGTCTGCGCACTTCAAGCTGTCGAACACAGCGCCCACGTTGATGAAAGTGCCGACCTGCTCCCACCAGTCCGTGCCGCGAACCAGCCAACGCAAGAATGGCGGAAACAGCTTCTTCCCGTCGGCACGGAGCAAAACAAGGTTCTGACCGAGCGCACACTCAAGGCCCGCTGGCACATAAGCCGTTTCTCCCGGATTGCAGCGGCGGGAGAGAATCACGTCGTGATGCTGCGGTTTGGCTTTCCGCGTCCACTCGGCGAAGTGCTCAGCCGAGATGCGCCGCACATCGTTTAGAACAATTCGCCCTTCCTTGAGCTGCGGAATCGCGACGTATGGATAACCGCTCTCGGCAGCGGGCGGCGTGCGGTGGTCGCAGTCAATCAGTGCGACCCCAGCTTCGCGAAGCGATGTGCGTTTCCACTCACCCGCCATAACCCAGCCCCCTCAGGTTTGCTTTGATGGCAATGCTGGCTTGGGGCCAGCAACCCTCACCCTGCCTCTCCCAGAGGGAGAGGAGTTTCGCGCTTTGTGTTGATTCGGGCGGGTTCATTTGAATCCGAGTCCTTTGAGATTGGCGCGAATCTGCGCTTCCAACTTGGCAGATTCCTTGAACTGCGCCTCCAGCTCGGAGATGAGGCGGGACATTTTCTCGTCAAAGGGTTCGCCGTCGTCGGCGACTTCCTCGGCGCCGACGTAACGACCGGGGGTGAGCACGTAACCGTGGGCGGCGATTTCGGCGGTGGTGGCGGATTTGCAGAAGCCTGGGATGTCCTTGTATTGCGAGCCAGGTTCGGCAGGCAGGGTGCATCCCGCCTTTTCTGCTTCGCCCCGCCATTCCATGTCATCGAAGCGCCATTCGTGATAGGTACCGACGATTTTCTCAATGTCTTCCTCAGTCAGTTCACGATGCACGCGGTCAATGAGCGTTCCCATTTTTCGCGCATCGATGAAGAGCGTCTCGCCTTTGCGTTTGCGGATGCAGTCGGGCACCCGGTCATCACCGCGCTTCACTTTGCGCGCACCTTTGTTTTTCGCGAGAAACCACAGGCAGACGGGAATCTGCGTGGAGTAAAACAATTGCCCCGGCAGGGCGACCATGCAGTCCACGAGGTCGGCCTCGATGAGGGCGCGGCGGATGTCGCCTTCGCCGGACTGGTTGGAGGACATGCTGCCATTGGCGAGGACGAAGCCGGCCATGCCGTGCGGCGCGAGGTGGTGGATGAAGTGCTGCACCCAGGCGAAGTTGGCGTTGCCCTTGGACGGGACGCCGAACTGCCAGCGCACGTCGTCGTCCTTGCGGAACCAGTCGGAGTCGTTGAAGGGCGGGTTGGCCAGGACGTAGTCGGCGCGGAGGTCGGGATGGAGGTCGCGGCGGAAGGTGTCGGCGTGCTCGGGACCGAAGTCGGCCTCGATGCCGCGGATGGCGAGGTTCATGATGGCGAGGCGGCGCGTGGTGGCGTTGCTCTCCTGGCCGTAGATGGAGATGTCGCCGAGCTTGCCGCCGTGACTTTCCACGAACTTTTCCGACTGCACGAACATGCCGCCGGAGCCGCAGGCGGGGTCGTAGATGCGGCCCTTGTAGGGCGCGAGCATCTCGACGAGCAGCCGCACGACGCAGGACGGCGTGTAGAACTGCCCGCCATTCTTGCCCTCCGCGCTGGCGAACATCGTCAGGAAATACTCATAGACGCGTCCTAAAATGTCCGTCGTCGGGCGACGAACATTTCCCTCACCCTCCGCTTCGCTCCTCCCTCTCCCAGTGGGAGAGGGCTGGGGTGAGGGTTGCACAAGTGCAATAGTGCCGATGAGGTCGATGAGTTCGCCGAGCCGATGTTTGTCCAAGGCGGGCCGTGCATAGTCTTTCGGCAGTACGCCCTTGAGGCGGGAGTTGTCTCGCTCGATGGCGACCATGGCGTCGTCCACGGTCTTGCCGATGGTCGGCTGCTTGGCGTGGGCCTGGAGGTGGGACCAGCGGGCGTCGGCGGGAACCCAGAAGACGTTTTCGGCGCGGTATTCGTCCGGGTCTTCGGGATTGGCTCCGGCGTAGTAGCCCTGGCCTGCGGTGAGCTTGGCGCGGTGTTCCTCGAAGCTGTCGGAGATGTATTTGAGGAAGATCAGCCCGAGGACGACGTGCTTGTATTCCGCCGCGTCCATGTTGTTGCGGAGTTTGTCGGCGGCGAGCCAGAGCTTTGCTTCGAATCCGAGATGGGCGGTGGAGTCGGCGGGTTTGGCGGAGCGGGAACGGGCCATGGGAAATTCTAACAGGGACGAGCATCAGCCAGGGAAGGCGTCGCGGGACGTCGAAACCAGGAAGAGCGCTCAAGGTTGGGCATGGGAGAGAGGTCGGTGAACCCGTTCCCAGCTAGGGATGTCCGGAAGTTCGGAGCCGAGATTGCGCAGGTGATTTGACCGTGCGAGCCGAAAACCCACATCGCGCTGCTCCGCAAGCGCGCGATGTGGGAGATGTCGGTGAAACTAAACCCTCATCCGGATTAGGGCGGACTCCCCTTCGGTTCACCCGTGGAAGATGTTTGCGGGTCCACAAGCTTTCGCATCACCGGTCAGGAGCCTTGCGTGCGAGGAAGGGGTTGAGGGGCGCGGCTCCGGAGCAGACAAAACCAGCGAGCCGGATCTGCGGATGCTTCACCTGCCAAATCCAGGCAAATTGCACTTCGAGAACAAGACAGCCCTCGGCAAAGGAATCTCTGAGCGCGATGCTAAGCTATGATCGAGGCTAAAACCCGGGCATGCCGCCTCTGCCCTGCATGGCCTGCATCTGGCGCATCATCTTCTTCGAGCCGCCTCCCTTGAACATCTTCATCATCTTCTGCATCTGCTGAAACTGTTTCAGGAGCTGGTTGACTTCGACGACCTTCACGCCGGCGCCGTTTGCGATGCGGAGGCGGCGGTTGCCGTTCAGGATCTCCGGCTTGCGGCGCTCCTGAAGCGTCATCGACTGGATGATCGCCTCGGTGCGGGCCATGCTCTTTTCCGCGTCGCCGTCGATCTTCACGCCACTCATGCCGGGCATCATTTTCATGATGCTCTCCATCGAGCCCAGCTTCTTGATCTGCTGCATCTGGGCGAGGAAGTCCTCAAGCGTGAAGTCGGCCTTGCGGAGCTTTTCCGCCATCTTCTCCGCCTCCTTGTGGTCAATGGTTTCCTGTGCTCGCTCCACGAGGGAAACGACGTCTCCCATCCCCAGGATGCGCGAGGCAAGCCGGTCCGGATGAAACGTGTCGAAGTCGGCGGGCTTCTCTCCAGTGCCTATGAATTTGATGGGGACCCCGGTGATCGCCTTGATGGACAGCGCGGCACCGCCACGCGCGTCACCGTCGAGCTTGGTGAGAATGAGGCCGGTGAGCTTAAGCGCCTCATGGAATGCCTTTGCGACATTCACCGCTTCCTGGCCCAGTGCACCGTCGGCAACGAGAAGGATTTCGTCGGGCTCGACTCGGGCGGACAGTCGCGTCACTTCGTCGATCAGTTCGGTGTCGATCTGGAGGCGTCCGGCGGTGTCCAGAATGACACAGTCCGCGCCAGCCTGACGGGCGGCATTGAGGGCGGCAGCACCGATCGCTGGAACGTCCCGCGAGGCGCGGTCGCAGTAGAAGCCGATCTCCTCCTGTTTCGCCAGGATCTCGAGCTGGTCGATGGCCGCGGGACGATGGATATCGCACGCGGCAACCCAAGGCCGGTAACCGCGCTTTTTGAGAAGTTTCGCTAGTTTGACCGTGGACGTGGTTTTGCCGGACCCGTGAAGACCGACCATCAGGATCTTGAGCGGCCGAGCGCCGGATAGCGCCGTCGTGCCTTCGCCGAGAAGGGACACGAGTTCGTCATGGATGATCTTGACGATCTGCTGACCGGGGGTGACTCCCGCGAGCACCTGCTGGCCGAGGCACTTGGCCTGCACGCGCTCGACGAACTCGCGGGCCACCTTGAAATGCACATCGGCTCCCAGCAAGGCGGTGCGCACTTCCTTGAGTGCCTCCGCCATGTTTTCCTCGCTGAGTTTGCCGACGCCGCGGAGGTTGCGGAGGGCGTGGGAGAGCTTTTCTGTGAGTGACTCAAACATGGGAAGCCGGAAGAGTGGACGAACAGGGGTGCCGGAATCGACGCTAAACTCGCGCGTGGGAGGATGGGGCAGCCCTGCCCGAGGCCCTGTCTGGAAACTTCAGCCTGTCAATTTCCGCATTCCTCTCTACCGTTGAGGGCTCTATCGCCATGATTTTACCGAAGACCAACCGTCTGACCAATGACCAACTCGCAGAAATCACCCGAATTGTTGAGGCCTTTGGCTGCCGGATTCAGCCGATTGTCGGAGCGGTGCGTACGATCTATGCAATCGTTGGCGACGAGCGCGACGATCTGATGATCACCCGCCTGGAGGGGCTCAATTACATCGAGCGGATAGACAAGATCCAGTCGCCCTTCAAGCTGATGGACAAACGCTCCGACCTGGCGTCGCACACGATCCAGCTCGGAGGGGTGAAGCTCGGGGAGGAACTGCTTGTGGTTGCAGGTCAGTGCACAATCGATCCCAAGAACCCGAACCTCCTTTATGAAACGGCCGCAGCAGTGAAGGAGGCAGGGGCACACGTGCTTCGCGGTGGCGTGTGGAAGCCGAGGACGAATCCCTATGCCTTCCAAGGCGATTCGAAGTCGTTGGACATCCTCATGGAGGCTCACCGGCGGACGGGTCTCCCGGTCGATGCGGAGGTGATGGATGAAAATCAACTGAAGCTCGCTCTGGATGCAGGCGTGCACATGCTCCAGGTCGGTGCGCGCAACGCCCTCAATTACTCGCTGCTGCGTGCTATCGGAAAGGCCGTGACGGACCGTCCGACGGTGGTGCTACTGAAACGCAGCCTGCACATGGGACCGATCAACGAGTTTCTTTCCGCAGCCGAGTACATCGCCTCGTTCGGCAATCCCAATATTCTGCTGTGCCCGCGCGGCACGGCGCCAACCCTGGATGGATACCGGAATCATCCGGATGAGAGCATCACCCCGCTCCTCAAGGAGCGGACGTGGGCGCCCGTGGTGGTCGATCCCTCGCATTCCGTGGGGAAGGCCGTCTATGTGCCCGCATGTGCGCTGGCGGCGGTCGCGTATGGCGCGGACGGACTTTGCATCGAGGCCCACGTGCAGCCGACCAAGGGCATCGGTGATGACCCCAAGCAGGCGATCACTCCCGACGTGCTGGCGGAAACGATCAGCCAGGCGCGCCAACTCTGGGCGTTGACGCACGCGGCGCGAGTGGAGGCGCGTCAGTGACGAGTTGAGCAAGCTCCGAGTCTCGGATCGAGAGGTGTGGCGCGGTGTTGAGGCGGCTGCCTTTTCGCCGTGAGGAATTTGCGTGAATGAGGTCGGAGGCGGTTCAGAGAAGATTGAGCTGGGGATCGCTCTCGACCGAAACCGTGATCTTCTTTCTGGGCCGCGCCTTCGGTGTCGCGGCGGGAAGTTCGACTGTG
>CAUJJL010000161.1 GCA_963205455.1 Verrucomicrobiota bacterium
GCAATGGCGTTGACCACGACAGGGGTCTCTCCGTGGCGCTTCACAAATTCCGCTCCAATGTGGGCGTGGCTGCCTTCATATTCAGCATCAACCGCCTTTCCAATGTCGTGCAAAAGCCCCGCACGCTTGGCGAGATTCGGATCGAGCCCCACTTCGCTTGCGATGAGCGAGCAGAGGAAGCCTACCTCAATTGAATGATCGAGCACGTTCTGGGTGTAGCTGAATCGATACTTCAGCTTGCCCAGAAGCCTTACAACCTCCGGATTGAGACCATTGATGCCGAGACGCTGGATGGCCTCCTCTCCCGCCTGCTGTGATTGCTGGCCGACCTCCTCCTGCGCACGCTTCACGAATTCCTCAATGCTTGCCGGATGGATGCGCCCGTCCTTGACCAGCGCCTCAAGCGCAACCCGCGCAATTTCCCTCCGTACCGGGTCAAACGATGATATCAGCACCATCTGGGGTGACTCATCAATGAGAAGGGTGACGCCCGTGGCCGCCTCGAACACCTTGATGTTTCGTCCCTCGCGACCGATGATGCGCCCCTTCATGTCCTCGTTCGGGAGCTGGACGATCGTGGCTGTGATGTCATTGTTGGGACGCGACGCCAGCCGCTGCATTGAGGATATCAGGATTCGTTTGGCCTGATTTTCCACGTCCTGTTCGGAGCGTTCGAGCACCTCGCGGCGCAAGGCACGGAGTTCGTCCTGGCACTCAAGCTGGACCTCCTCGCGAAGCTGTTTCCTGATTTCCTCGGCATCCATCGAGGCAACACCTTCGAGACGCTTTCTCAGGGATCTGGAAAGCTGCCGCATGGCGTCACGGGCCTGCTTCACCGCGGCGCTTTCGCGTCCCAAGCGGTCCTGCTTCTGCTCAAGTTGACGATCCAGAAGCACAAGGGACTCCTCGTGGGCCCGTATTTCCCGCAATTTGATTTCGCTTTCAATCTCCCGGCGATCGAATTCGCGGTTGGCTTCTGCCCGACGTGTCTGGATCTCAGCCTCGGCCTTTTGTTTTGCCTCCTGGGCCGCAACCAGGGCTTCACGTTTCGCGACCTCCACCACCTGGGTTGCCTGGCAGGATGCCAGTCGGCGTGCCTGACGCGTGACCAGCCAGCCGAGCAGAACGCCGATCGCAAGGCCCAAGACGATCGACGCCCCGAGCAGCCCATACGGCAGTCCGCTCTCGGGAGGAAGGATTGCGGCGAAGTCGGCGACGCGCAAAATCACGAGGATCAACACGGTGGCGCAAGGCTCTGAAAGCACAAGCTTTCTCCCGATGTGCCGGAACGGCGGGCGGCAAACCTGACTTTTTGCACATCCCGGGATTGCGGAGCCGAGGATCCGCGGTTTCCTGAAGACGTTTGTGAACCTGCCGACACCCTCAGCCCTGATGGGCCTGTTCAAGGTCACCACCCGTGAACGGTGGGACTTGCTCACACCTATCGCCATGGTGGGACTGAGCGCAATCGGAGTTGTATTCATTTACAGCGCGCAATTGTCGACGCCCCAGAACAACTGGATCACCCAGCTCGTATGGTTGGCCGCAGGCTCGCTGGTCTATCTTGCCGTATCGATGCTCGACTACCGCCTTTGGCTAAGCATTGGCCATTGGTTCTACCTTGGCTGCCTGGTGCCATTGGTGCTTGTTCTATTTGTGGGACAAGAGCGCTACGGTGCACAACGATGGCTGGATTTTGGCTCCTTCGCTTTTCAGCCATCGGAGCCCGCAAAGGCTGCCGTTCTCATATTCACCGCGAGCCTGCTGATACGATCAGAGGTGGGTACCGTGAAACAATCCCTTGGCGTGTTGGGCAAATTGGCCCTTGCGGTGGGATTGCCCATGTTCCTTATCATGCTGCAGCCCGACCTGAAATCGGTGATCGTGCTTCCCCCGATGGTGTTCTCCATGCTCTATGTCTCAAAACTCTCGACCCGGTTTTTCCTGGGCGCGATGGGGGCATTTTTTCTATTGGTGAGCGTGGTGGCCTGGGATAGCTACAGCTACGTAAGTTATATGAAGGCCAATAACTTGGACTTTCATAAACAGAAGGGCGCGTACGAAAAAACGACTTGGATCCCGCTCAAGGACTATCAGCGCAACCGCATCCTGACCTTTGTGCGGCCGGACGTGATTGATCCGTCAGGGACCAAGGATGCGTGGAACCTGAATCAGTCGCTGATATCCGTCGGCAGCGGCGGTCTGACAGGCAAAGGCTGGACGCAGGGCACGCAGGCGCAATTGGGGTACCTGCCTCCGGCGGTCGCGCACAATGATTTCATCTTCTCGGTCATCGCCGAGGAAAAAGGATTTTTGGGAAGCCTCACGGTTCTCAGTTTGTTTGGGATAATGATGTTCAATGGCATTCGCATCGCCGCTCTCGCGAGGGATCGGTTTGGCACCCTTCTCGCCCTCGGCGTGACGGTGCTATTTTCGGTGCATGTGTTCGTGAACATCGCGATGACCATCGGACTCGTGCCCATTACGGGCATACCGCTTCCCTTTATCAGCTACGGCGGCTCGTTCGTGCTCAGTTGCTGCTTGCTGCAAGGACTGGTCCAGAGCGTCTATCGCTTCCGAAAGGATTTCACATGAGTGTGATTTCCCTCCGCGATATCGACCGCTCTGCCGGAATCTCCTGCGCCGCGACCCAAGCCCGGATGCGCCCCGTCTTCCCGACAGGACAACATCCACCATGCCCGCTTCAACGCCATCCGACGATTCCCGCAATGCGGACGATCCCGCCCAGTATGACTCGGAACTCGCCCACCCGCCACCCATCACTGATGCCCCCGAGGTGGACTCCCGCGAACTGCGCGCCAACGCGCAGGAACGTTCCAAACAACGCCCGTTTCTCCAGAAAATCCTGAGCGTTTTCCAAAAACAGAAAACTTCCTATCGTGAGCTGATCATCAATTCCGAGCCGCTCGAAAAGCGGGTCGCCCTGCTGGTCGACGGTCGGCTTGAGAAATTTGAGATCGAGCGGCACTCCGACGACCGCATGGTCGGCGGCATCTTCAAGGGGCGTATCAAGAACCTCGACCCCGGACTGAAGGCCGCGTTTGTCGATATCGGTTATTCGAAGAACGCCTTTCTTCACTACTGGGACATGCTCCCTGCAGCCGCCGATTCGTCGGTCGAGGTCGTTCGTGTCAACAAGCGGAAGAATGCCCCCCCACGCCCCGCTGAGCCCACGGTCAAGGACATCCCCCAGATGTACCCTCCAGGCAGCGAGATCGTCATCCAGGTTACCAAGGGGCCCATCGGCTCAAAGGGCCCCCGGACCACGACGAATCTTTCCATTCCCGGACGCTACCTGATCCTCACGCCCTATTCCGATGGGTGCGGCATTTCTCGGAAGATTGAGGACATCCACGAGCGCAAGCGCCTCAAGCAGCTCATCAACGAACTCACGATCCCGGAAGGCATGGGCGTGATCGTGCGCACCGCCGGTGAAGGGAAGAAGTCCCGGTATTTCGTCCGCGACCTCCATATTCTCCTCAAGAAGTGGGAGGAAATCACCGCGAAGATGCAGAGCGAACGCTCGCCCGCCGGCCTCTATCAGGAGCCGGATCTTGTGGAGCGAACGGTCCGAGATTTCCTGACCGAGGAGGTCGATCGCGTGCTCATCGACAACCGGGCCGACTACGAGCGCACTGCCGACCTGGTCGGACTCATTTCCAAGCGCTCCCGGTCCAAGATCGCGCTCTACAAGGACACCATCCCCATCTTCGAGCGCTTCAATATCGAGCGACAGATCGAACCGACCTTCCATCGCAAGGTCACG
>CAUJJL010000162.1 GCA_963205455.1 Verrucomicrobiota bacterium
GCAGGGCTCCAGTGGGAACTTTTGCCTTTTTTGGATTTGAAACCGCTTTTCCCGGGTTTTTCGTCAAACAATCCTGTTTTCCATTCATGAATCGGTTCGTCGCTCTTTCTCTCTCATGCCTCCTCCTGGCGTTTTTCTTCGTCTGCATCCCTACATTTGCGCATGCCCAAGCTGAGGCGGGCGCCGAAAAGGCGGCTGCTTCGGATGCCGGCAACCAGACTGCCGCTGCGGCGGCGGTAGCCCATGGCGACGCCCAGGTGCCGACTTCGGATTTCCTTGAACACCTGATCGATGGGATCCTGGAGGCGTTCGATGTGGGGACCAGTGGGAACAGCACAACCCGCTACCTTATTGCGGCGATGTTTCTGGTGGGGGCCATCATCGTGCGGGGTCTGGTGACCCGGGTTGTCTTTGGAATTTTCAGAAGGCTGGCGTCGCGCACCGAGACAACGCTTGATGACAAGCTCTTTACCGCGCTGGCATCCCCGGTCGGCGCATTGATTGTTTTCCTCGGGGTTCTTGCAGGACTCAAGGTGCTGAAATTGTCCTCGGCCAGCAGCGAAGCTGTCGCCTACGCCTCGGTCCTGGCGTTCTCGCTTCTCGTCTTCTGGCTGTTTCTGCGGGCATTCAACGCTCTGCTCGCACATATGCAGGAGGTCGCGACGGCGCGGAAACTCGGGGTGGCCGCATTCATGCCTTGGATCCGAAAAACGCTGCTCGCGATCTTCTTTGTCTTTGGCGTGCTCCTGGTAGCGCAGAGCCTTGGGGCGGACGTGAAGGCCTTCCTTGCCGGCCTCGGCATCGGCGGTCTGGCGATGGCACTCGCCGCCCAGGATACGATTGCCAATCTCTTCGGTTCCGTCGTGGTCGCGATCGACCAGCCGTTCAAGATCGGCGAAACCGTCAGGATAGGAGTCCACACCGGATTGGTCGAGGACATCGGCCTGCGCTCGACCAAGCTGCGTAATCCCGACAAGTCTGTTACCATTGTCCCCAACAGGACCGTGGCCACGGAGGCGGTGACCAATCTTTCGCGTTTTACCCAGCGACGCGTCGAGCAGGTGATCTCGCTGACGTACGCATCGAGCGCCGACGACATGGACGCAATCGTGAGGGATTTTGAGAAGCTCATCCTCGCACAGCCCGACATCGATGCGAGTTCGGTCATGGTGTATTTCCGGGATTTGAACCCGACCTCACTGGACATCTGGATCGTGTACATGACGATTGACGATGATTTCCGGAAGCACATGGAACTGCGCCAGCGTTTGAACGCCGCGTTCATGAGGGCGGTAAAGGCCAGGGGACTCTCCTTCGCATCTCCGACTCCTCCCGTTGTTCTCCAGGGGAATCCTGGAACGACGGACGTGATTCGTTCCCCGGACTCGGCAAGCCCTCCGAAGGCATCCCCGTAGCCGCGAAACACGAGACCTCGGCGTGGCCTCCTGCCTGCGTGCGCCACACTCAGCGGAGAGCCTGGATCAGGCTGGCATGGTCGTCGGTCCAGACTGCCATCGCGTCGGATTCTTCACTGCGAGGAAGCGCTTTCTCCTCGATTTCCTTGGCCGACAGCAGCGCGGGGTCGCGGGCCAGGAGCATCCATTTGGTGCGATAGATCCACCAGGAATCTTCGGAGTCGTCGGTGATGGTCGCGGTGACAAGTCCGGACGCATCGGCCAGTTTTTCGACCACGGGCTGGAGGTCGAGGTACCGGTTTGAAATGTGTACGGCAAGGATTCCGTCTTCCCTCAGATGGCGCAGGTACACGTCCATCACCTCACGCGTCAGGAGATGAATGGGGATCGCATCGCTGCTGAAGGCGTCCAGTACGAGGAGGTCAAAGGTATGTGGCTTGCCGGCTGCCAGCTCCTCCTCCATCGACAGACGGGCGTCGCCGGGTATCACCTCCACCTGAGCCTCGCATTCCGAGAGGAACGTGAAGTGCTTCCGGGCGATCGCCACGACGTCGGGATTGATCTCGTAGATGCTGAGTTGATCCCCCTTCCGTCCATAGACCGCGAGGGTGCCGGTGCCCAGCCCCACCAGCCCGATGCGGCGCTGTCCTTCGGGACGTCTCAGGTGTTTGATCGCCAGTCCCACGCCGCTTGACTCACCGTAGTAGGTGGTAGCCCATCGCGACTGGATTGGGTTTTCGAACTGCAGGCCATGCGTGATGACGCCGTGCACGAGCTTCAGGTTCTGGCCATATTCGCGGCCCGGGAGTTCCTCATAGACGCGGAGCGTGCCGTAGAAATTGCGTGTGGCGGCCAGGGTCGTGCCGACTGTGTGGTGGAGCTGGATGATGAAGAAGATGCCGAGCCCCACTGAAAGGAACATCACGAATCCGCCCATGCGCATCCGCCATTCCCGTGCCATGCTGCGCCATCCGTCGGCAAACGCCAGGATCACGACGGCAAACGCTGCCACGACCAGGGGCCAGTGTTTCCGGTACACATTCCCAAAGACGTCACCATAGATGGCAAACCCGTCGGTGATGCCATCGGTCCAGTTGATCCAGAATGCCGGTAACAGGACTATGGATACAACAGCTGCGATGGCCATGCCTTCCGCGAGCTTGCGGTCGCGATCACGGAGGCAGACCACGCCGAGCAGGTAACTCAGGACCCAGAGTCCCGCCTGCAGTTCGGCGTACCGGTCGAGAAAGAACGGTGCGACGACAGCAACCAGCAGCCCGCCGAGCGCACCGCCTGCGGCTATGTTCAGATAAAAGGATGTCAGGAAGCCGGGTGTCGGCCGCATCCGGTACAATTCGCCGTGGCAGATCATGCAGGCGGCGAACAGGGTGACGCTGTAGCTGCCGATCTGGAATGCCAGCGATGACCCGGATTCCGCGTACAGAATGCGGCAGACGGCCAAGGTGCCCATGACCAATATCCCGGCAAAGAACCCCCGGCGATACCATCTGGGATGGTCGAAGCACAGGATGAAGCTCAGCAGATAGAGGACGAGGGGCAGCACCCACAGGAAGGGAATGACCGCGATGTCCTGGCTGAGCTGGTTGGTCGTTGCGATCAAGAGCACCGAGGCGACTGCGGCGAATGCAACCCAGAGCAGCCGGTTGCCGACGGTCGGTGATTCGTCTTGTGAGGCAACACTGGCGTTTGCTGCTGATCTCAAGCCAGATCCTTCGGGCGGCGTGGGCGTCGAAACGGCAAGACGTCGGGCACAGGCGATGCAGAGCAGCGCAAAGGCTGCCAGGCTGGCTGACCAGATCCACGCCTGGGTCTTTCGGCTGAAGGCGGGTTCAAAGACAAGCGGGTAACTCAGCAAAGCGAGCAATGAGCCGGCGTTTGAAAGCGCGTAGAGGCGGTAGGGCGATTTTCCGGGAAAAGTCAGGCTGAACCAGCGCTGAATCAGGGGACCCGTCGCTGAAAGGACGAAGTAGGGGAGTCCGATTGTCGTTGTAAGGAGGAGAAGGATTCGCACGACGGGTTCGGTTCCGCCGGTCGGTTTCCAATGGGTTGCCGGGATGATGGGCATCAAGGCGACCGCAACGATCAGCAGGCACGCATGAAGCCAGCCTTGGGCCCGGGGCTTCAGGCGGGTGCTCAGGAGGTGGGCATAGGCATAGCCGCCCAGCAGTGCTCCCTGAAAAAACAGCAAGCAGGTTGTCCACACGCCCGGACTCCCCCCGAACCAAGGAAGGATGTACTTCCCAATCAGCGGTTGAATCTGAAACAGGAGAAACGCGCCAAGGAAGACCGTCAGGGCGTGGAGAACCATGGGCAGGGGGCGGCCATCGTTGCTGGTCCGGGAGCGAAAGCAATGACCTTCACGCAGGCTGCTCGCTGGGTTGCGGCTTGCCTTCTCCAGCCCACGCTCCTTTTTCGGTGGCGATCGGATTCTATCCCGCATCGATACGCCCGAGCAGCGCATGACTTCACCCGGCCTTTCGTCCCCTTCCGAGGACACGTGGCATCCCTCCCTTAAAATTCGACGCCTTGCCGCAGCCGGCCTGATCCTCTGCACGCTATGCCCGGTGCTCTTTGTCGCCCTCAAGTCGAGGCAGCTCCTGCAGAACATGCCGATGTGGGATGAATTCGAGACCGTCCTCGGCTTCATTCTCCACCTTCGCGCATCCGATTCTGTCGCCAGTGAAATCGGTGCGTTCTTCACGGCGGCAAATGAACACGTGATGGTGACGAGCAGGTTCATCACGCTGGTGCTCTACAAACTGACCGGTGGTGTGAATTTTGTTGTTCTGGCTGTCGCGGGAAACGCGTTCGCGTTTCTTGCGGTGCTCGTGCTTGGCCATGCGGTGGCGTCCCGGTGGCTGGGTTTGCTGGCAACGGCGACGGCCAGTCTGCTGATTTTTCAGCTGCAGAACTACGAGAACCTCTTTTCCTCCTATGCCTCGATCGATCATTTCCAGATTGTCCTGCTGAGCACCAGCTGCCTGTTCCTCCTCACGCGCGGAGGCGGATGGAGGATAGTCGCAGGCGGGTTCTTCGCGGCGCTGGCGGTTTTCACGCTTGCGCATGGCGTTGCCGTGCTGGCGGCCGGTGCGTACGTGCTCTACCTTCAGAAACGCCGCCAGGCGTTCAAGCTGTGGATGGTCTTTTCTGTGGTGATCGTCGCCGTGTTCCTTTGGCGGCTTGGGTCGGCGTCCACTGCAGGTCCGCCCTTTCATGGACTGGCTGGGCTCCGGGCCATGACGGTGTACTGGCTAACGACCGTCGGTGGTATTGTTTCGCTGGGCAACGCAACGGTGGCCGTCTGGGCCGGGCTGGTGCTCGTCGCCACGCTGGGCGCGCTGATCCTTTATCGTCGTGACAGGCTCGATCCGTTTCTCGCGGCTGTTGCGATCAATTCCATCCTGGCCTGCCTTGTCATCGCCTACGGCCGGTTCAATCTGCTCGACGTCTCGCCGCTCTCGTCCCGCTACATGGTGCAGAGCGCGATCGCCTGGACTGCGGCCGCTGTGCTGGCAATGCCGCTTTTGCCGTCGCTCCGAAGCCGGTTTGTCGCGTCTGCCACTGTTCTGGTTCTGGCCATGGCGATCTGCGTGATTTCATCGAACCGCTTCATGAAGGAGGCTCGGCAATTCTCCCATCGGCGGGTTGCCGCTGCGCGCTACTATGATGAGCACGGCACGTTTGTCGGTTTGCGGAACCCGATTTTTCCGAAGGCCGGGAAGGCGGATCAGATTGTGGCTGCAGCGCGCAAGGCGGGGATATTCCGCATTCTGCCTGATGTGAGCCCGCGCGCTGGACGGGTCCCTGCGTTGACGCCCTATCCCATCGTTTTTCAATTTGATCTGCTGAAAGTTTCGGCGGCATCCATCCACCTTCGCGGATGGATGCTGACGCGGGAACAGGTATCCACCGACCTTGAGCCCTGGCTCCTGCTCAGGAATGGGGAGGCTCGTTACCTGTACCGCGGCCTGGCAGATCCGCGTCCCGATGTGGCCCGTGCGTTTCCGGACCGCACGGATACGGGGAACAGCGGATTCTACTGCATCATTCCGCGGGCAGCCCTGCCGCCCGGCGACTATGCGATTGATGTTGTCCTGATCGGCGGGCGGCGCTCGCTGTCCAATGCAACGAATCAGGTGCTGGCGGTGCCTGCGGTCGCCGCTGCCGGTGGAACGCCGACGGGCAATGCGGAACAGACACCGAGGCGGACATCCACACCTTGAGCCGCCCGGCGTTGCTCCCGTCAAGACGCCGGGCGGGTGATGCTCATTTGGTCATCTTGATACCGAGCAGACGCTTGACCTCGCGATCGTAGCGGGAGGTGGGCGTTGCCACCAGCATGCCCTCCTTGTTGAGGATTGCTGCTGCCGGGATGGAGCGGATGTTGAATTTCTTCGCGATGTCGCCGTTGAACTCCTTGCCGTCGAAATA
>CAUJJL010000163.1 GCA_963205455.1 Verrucomicrobiota bacterium
GTGGAGCCCAATGAGGTGAAGCCCGGCAACAAGATGTGGTTTGGCGGCTACATGGCCCGCAACGATGCGGGACAATGGGCACCCAACTTTACCATCAACGACAACGAGGCGCGCGCGCTGGTCGCCTACCTCCACAGTCTGAAGTAACCCTCTCAATCGTCGAAATTCTCCACGTCATGGATGTCACCGCGAAAACAGATTTCATCGGCAAGGATTCACCTGCCGCCTCCGAACGGCCTGCGATCTTCACCCGGCCAACCACGAAGACCGGCATCGTCAGTTGGCTGACGACGGTTGATCACAAGCGCATCGGTCTCCTCTATGGAATTTCCGCGCTGATCTTCTTCCTGGTGGGCGGCGCGGAAGCACTGCTGATCCGGCTGCAGCTTGCGGTGCCCAACAACACCCTGTTGAGCTCCCACGCCTACAACGAGATGTTCACGATGCACGCGACGACCATGATCTTTCTTGCGATCATGCCGCTCTCCGCCGCGTTCTTCAATTACATCATGCCGTTGCAGATCGGCGCACGGGACGTCGCCTTCCCACGCCTGAACGGCTTTGCCTATTGGCTCTTTCTCGCCGGTGCGGTCATTCTAAACGTAGGCTGGTTCATCAAGTCAGGTGTGCCTGACGTCGGCTGGTTCGGCTATGCGCCCCTGACTTCCAAGGCCTTTTCCAACACATTCGCAACCGACATCTCAACCGACCTTTGGGTCATGGGCCTTCAGGTGCTCGGCGTTTCCTCGGTGATTGGCTCACTCAACTTCATCGTGACGATCATCAATTTGCGGGCGCCGGGCATGACGATGATGCGCCTGCCGGTGTTCACCTGGATGACGCTGTTCACTGCATTCATGATCGTGCTATCCTTCCCCGCCATCACCATCGCCTTGGTCGGCTTGATGATGGACCGGCAATTCGGTGCCAATTTCTTTGAGGTGTCCAATGGCGGACTTCCCATCCTCTGGCAGCATCTCTTCTGGGTCTTCGGTCACCCCGAGGTCTACATCCTCATTCTTCCCGCGATGGGCATCATCTCCGAGATCCTTCCCTGCTTCTCGCGCAAGCCGCTATTCGGTTATCCCATCGTGGTTTTCTCTGGCGCCGTGATTGGAACGCTCGGATTTGGCGTCTGGTCCCACCACATGTTCACAACCGGCATGGGAACCATGGCGACGGCCGCCTTTGCCGTGGCCACGATGGCCATCGCAGTACCCACTGGGGTGAAGATCTTCAACTGGATCGGGACCATTTGGGGTGGGCAGCTCCAAATGCGAACCCCCATGATGTTTGCGTTGGGCTTCGTCTGGACCTTCATGATCGGCGGCTTCTCCGGCGTCATGCACGCGGCAGCCCCCGCCGACGCCCAGCAGCAGGACAGCTATTTTGTCGTCGCCCACTTCCACTACGTGCTCATCGGCGGATCACTCTTCGCATTGCTGGCCGGCATCCATTACTGGTTCCCTCTGATCTTCGGACGCAAGGTTTCCGAGTTCTGGGGAAAACTTTCGTTCTGGATCATCTTTATCGGCTTCAACGTGACGTTTTTCCCAATGCACTTCCTCGGATTGAACGGAATGCCTCGCCGGACGTTCACCTACGACGGCAACATGGGATGGAATTCGGCGAACCTGATCGCGACCATCGGTGCGATCATCCTCGGCATCGGAGTCGCCGTGTACTTCGCCACCATGGTTTACACCTATTACAAAGGCCAACGCGTCGGGCGCGATCCGTGGCATGCGCGCACCCTGGAATGGTCCATTCAAAACCCGCCTCCCGAATACAATTTTGCTGTCATTCCCACCGTGCACGCCCGCGACGCCTTCTGGTACGAAAAGAGCCACCAGACCGAAATCGCGGAGGAGCAGGCTGCCCACGCCAAGGCTGAGGAGGCCCACGGCGGCATCCACATGCCGAGCCAGTCGTGGTTCCCGTTCCTGACCGCGATGGCGATCCTGACCGGAAGCTTATTCTTCGCCGATCACAACTTCCTCGGAGCCATCTGCGCGGCGGTGGGCATGATCGTGTTTGCCTACCTTTGGGCATGGGAGGGTCCGGGAGGCTACCACCTCCATCTCGACAAGGACGGCAACGCCATCGACGACAAAAAGGGCGGCCATTCCACCCACTAGGACGAATCACCAACCTTTCCGAATTCAGCATCTCCCATGAGCAGTCAAGCGGCCACGGCCCTCATCGACCATCATCACGACGCCACCACGTCCACCGGCATTCCGAACAAGAAATTGTTCATGTGGACCTTCCTGGCCTCGGACTGCATGTTTTTCGGTTCGCTGATCTCAATGCACGTCGTTTATCGCGTGCATCCCCCGGCTGGATCCCCTGATCCGAGGTCGATCTTCTCGATCGAACTCACCTCCTTTTCCACGTTCATCCTCCTGATGTCGTCACTGCTGATGGCGCTGGCGGTGAACGCGATTCAAAAGGGCAATCTGCGCAGCACCCGCCGCAACCTTCTTGGAACCATCTTTTTTGGGCTGATCTTCCTCTCCTGCCAGGTGTACGAGTTCCAGCACTTCGTGCACGCGAAGGGGCTGACCCTCTCCAGCAGTCTGTTCGGTTCGACGTTTTACACACTTACCGGAACGCATGGCTGTCACGTCGCCATCGGCGTACTCTGGCTCATCTTCATGTACATCCGCAGCTTCAAGCCCGATAACGCGGATTCATCCCGAAAGCCCTGGTTTATCCTGAGCATCGTCCACTTCCTTGTCTTCGCAGTCGCAGTGGTGCTCGGTGTCCACGTGGTCGTGGCCTTCGCACATCAGATTACAGCTCCCGGATTCTCCCTTGGCGGCTATCTTGGCGGTCATGCTCTCGCGCTGGTCGGTTTTCTTGCCAGCCTTGCCGGGCTGTATCTGATGGGTCGCCAGTCGGGTGAGGTCGATTTCAATCAATCCCACGCAATCGATGTGGAGACCATGGGCCTCTACTGGCATTTCGTCGACATCGTCTGGATCATCATCTTCCCGGTGGTGTACCTCCTCGAGTATTTCTAGTTCCCGCCTCGCTTCCACGAACCCAATCCTCTTCTCGAACATGAGTGCCACTACCGCCGCACACGCTCACACCGCAGACGCCGGTCACAGCGAAAACAAGTTCCACATTTTCGTCCAGGTCGCCATGCTCCTCGCCGTCATCACCGGCCTGGAAATCGTGGTGATCTACCTTCCGCTGCCCTACTACGCGGTGTTTGTATCCCTGGCGTTCCTGTCGATTGCCAAGTTCATGTTCGTCATCTTCATCTTCATGCACCTGAAGTGGGACAAGGTGTTCTGCACGTTGTTGTTCTTCCTGGGCCTGGTGCTTGCCACAGGGACATCAATCGCTCTCCACGCACTGTTCTCCGCGGAAGCCAGCAAACCGGTCGGATCCGCCTATGACACTGCACTGGCAGGTCCGAACGCCGCCCGCATTGGCAGTCTTGTCTGAAAGCAAGGCAGCCCGCAGGAGCTGTGAGTCTGCCCTCTGCGGCGGGAATTCTCCGGCGTCATGATCGACTGGCGCCACTGGCACAACGAACCCTACCTCGTCGGCGGACTGATCGCCCTCGGATGGATCTACGCACTCCTGTGCGGGCCCTTTCGCAACCGGATCCATGGCGATGCCAAATTCCCGCGGAGAAAAGCCTGGGCCTTCTACGGCGCGCTGCTGATCTTTTATCTGGCTGTCGGATCGCCCCTGGACCAGGCCGGAGAGCGCTTTCTGCTGAGCGCACACATGGTCCAGCACCAGCTCCTGATCTACCCCGCGGCCGTCCTTTTTCTCGTTGGCATTCCCGATTGGCTGATCGCACCGATCACCCGGCACCCGCGCCTCAAACGCACACTGGCCGTCCTCTTTCACCCCATCACCTGCTTCCTCATCTACGTTTCGGTCCTGTCCGCCTGGCACATGCCGGCGCTGTACGATCTGGCCCTCAGGGACAAGACCATCCATGTCTTCGAGCACCTCATGTTCTTCGGCGCGGCCCTCTTTTTCTGGTGGCCGCTGGCGAGTCCCGCCCGAGAAATTCCGCCAATACAACCCGGCGCACAAATCCTCTACCTCATCGCGATCACGATCGGCATGACCCCTCTGTTCGCATACATCGCCTTTTCGGACGAGATCCTCTATCCGACCTACGAATTTGCGCCCCGCATCATCGCCAAGTTTGGCCCCGCGGATGACCAGCTCCTCGCCGCGGCAATCATGAAGCTCGGCGGAATGGCAGTTACCGTCGGCGCTGTCGGCGTGGCTTTCTACAAGTGGTATCGTCAAAGCTCGTCCCGCGGAAAGCTCTCGTCCGCTCCGTGAGGAAGAATCTGCCGAGACAGGCACGACGGCATCCTTATCGCGCCCATCGGGACACGGACCCGGCGGATGGTCATTTTTCCGGCAACACGAAAGTGATCACGGAGGGGTTGCGTCTCGCGTGGAAAGCAGGGCTCGTCACTTTGAGGCTTCCACGGGCACGGTTCCTCTTCCCCTCCGCGCATCGCCAACTTCACGAAAGCAGAATCAGGCGCCCCAGTGCGAGGCGCCTGATTTCAATGCACCCCTTGATGTGTGGGATGCGGGAATAAGTACCTGGTATGATCCGAAGCGGTCAGGGATTCGTATAGAGATCCTCAACCGTATCGCTTTCGGAACTGATGTCGGCAAAAAGCCAGGTTGAGAGATAGCGTTCGCTGCTGGAAGGCACGATCACGACGATCTGTTTGCCGGCGTTCTCCGGGCGTTTTGCGAGTTGCAGGCCGGCCCAGATGGAGGCGCCAGAAGAGATGCCGACCGGTATGCCGTCGAGGGTATTGACCTGTTTACTCACCGGACCGGAATCGGATTCCTTCACGCGGATGACCTCGTCGTAAATCTTGGTATTGAGGACACCCGGAATGAATCCGGCCCCGAGCCCCTGCAGCTTGTGCGGACCCGGCGAGCCACCGGAGAGAACAGCGGATGAATCAGGCTCCACCGCGACAATCTTGATTTCCGGCTTGCGCGATTTCAGGACCTCACCGACGCCGGTGATGGTGCCCCCTGTTCCGATTCCGGAGACGACAAAGTCGACCTTGCCGTCAGTATCCCGCCAGATTTCCTCCGCTGTTGTCTTCCGATGGATTGCGGGGTTTGCAAGGTTGTTGAACTGCTGCATGATGACGCTGTTCGGGATCTTCGAGTGAATCTCCTCCGCTTTCGCCATCGCACCTTTCATGCCTTTCGGTCCCTCGGTCAGCACAACCCGTGCACCCAGGACCTTGAGGAGCTTGCGCCGCTCCAGGGACATCGTTTCCGGCATGGTAAGAATCAGCCTGAGGCCCTTTGCCGCCGCCACGAATGCGAGTGCGATGCCGGTGTTGCCGGAGGTCGCTTCGATCAGGACGGTCTTTGCGTTGATCGCGCCCGTGCGAAAGCCTTCCTCGATCATTGCCAGTCCGATCCGGTCCTTCACGCTCGAGAGCGGATTAAAGAACTCCAGCTTGAGGAGGACGTCTGCCAGCGCGCCATGTGCGGCCGCGGTCCGGTTTAGTCGGACGAGCGGGGTATTGCCGATAGTTTCGGTGATGTCTTTGTATATTTTAGCCATAGGATTTGAAAAAAGGGATTGGATTCAGATGCTGAAGTCTTCGCCGGACGCCTTAGAATCACGCAGGCGAAGCAGCACCGCATCTCCGACCGATAACCGCAGTTCGCAAAGCCGGGAGCGCGGCAATTCCGCTTCGACAATCTCGTCCTCGCGACCACGCATGCAACGGATCCTTGCAAAAGGTCCCGCGGCGTGAATCGAACGCACAAGAGCGGGCTCCCCAGGCACTCCATCGACAAAACGTGTGAGATCAATGTCGTGTGGCCGTACATAGGCCACTGATCCATCGGCCGAAGTGGTGAGCTCCCCAACCGAATCCACGCCCCTGATCGGAAGCCTGACCTGATTCACATTGCCCAGAAACTGATACACGAACGGGGACGCGGGACGGTCATACACCTCCTGCGGAGTGCCGACCTGCTCAATCTGCGCGCGATTCATGATCACAACCTCGTCGGCGATCTCGAGCGCCTCCTCCTGATCATGGGTCACGAACACCGTAGTCAGATGAACCTCCTCGTGAAACTGTCTCAACCAGCGCCGCAACTCCTTCCTGACCTTGGCATCCAACGCACCAAACGGTTCATCAAGCAGGAGCACCCGTGGCTCGACCGCCAGCGCCCGTGCGAGGGCCACACGCTGGCGCTGCCCTCCTGAGAGCTGCGTCGGATAGCGTCCCCCAAGTTCGTCAAGCTGCACCAGTTTCAGCAGCTTGCGCACGCGATCGGTGATTTCCGCCTTCCGCGGGCGATCCCGGCACCGGCGCACCTTCAGGCCAAACGCAATGTTCTCGAACACCGTCATGTGCCGGAACAGCGCGTAATGCTGGAAAACAAATCCAACGCGCCGTTTTCCCGCGGGCCGATCGGTGACATCCTCCCCGTGAAACAGAATGCGCCCGCTTCCCGGATCGGCATGCTCCAGGCCCGCAATGATGCGCAGGAGCGTCGTCTTGCCTGAGCCCGAGGGACCCAGCAATGCGACCAGCTTGCCGCTCGGTACCGTCAGGCTGACATTGGCCAGCGCGGAATAGCTTCCAAACGACTTGTTGATCTGTGTTGCGACAATGCTCATGCGAGTTCGGTCGGATCAGGCCTCCGCGTAGCGGAGCCTGGCGTGACGCCATTCAATGAATGACTTGAGGACGAGCGTGACCATGGCGAGCAGCGTCAGGAGCGAAGCAACCGCAAAGGCCGCGGAAAACTGGTACTCGTTGTAGAGGATCTCGACGTGAAGCGGCATCGTGTTGGTCTCGCCGCGGATGTGTCCGCTCACAACGGATACGGCTCCAAACTCCCCCATCGCCCGCGCATTGCAGAGAATGACACCGTAAAAGAGTCCCCATTTGATGTTGGGAAGTGTCACCCGCCAGAAGGTTTTCCACCCTCCCGCCCCAAGCGTGATGGCAGCATATTCCTCGTCGGTTCCCTGCGCCTGCATCAGCGGTATGAGCTCGCGCGCAACAAAGGGAAACGTGACGAACGTGGTGGCCAGAACAATCCCAGGCACGGCGAAGATGATGCGAAGATCGAGGTCGTAGAGCCACGTTTGCAACCATGGGAACCAGGGATGCTCCGCATTCAGGAACTGCCCCATCCACCCCTGCAGACCAAACACCAGCACATAAATGAGTCCCGAAATTACGGGCGACACCGCAAACGGCAGGTCGATCAGGGTGATCAGGATGCTCTTGCCGCGAAACGAGAACTTGGTGATCGCCCAGGCAGCCGCCACACCAAAGACAACATTGGCTGGTACCGCGATGGCAGCCGTCAGAAGGGTAAGCCGGATTGCCGAAAGCGCATCCGGCTCGACCAGTGCGGCAAAATACGCCCTCACGCCCTCGCGAAGCGCTTCCGCAAACACGGCGATCAGTGGAAGCACCAGGAAAAAGGCAAGGAACAGCAGAGCAAGCGACGTGAGTGTCCAGCGCACCCACCGGGAGTCCTGCGTAACCGGAGACGCAGCAGCGCGGGATGCGACGGCGCGGGAATCGAGACCTGTGACAATTGATGCCATGCCTGTCAGATCCTGTGGTGGCGACGGCTCCATTTCTGGAGCAGGTTGATGAGGAGAAGGAGAAGGAACGAGGCCGTCAGCATCACAGTGGCGATGGCCGTTGCACCCCGATAGTCGTATTGTTCGAGCTTGGTGATGATCAGCAACGGAGTGATCTCGGAGTGCATCGGCCGGTTTCCGGCGATGAACACCACCGACCCGTATTCCCCCAGTGCCCGCGCAAATGCCATGGAGAAACCCGTCATCAATGCGGGAGTCAGTTCCGGAATAACCACCCGCACCATCGTCTGCCAACGCGTCGCGCCCAGGCTGGCGGATGCCTCTTCCAGTTCGGGTTCCAGTTCCTCCAAAACGGGCTGCAGGGTGCGAACGACAAAGGGAAGTCCGATAAACGTCAGGGCAATGAACACTCCCGGGCGATCAAAGGCGATTTGAACCCCCAGCCATTCCTTCCATGCGATTCCCGGGATCGTCCGGTCAAGCCAGGCAACCGCGCTTCCCCACAAGGGATCAAGGAACCCAAGCCAGCCGTTGCGGGCATAAATCGCACTCAGTGCAATTCCGGCGACCGCCGTGGGAAGTGCAAAGGGAAGGTCGACCAGGGCGTCGACGATTCGTTTGCCCGGGAAGGAATACCTGACAAGCACCCAGGCAACAATGAGGCCGAAGAACGCGTTGATGAGTGCCGCTCCAAACGAGGCGCCGAAGCTCAACCGGTAGGATGCGAGCACCCGTGGCGAGGTCACGGCAGCGACAAACTCCGTCCACGACATGCCGGCTGTCCGGACAAATGCCGCGGACAAGGGAATCAGCACGATCAGGCTGAGGCATGTCAGGGTGAAACCCAGCGACAATCCGAAGCCGGGCAGAACGGATCGACGTGACGCGGCGACGCTCATCGCCATTCAGCTCCTTTCTCACGCATCCCGAAATGACCGCGTCGGATCACGGGCACTCCCGGCTGAGCCACGACCGCTCGGTGATGAATGGATGGGCGCGACCGCACTGCGCTCGCCAGCCCTTCCGAAGCGAAGGCGATCGGATGCCAGACCCCATCGAGGCTTAGCCGGAAGCGTGGATTGTGTACGATGGGGTTCATCAAGCGGACGGTCATCTCATTGATATCTGGTCGTACGTTCCACCATCCGCGAAGTGTACCTTGGCAGCCTTGCTCCAGCCGCCAAAGGCCTCGTCGATGGTGAAGAGTTTCAGCGGGCGGAACTGGTCGGCATATTTTGCGAAGACGGCTGCGGATCTCGGGCGATAATAGTGACGGGCCGCGATCTCCTGGCCGATATCCGAATACAGGTACTCCAGATAGGCCGTGGCCACAGCCTCCGTATGCCGTCTTTTTACCACACGATCAACAACACAAACCGATGGCTCCGCCAGAATGCTGACTGAAGGGACAACCATTTCGAAGTCATCTCGCCCAAATTTCTTCAGTGCAAGATAGGCCTCATTCTCCCAGGAAATCAGCACGTCCCCCACACCACGCTGAACAAACGTCGTTGTCGAGCCACGCGCACCGGAATCAAGAACCGCAACATTGCGATAGATCTTGGCGACAAACTCCTTCGCTCCAACGTCACTCCCATACTTTCGGCGGCCGTATTCCCAGGCAGCCAGATAATTCCACTGGGCTCCTCCGGAGGTGATGGGGTTCGGAGTAACCACGCCAACATCCGGCCGGGCAAGGTCATCCCAATCCCGGATATTCTTGGGATTTCCGGATCTCACCAGAAACACGATCGTGCTGGTATAGGGCGCTGAATTGTCCGGCAAACGCTGCTGCCAGTCCTTGGGTATCAAACGCCCCACAGTGCACAGCGCATTGACGTCGTTCGCCAGGGCAAGCGTGACAACGTGCGCTTCCACGCCCTCAAGCACGGACCTCGCCTGCTTGCCGGAGCCGCCATGGGATTGCCTTACGGTGACTTCATCGCCCGTCTTCCCCTTCCAATACGCGGCAAAGGCCTTGTTGTAATCGTGGTAGAATTCCCGTGTTGGATCGTAGGAAACATTCAGGATCGAGACCGATTTCGCCGACAGCCCAATCGCGGTGGTCAATACCGCGAATAACGCGAAAATATGGGGCTTGGGCATCATGAAGGATCCAGATCTGAGATTGGCTCGTGAGGCTAGAAATTGAGTTGGGCGCGGGAGAAGAGCGCGCTCTCAGCAGGGCGGCGGGTATTGCCGTCAAAATCCGTATACTCGTAGTTGAGCAGGAATGTGAGATTGCGCGACATAAACCAGTTGAGCCCGCCTCCAAAGGCAGTGGCACCGGTCGCATTTGCCGAGGTCGCCACATTCGGCAATGCCCCGAGGCCAGGCGCAAAAAGAGCATCATCCAACTGGATGCCACTGATCCGCCCTACCAGCTCAAATGCCCCCCAAGACTGACCGGGCACAAAATTCACGCGAGGTGCCACGCCACGGGGGGTCGAATCCTCACCTGTGAGGACGCAACCAAGCGTCGCGCGCCAGGCGGTGGTCTTGGAATCAAATGCGGTTGTTCCCCTGAACAACTGCTGTTTCGTCCAGGCATATTCGCCCACAAAGCTCGTCGGGCCCGAGTAGTATGCGACGCTTGGGGAGAGCCTCACATGCTCGCCATTGGAAATCAGGGAACCAAAACTGACGAGAGTTTGCTGAGCGTTCGTGACAGGAGCCTGCAGGGTTCCGGCCGCACTGCCTTCCTCGCGTCCAGCACTGGCACCCACACCGATGCTCAAGGTCTTCAGCGCACTCGTTCCACCAGCGAAGGGGTTGAGCGTGAGCCGACCCGCAATACTCTTGTCGTTGTCAACATCGCGCGCAAAGGCGGACGTATTGTTGCGTGCGCCATTGAAGGCGCCGATACGATATTCAAACAGACCTTCACCCGAGCTTCCGGAAAGCTCCACGCCAATGTCGCGATTCGGGAGAATCGCATTTACAAATGGGGCCTCAATGAAATGCCGACTGGTGCCTGCCTCCAAGGCAACCGGTGAAGTAAATTTCCCAGCCTTGATGCTCATGGTCGGACTCAGGCGGGCTGATATCCATGCATCAAACAGACCCGACGACGACGTCGTGGCATCCCCGGCGCTCATTTCAGGTACGACCGAGAAGTCGAAAATGCCGCCAAAAGTACCGGCCAGAATCGGACGGATGCGCCGAAGCAGGAACGTATTCTGCGCAATGGGGGTCGAAGTGCCGGGAACGGTCTTCTCGTTGAGGAAGTGTCGGTGATCGACCTGAACGAGGGCCTTGAATGCAAGCTTGTAACCCTTGTCTGCCGCGCTGATCGAAAATCCCGAAGCATCCGCTGTTGTTGTCACGCTCTTGGGCGTTGCGGTTGGCGATGCAGCCGCTGATGCCGCCACAGCCTGCTCGCGTTCTTCCTGCTTTTTTTCAAGCGCCCGAAGCTTCTGATCGAGCAAACGGATCTGCTCTCGAAGCAGACGGATCTCGTCAGCGTCTGCATTCAGGGCAATCGCACAGGGCAGTGCGCCGCCCGAAAGCAGGATCGCAATTGAAACAACAAGGCGCAAGGGAAGCCGATGGTTCATTGTGATGGTCGGGAACGCCGAAAGGGCTTTCCCGTGTGATCAGTCTGACCACTGGCAGATCGTCCGGCGAGGCTTGGTCACGATCAGGTGAAAGAAATTAGGAGCACTGGATCGCACTATCGGAATGCGCGATCACGCGGAATATCTTGATCGAATTTTGGTGAATCGCTCCAGGCACCAGAGCCCATTGTGAGCCCACGCCCGCCACTGCCAGGCCCCGTGCCCAGGAGGAAAAACACCACTGCCTTCCGCAGCCGCTCGGCACGTGATGAATTCCAGGAGGGGAGGCTCAGGTCGTTTCGATGGATTCATTTGCAAAAAATCACCTCCAAGCTGAATCAGGCGTGCTCTGAATCAAGGATAAACATCTATGTCCATCAACACACTAAACTAATAGACTTAGATTATTCATGTCCAATATATTATCTTATCAATACCCAGCAGAATTAGATCGTCAGGCGTAGGCCGTCGTATGCAAACGTGATTCCTGGCGGCAACTCGGCGCACCATGCGCCATGCTCCATGTAATGCGTGATATGCGTCAGGTAAGTTTGTGGCGCGGCGATTTCCTGAGCGACCGCAATCGCTTCATGCACACTCATGTGTGAGGGGTGGGGCTGGGGACGAAGGCCGTCGAGGACGATTACCTGGGACCCTTTGGCCAGTTCCCGCGCAGCGGGCGGCACGCTCTTGCAATCGGTGTAATAGGTGAACTTCCGACCAGAGCTCCGCTCGGTGAATACGAGTCCGATGGTATTCAGCCCACCATGAGGCAGCAGCGTCGACTCAATGGTACCCTGCGGCAGGTCCAACCTAGACGGCATCTGCACGAGCTTGAATGCCGCGTAGCCCTTTACGATCGGCCTCTCGGTGATCGTGTAGGGATAGATCGCAAGCACCCGGGCCATGCCCTCCTCGGTGGAATATACGGTCATCGCGTTTCCTCCGAGGAGATCGCAAAACCGACGCAGGTCATCCATGCCGGTCACGTGGTCGGCATGGCCGTGAGTCAGAATGAAAAGATCGATCCAGGTGATCCGGTTGTCCAGACACTGGAGACGAAACTCCGGAGCAGCGTCCACTTGAATACGCAGGCCATCCATCACGACATGTATGGATGCCCGTGTGCGCCTGTTCCGCGGATCATTCGATCTGCAAACGGCGCAATCGCACGCAATCATGGGAACCCCCTGGGATGTTCCGGTGCCGAGAAAGATCACCTCCATGCAGCGACCGAAACGACGCTTGCACCGAAAGGAAAGTGAAAACCTCGACAATCGTTGCGCCTACGTACCCAGCCGCCCACGCATGGCGCCATTCAATCGGTGTGCCTGCGAAGCAAAACCAAAAAAGGCCGGTCCCTTGCGGAACCGGCCGTGCCTAGCGAAGACGGGCGCACAGCACCCGTGCTTACGCAGTAGATTCTTAGTAGTCCATGCCGCCGCCGTGCGGAGGATGCGCACCACCCGCGGCTTCCTTCTTTTCCGGAACGTCGGTGACGATCGCTTCGGTAGTGAGGAGGAGGCCCGCGATGGACGCGGCATTCTGCAATGCGGTGCGGGTGACCTTCGTCGGGTCGACAACACCGGCCTTCACGAGGTCTTCAAAGTTGCCCGTGGCCACGTTGTAGCCCTGGTTGCCCTTGCCCGTGACGACCTGCTGAACGATGACCGCACCCTCGACTCCGGCATTGAAGCAGAGCTGCTTGAGGGGGGATTCAATCGCGCGGCGCACGATCTGCGCACCAAGCTTTTCATCGCCATCGAGACCCGCGATGAGTGTGTCGATGGCCTTCGCCGTACGCAGCAACGCAACGCCGCCACCGGAAACGATGCCTTCTTCAACGGCCGCACGCGTCGCGTGCAGCGCGTCTTCGACACGCATCTTCTTTTCCTTCATTTCCGACTCGGTGGCCGCGCCGACATTGATGACGGCGACACCACCCGCGAGCTTGGCGAGGCGTTCCTGCAGCTTCTCGCGGTCGTAGTCCGAGGTGGTTTCCTCGATCTGACGGCGGATCTGCTTGACGCGTCCCTGGATCTCGGAGCCCTTGCCACCGCCTTCGACGATCGTGGTGTTCTCCTTGTCGACCACGATGCGCTTTGCACGTCCGAGGTCGCTCAGTTGAACGTTCTCGAGCTTGATGCCGAGGTCCTCGCTGAGGAGGCGTCCACCGGTGAGCACCGCGATGTCTTCGAGCATGGCCTTGCGGCGGTCGCCGAAGCCAGGAGCCTTCACCGCAGCGACATTCAACGTGCCGCGGATCTTGTTCACGACGAGCGCAGCGAGGGCTTCGCCTTCAACCTCTTCAGCGATGATGAGGAGGGGCTTGCCGGTCTTTGCCGTCGTCTGGAGAAGGGGAAGGAATTCCTGCAGGTTCGAGATCTTCTTCTCGTGGATCAGCACATAGGCGTCTTCGAGGATCGCCTCCTGGCTTTCCAGGTTCGTTGCAAAATAGGGTGACAGGTAGCCCTTGTCGAACTGCATGCCTTCAACTACGTCCAGCGTCGTCTCGATCGACTTGGCCTCCTCGACCGTGATCGTGCCGTCCTTGCCAACCTTGTCCATCGCGTCGGCAATGATCTCGCCGATCGTGGTGTCCCAGTTAGCAGAAACGGTCGCGACCTGACGGATTTCCTCGGTGGCATTGACCTTCCTGGAAATGCGGGCGAGTTCGGCGACGGCGGCTTCAACCGCCTTGTCGATGCCGCGCTTGAGATAAATCGGATTTGCACCCGCGGTCACGTGCTTCAGGCCTTCCTTGTAGACGGCTTCAGCGAGCACCGTTGCGGTCGTCGTGCCGTCGCCGGCGGCGTCATTCGTCTTGGAAGCGACTTCCTTGACCAGTTGCGCGCCGATGTTCTCGTACGGATCGGCCAGTTCAATTTCCTTGGCGACCGTGACACCGTCCTTCGTGACGGTGGGAGAGCCGAATTTCTTGTCGAGGACGACATTGCGGCCCTTCGGGCCGAGCGTCACCTTGACAGCGCGGGAGAGAAGTTCCACGCCGCGGAGGACTTTCTGGCGGGCGGATTCATCAAAGAGGAGTTGTTTAGCAGCCATGATAGAGTTTTTTTGTTACTTGATTGCTGACGATTGAAGTGTGGCCTCAGCCGATGACGCCGAGGATGTCGTCCTCGCGGACGATCGTGAACTTTTCGTTCTCGATCTTCACTTCGGTGCCGCCGTACTTGCTGATCAGGACCTTGTCGCCGACCTTCACTTCGAAGGCGACCGCATTGCCCTTTTCATCTTTCTTGCCCGTGCCGACAGCGATCACTTCGGCCTCCTGGGGCTTTTCCTTGGCAGAGTCCGGGATGATGATACCGCCGCGGACCTGCTCCTTTTCCTCGATGTGCTTTACCAGCACGCGATCGCCGATGGGCTTGATTTTGACTTTTGCCATATGGATTTTCTTGGGATGGATTGTGTGTATTCGAGCGAGGAGCGCCGATCGCAGTGCTTCACAGCACGACCGCGCACGCCCGCATCAGAAAGTTCGTTTTATTTCTTGTCCTCGTCGACGACCTCGAAGTCGGCGTCGACAACATTGGCCTTCTTTTCCGCCTTCTTGCCGTCGTCAGACGACGCTGCGCCCGCAGCGGCTCCTGAAGCAGCCTGAGCGGCATCCGCGCCAGGCGCGGCGCCTGCGGCAGCAGCCGCGGCGTAGAACTCGGCGCCAAGCTTGGAGAGATTCTCCGTGGCCGCTTTCATCTTGTCGGCATCCTCGGATTCGAGAGCCTTCTTGGCGTCTGCGATGGCGGCCTCGATCGGCGCCTTCTTGTCAGCCGGGATCTTGTCTCCCGCATCCTTCAGGGCCTTCTCGAGCTGATAGGTGGCGCTGTCGAGCTGGTTCTTCGTTTCAACCGCTTCCTTGCGCTTGCGATCAGACTCAGCGTTGAGCTCCGCTTCCTTTGTCATGCGCTCGACCTCTTCCTTGGAAAGTCCGGAGGAGCCCTGGATGGTAATCTTCTGATCCTTGCCAGTGCCAAGGTCCTTGGCAGAGACATGCAGGATGCCGTTGGCGTCGATGTCGAACGTCACTTCGATCTGGGGGACTCCGCGAGGTGCAGGCGGAATGCCATCGAGCCGGAACGTGCCAAGCGTCTTGTTGTCGCGGGACATCGGTCGTTCGCCCTGCAAAACGACGATTTCCACCGAAGGCTGGTTGTCGGAATAGGTCGAAAACACCTGCGTCTTCTTGGACGGGATCGTGGTGTTGCGGGAGATCATCGCGGTGGACACGCCACCCGCGGTCTCGATGCCGAGTGTCAGCGGAGTCACGTCGAGCAGAAGGACGTCACGCACATCACCCTTGAGCACGCCACCTTGAATGGCGGCGCCGACCGCGACAACTTCATCGGGATTGACGCCCTGGTGCGGTGGTTTTCCGCCGAGCTGACGGGCAATCTCAACGACCTTCGGCATGCGGGTCATGCCACCGACCAGAACGAGCTCATCGATCTTGTCGGTCGCGAGGTCCGCGTCCTTGAGGCAGCTCTTGAAGGGCGGGATACAGCGTTGAAAAAGCGGGTCACAGATCTGCTCCATCTTGGACCGGCTGATGGAAACCGTGAGATGCTTCGGGCCTGTGGCATCCGCGGTGATAAAGGGCAGATTGATGTCGTAGCTCTGTGTGGAGGATAGGGAGATCTTCGCCTTCTCCGCCTCTTCCTTCAAGCGCTGGAGCGCCATCGGATCCTTGCGCAGATCAATGCCGTTCTCCTTCTGGAACGTCTCCACCAGCCAGGAAATGAGGGCTTCGTCCCAGTTGTCACCACCGAGATGGGTGTCGCCATTCGTGGCCTTGACCTCGAACACACCGTCGCCGATCTCGAGAATCGAAACGTCGAACGTGCCACCGCCCAGGTCAAATACGGCGATCTTTTCGTCCTTTTTCTTGTCGAGCCCATAGGCCAGCGATGCGGCCGTCGGCTCGTTGATGATGCGCAGCACCTCCAGGCCTGCGATCTTGCCGGCGTCCTTTGTAGCCTGGCGCTGGGAGTCATTGAAATAGGCAGGAACCGTGATGACGGCCTGGGTGACCTTCTCACCGAGATAGGCCTCGGCATCGGCCTTCATCTTTCCGAGCACAAATGCGGAAATCTGCTGTGGAGCAAACTGCTCCACCTTGTCGCCCACCTGAACCTCGATGTAGGCGTCACTGTTTTTTCCCTCCACAACCTTGAAGGGGAAATTCTTCGACTCCTCACGCGTTTCAGAAAACTTGCGACCAATCAGGCGCTTGGCCGAAAAAATCGTGTTTTTCGGATTGGTGACCGCCTGGCGTTTGGCAGCCTGACCGACCAGTCGCTCGCCCGACTTGGTGAATGCCACCACGGACGGCGTCGTACGGGCGCCTTCGGCGTTTGGAATGACCACAGGCTCCCCGCCTTCCATGACGGCCATGCAGGAGTTGGTGGTTCCCAGATCGATACCTAAAATTCGGCTCATGGCCTTTCTTAAGCAATGCGCGTTCCCCGGATCGCATGATCACATTAACACTTTGATAACAAGTTAATTAAAAAATTGGAGTGCGTGGGATGCATCAAATGCGGTTGTCGTAGATGTGTCACTTGGTCACAGACTGAGACATCCTCCCTTCGCAACTTCGCGCCCAGGCACAGAGAGATGTCACACCTTGCGCAGCGTGACCAAAAGGACTAACAATCCATCCAATTCCATGGAGGCTGAAATTCTGGTACCTGATGAGATCGCCGTAATGGCGCTGAAGGACGTGACCTTTTTCCCGCAAGCGCTCCTCCCCCTTCATATTTTTGAAGAGCGTTACCGCCAGATGCTCAAGGAGGCTTTGGCAACCCATCGGCTTTTCGCTGTGGCGGGCATCAACCCACGGGCCTCTACGGCCGAGCCGGAACCCCTGCACAAGGTAGCAACCGTCGGCATTGTCCGAGCCTGCCAGGAAAATGAAAATGGCACCTCCAATCTGCTGCTTCAGGGTCTCACCCGCATAGAAATCGGCGAGACAACCCAGCACCAACCCTACCGTCGAATCCGAATCAGGCCGCTCCTGAGCACCCCCGGCGCGGATCCGGGTGCGAACAAGCGGCTCTGCGTCCGGATCGGCCGCCTGCTCTCAATCCGCCAGCATCTCAATGGCGAGCCCAATACTCACTTGGCGCAATTCCTGAATACCATCGACGATCCGGAGATCTTTGTGGACATCGCAGCCTTCAATCTTTGCGAAAATCCCATGGTCAAGCAGGCCCTGCTCGAGACGCTCAACGTAAATCAGCGCCTCGAACTGTTTTCACGGCAGATCCATCGCGATATCGACGCCATCAAGTTCCGCAAACGTCTGCAAGGCAGCCTGCCCGACGACGCCATCGGCAACAACTGACCGGCCCCGCCCGAGATCGGGCCCCAGCCATTCTACTTGAAAGCTGGAGCCGATGGTCGGGATTGAACCGACGACCCACGCTTTACGAAAGCGTTGCTCTACCACTGAGCTACATCGGCATCTCTAAGGATACCAGCGACTTGTTGTTCTTACCCTGCTTCTTTTTCAAAGCTGGCCTCTCCCCTTCCGGCGAAGAATGCGGAAACGGCGAGAATCGCGATGAGAAAATTGACTTGGGAAAGAACTTCAGCCCCTGACGTCCTGATACGCAATAGCCGCAGGTACTAGGGACGTCTCCACGTTGCGGGCAAGGAAAAATTTTCGCACTCAAGACGAAGACCCTGGAGGTTGATCGAAGCGATTCGCCGAGGCACGGTTGCGCAACGAACATGAGCCGGAGGCTGCAAGAAAAACGGAACGCTTTCATTGCAGATCTCGGAGGACTCGCGCGAAGACACGAAGGCGCAAAGTATTCCAAGATCGGTGGTTTTCTTCGCGTCTTCGTGCCTTCGCGTGAGCCCTCCCTTTCTTCATGAAACTTCGGAGCCATCGGAAATTCACGCACTTGACCAGTGCTGGTGAAAACGGGCGCGCATTCTTCCTTCTTCTGGAGATGCGCTCCCTCACTTTGCCCAAAGCACTGACAATGGCACGAGAGTGAGTTTGTCTCCAAAGGGGACGACCTGATCCCCAAGATAGAGCGCAACTCCGGCAACGAATCGTTTCCCAAGCTGATCGCGAAGGGCGGTCATTGTCCTGAAGTCGGAAGCCCGCACTGTTGCTGTCGCCTTGATCTCAATGGCTGCCATTGTCCCATCAGGCCTCTCCAGGATCATGTCGACTTCCGCGCCGGTAGTGGTACGGAAATGGAAGAGCGCTGTGCGCGGCTCCGACCACGAGAGCTGTTTGCGGAGTTCACCAACAACAAACGTTTCCAAGATTCGACCAAGCAACGTGCGATCCTCGGAAATCCTCCGGCCATCCGCTCCTATCAAGTGGCAAGCGAGACCGGAGTCCACCAAGTGCAGCTTCGGAGCTTTGACCAGACGTTTGCCCAGGTTAGGTGACCATGCCGGGAGCCGATGAACCAGAAATACCGTCTCCAGCAAAGCCAGATGGCGATTCAAGGTCGAGTGCGGCAAGCCGGCATCGCGGCCCACATCGGCAATATTCAGCAGTCCCGAGACCCGGGTCGCAAGGAGCTTGAGGAGGTTCGGCAATGCCTGCAGAGCATCAACCCGTGCAAGGTCGCGCACGTCGCGCTGCAGGATCGTGGAGATGTACGATGCGAACCAGGCAGCGCGGCGGTCATCGGAATCCCGCTGGTTCGCTTCCGGATACCCGCCACGCTCCAAACGCACGGGCAGGCCGACGTTCACGGGTTCCGGCTTCGTATTGGAGACGGTGCCATCGAACAGGCGTTTCAGAAAACCCTCACGGTGACCGGCCAGCTCCCCTGCCGAGAAGGGAAACAAAGGGATGATCTCCATGCGTCCCGCCAACGATTCAGAGAGGCGGGGCAGGGTCATCACATTCGCTGAACCGGTAAGAAGGAAACGGCCGGGCTGGCGGTCCTTGTCGACTGCAAGCTTGATCGCCGGAAACAGGTCGGGTGCTTTCTGGATTTCATCGATAACGACCGATCCGGGAAGGTTGCGGACAAACCCGACCGGATCGCCGACAGCCGCTGCAAGTGTCGCGGCGTCGTCGAGAGAGAAATAACGCGCCCCGGATTTCTCCGTGACCATCTGGGACAACGTGGTCTTGCCTGTCTGCCGCGGCCCGTTGAGCAGTACGACGGGGGTATCGGAGAGCGCGACATGGATGGCGTCTTCTATATTTCGTCGTATCATGGTCAAATTTTCACCATTTGATGGTGAAATTGCAAGGTTAGACACGTGTGCCTCCTGCCTATTCGGCAAGGGCCGTCGGACGGCTACACCTTGGCATGGCGCTGCGATTACCGCCGATAACTGGCAGTTTACGGGCTTGAAGGTTGAGTCATGCCTCAATCCGGTGTCTCCTTTCCCCTTTCTCGTGCCTCCACCGCTTGCCACCGAACTTTTTGACTATGCGCTGCCACCGGAACTGATCGCCCAGACACCTGCGGCGAAGCGGGACCAGTCGCGTCTGCTCGTTGTCGATCGGGCGCACCGATCCATAACCCACCAGGTCTTCTCCGATCTCCCGGAGTTCCTTCGCCCGGGAGACTGCCTGATCCGCAATTCGGCCGCCGTCCTGCCGGCACGGTTGTTTGCCAAACGGACCGGGGGCGGAGCCTGCGAATGCCTGCTCCTGCGGCCAACCACCGAGGACAACACCTGGTGGTGCCTTCTTCGGCCCGGCAAGAAACTGCCCGTGGGAGCCCACTTTGTTCGCGATGGAGGATTCACCGCCACCGTTCTCGAAAAGGATTCCGAGGGGTGCGCGCGTGTCCATTTTTCAACCGAACACCACGAATCAATCGTCGCCACCGCAAACCGATTGGGCGCGGTGCCCTTGCCACCTTATATCGAAAGAAGCGATCCTGAGGGCGACACCCGCGCCGCGGACATCGAGCGCTACCAGACCGTCTACGCCCGTCATGATCAGCAGGTGGCGGTCGCCGCCCCGACCGCGGGGCTGCATTTCACACCAGAACTTCTCACCACCCTGTGCCAGGCCGATGTCCACACCTGCGATGTCATCCTGCATGTGGGGCTCGGCACCTTCAAACCGATCACCACCCCCACCGTGGAGGAACACGCCATCCATCGTGAGCGCTACGATATGCCTCCGGAGACGCAGGTGCAGCTTAACGCCCCTTCATGCGGACGCAGGATCGCCGTAGGAACCACCTCCGTGCGCTGCATCGAGGACTTTCTGGAAAAACATCCGGAATCCTCGCCCTCACCCAAAAAGACTTTCTCGAGCGAGGCGTCGATATTCATCTATCCGCCACGGACCTTCCGCGGTGTGGATGCGCTCATCACCAATTTTCATCAGCCCTGCTCCACCCTGCTTTGCCTCGTCGCCGCGTTCCTGTCCCCCGGTTCAACCGACGGCGTCGCCTTCCTGCACGACATCTATCGCGAAGCCATCGCGCGCAAATACCGCTTTCTGAGTTACGGCGATGCGATGCTGATCCTGTGACTCACGCGCGCTCGCCCCCTCATCGGCGCCGCTCAGGCCCTCAGCGCAGCAGCGTACAGCCGCCGTCGATGTCGTAGGCTGATCCCGTGATGAAGGAGGCTTCCGGAGAACACAGGTAGGCCGCGAGCGCGGCGATTTCATGCGGCTCTCCCATTCTTCCGATGGGTTGCGCAGCGGCGAGCTTTTCGAACATCTCCGCCTCGCGGCCTGGATAGTTCTTCGCAAGGAATCCGTCGACGAAAGGCGTGTGCACGCGCGCCGGGCAGATGCAGTTGCATCGAATGCCCTGGCCTATGAAATCGCGCGCCACGGACAGTGTCATCGTGAGCACCGCTCCCTTGGTCATGCTGTAGGCAAAACGATCGGCGAGCCCGACCTTGGACGCAATCGACGCCAGATTGAGAACCACCCCGCCCTTGCGCTCAATCAGCTTCGGCAATCCAAAATGAATGCAGTGATAAACGCCCCGAATGTTCACCGCGTAGAGGCGGTCCATGTCCTGCGGAGTCGTCGTCAGCGCATTGCCGACATGCGCAATACCCGCGTTGTTCACGAGGATGTCGAGCGCGGGAATCTGGGAGAACGCACTGCGCACCGACTCGGTGTCGGATACATCGCACGCGATCGCACGGGCCGTTCCGCCCTTCGCACAAATCTCCCGGGCAACCGCATCGGCGGCATCACGATTGAAATCCAGAAGCGTCACATCGGCTCCTTCCGATGCGAACCGTTCAACAATGGCGCGACCGATGCCGGAACCTGCTCCGGTCACAGCCGCATGAAGGGTTTTGAGGCGGGACATCGTCACAAAAGAACATCCGCGTGGGCCTGCGTCACTTTCATTCGCACGCCATCGCTGCAATGCAGTTCTTGGGAATCTTTTGTGTTGCATGGCCGGGACGGGGTTTTGCAGTTGCCAAACCCCACAAGGACCATTTCCGCGTGGGGACCATATGTCCTCCCCCGTCCCCGCCCTCCTGCGCCTCAGCCGCGTTTCGACAATATCCTCCGCACAGGCCGCTGAAATCACGGCTGCCCGCGAACTCGCCAAGTTCTCCGGCGCCTCCGCCGAAACGGGCGGCACGACCGGCGTGCGGGTGCGGCTCGCCTCCAGCGGATTGCCCTCCAAACTCCCGGCGAAGGCCCGGGACTCCCAGGCGTGGATCTGGATGCAGATCGATGAGGCTGGCAATGGCGAGATTGTCGCGACCCATGGCTCCTTCCTTTTCTCCGCGGTCCGGCTGCTGGCCGCCGGCACCAGCGACTTCACCCGGGAGAAACTCGCCGCAGGCATTCATCTCCCGGCCACGTTCGGCTGGCACCGCCCGCACTGGGACGCCTGCCTCACCCAATATTGGCGCAGCGCCCGCAATTTCAACCCCGAGCACTACGTCGCATCCCTCGCCGAGGCCGGTTTCACGCACTGCGAGGTCAACGGTCTTCAGGCCCACATGCCGCTGGAGGATTTCGTCGCGCACGAGTACTACCCGCAGTTCTACACCTACGCACCCGGCTTCAATCACTTTGTCGATACCGAGCTCACCAAGGGCATCTGGCCGGGACACTACCTCGACGCGAACCTCAACAACCTGGTTCGCCTGGCCAACCTCGCGCGCAACTACGGCCTCAAGCCCGGCGTCTGCATGTTCGAACCGCGCACCCTGCCGGAACGTTTCTTCGCAAAGTATCCGACGCTCCGCGGCGCACGCGTCGACCATCCTTTCCGCTCCCGTCTTCCGCGCTACACGATGGCGCAGGATCACCCGATCGTGCAGCGCCACTACCGCGAGTGCCTCCAGAAACTCATGCGTTCGGTGCCGGATCTGAGCTACATGTCGGTGTGGACCAATGACAGCGGCTCCGGATTTGAACACACCTCCTCCCTCTACGTCGGCCGGAACGGCGGCCCGTACATGATCCGCGAGTGGCGCAATCACGACAAGATCGCCGAAGCCGCCGGCGAGAGCATTGTGCGCTACCTGAAGAATCTCCAGTCCGCCGCGGCAACGATCAATCCCGACTTCGACGTCATTCTCCGCATAGAGCCCTTCAAGGTCGAACAGGATACCATCAAGAACGGCATGGGTCCACACGTCACCTGGGAGGGTCCGTCCCTTCTCGTTCGCGGCTACCACGTGCCCTACTCGCACCCCCACTACCCGGAGAACCAGGCCGTTGCCGGATCGATCTTCCACACGTCGATGGAAGTTGCGAAGGAACAGGAGGCGCTCGCGGCCTCGCGCAAACTCGGCGCAGAACCGATCCTGCACTATTCCGCTTCGGGCGTGATGAATCACGAGCCTCTGCTCGGCCTGCCCTTCCCCCGCTCCATCCATCAGAAGCTTTCCGCCGTGCATGACGTGGGAATCACCCGCGTCAGCGCACTCGGAGGTCTCACCAATACCGGCAAGGCTCCCTACTGGCCAAACCCCGTCGCCATCCGCGCCGCCCAGTTTTTCCCCGGCAAGTCCATCGAAACGGTGCTCAGCGAGTTCGCAGCGTCGCTCGTCGGCCCGACCCAGGCAGCCGATCTGTCGAATGCCTGGAAAGAGTTTGAGGAGGCCCTCCTTTGGCAGCCGCTCGTCGGACTCTACTGCGCCTTTGGATTCTGCTGGCAACGCACGTGGGATCGCCCCTTCGTGCCCGACCCCGAGGCCGTTCCCGCTGCCGACCGCGAATACTACGAGCGCCACGGCTGCTTCCAGCACAACAACCCGGGCCTCTTCGACCTCGGCAAGGATGTCCTCTTCGACCTCATCACGCAGCAGTCCGGGGCAAAGATGGCGGCGGACATGGACAAAAACGTCATCGCACGCCTGCGCCCGTTGATCGAGAAACTCGACAAGACGGCCAAGTCCTCCACCGGCCAGAGCGCCGTCGTCTTCGCCGACCTGCGCGATCGCGTGCGCGCCTACCTCCACTGGGTCTCGTCGCTCCGCAGCGTCTGCGCCTGGTGCGAAAACGTCTACGGCTACCTCGCAGCCACCGACGACGCCGCGCGCTCGGCATTCGAGAAGAATCTCCAGTCTGCCATCGACTTCGAACTCGCGAACATCCGCGGACTCATCGAACTGCTTGAAACCACTCCGTCCGAGGTTCTCGTGCTCTCCGGCGTGGCCGAAAACACCTTCTTCTACGGCGAGAATCTGGTCGAGCACCTGAAGACCAAGGTCCGTCTCACCGAAAGGCACCGCCACCACAAGCCGCGCATCGATCGCTCGATTTTCTGGCGCCCGATCCCCGGCACGGAATGGCCGAAGGGCTGGTCCGACCGGACCGCCTGAGCCACCCGCAAGATTTCTTCCACGTCATCCGCCGCGCCTCCGGGGTTATGTCCGTAGCGCGGCGGCTTTGCTTCAGGATCCGCTACTGCCCGCGCACGCGTCGACGGTAGTCCGATGGCGCCATTCCCATCTCCTGCTTGAATGCCTTCGAGAAGTGAAACACATCGCAGAAGTCGAGCGCATCCGCGATCTGCTTGAGCGACTGCTCGCCCTGGTAAATCGCGGCACTCGCCCACTCGAGGCGACGGCGTTTCTGATAGCGGCCCGGCGACTCCCCCATCGCCTTAGCAAAGCGTTTCCGGAAGTTCTCATAGTTCAGCCCGATCTGCGTGGCCACTTCCTGCGGCAACGGCCAGCCGCCACCGCTGTGATCTCCAAGCAGGTGAAGACTCTTCTCCAGCCAGGCATCACGACCCGCACGCGTCCTTCCCTCACCATCCGCCGCGAGCATTTCGGTGATGACCTGGACAAACCGACCCATGGCACGGAGCGGCCCACCCGCGGCAGACGGCGATTCGCCCTTGACCACATCCCCCAACCGCTGCCTCCAGTATTCCGCGGAGCCCAGCCTGAGCACCGGATGCGTCTCCTTCAGCAGCCCATGGCTTCGCCAGAGGTCAAACTGTGGCCCGTTCACCACAAAATAGAGCTGCGTCCAACTCTCCCCGCTAGCCGGTCCATAGGCATGGGCGAGTTCGGGAAACACCACGACAACATCCCCGGGCCCAAGCACCTCCTGCGCCCCCAAGGCGTCCTGATAATATCCCTTTCCGCTCACCATCAGCACAAATGCAAACCCTTCCAGCGTTCGCATCCGGGATGGACTGATGCCCTCTGCATTTTGCAGGATGCCCGCCAGCTCAATCGTCCCCAAAGGAGTCCGGAGGGGGCTCTTCAGGAGGATCTGGGATTGAAACGCGAGCGAGGACGGCACAGTCCCAAAATTTACATGAGTTCTCCCAGTTCAACCATTTAATGCAGCCCCGCCGAGGTGTAACCTGTCGCATGACCCCCACGCTCGACCTCCCCCAGCTCTATTCCTACGGCCACGAACTGGAAATGACCGATGACAAGGTCGGCCTCCTCCGTGACTCCAGCGATGCTGCCGACGACATGGAGGAGCTTCGGCGCCGGTTCGCCGAAGACGGTTACCTCTACATGCGAGGCTATCTCGATCGCGATCAGGTGCTTGGCGCCCGCGCCAGCCTGACTTCACGCCTCGCCGAGACGGGTGTCCTGGACCCTGCATTTCCGCACATCGAGGCTGTCTGCAAGCCGGGCTCAGGTTATGTCTTCAAGCCCGAGATCACCAACAACAACGAGGCTATCCAGAACCTGCTCTACGCCGGCCGCCTCACCGATTTCTACACCCGCTTTTTCGCCGAGCCCATCCGGCACTATGATTTCACCTGGCTCCGTGCCATTGGCCCGGGCAAGGGAACCAATCCTCATTGCGACCTGCCCTACATGGGCCGCGGTACCCATCGCCACATGACGTGCTGGCTGCCTTACGGCGACATCTCGTTCGAACTCGGCGGACTCATGGTCCTCGAAGGTTCGCACAAGCGCATGGATCTTCTGGAAAACTACGTCTATCGCGACGTCGACTCCTACTGCGAAAACAAACCCAAGGAAGCCGCCAAGGCAAAGGAAGGCGCATGGTCCTTCACAGGCACCCTCTCGCACAACCCTCCCGCGATTCGCAACAAGTTCGGCAGTCGCTGGCTGACAACCGAGTACCGGGCCGGCGATTTCCTGACTTTTGGCATGTTCCTCGTGCACGCCTCGCTCGACAATCGCAGCGACAACCGCCTCCGCATCTCAAGCGACTCCCGATACCAGCGCGCAAGCGAGCCCATCGACGAACGTTGGGTGGGAATCAACCCGCCGGGCCACTCGACAGCCGGCAAGCGCGGCCGCATCTGCTGATCCGATAGTCCGTTTTTTCTTCCAAGCCGCCATCGTCTCATGGCGGCCGGTTTCCTTTCATCCACCCTCATCCCTGAATCGATTCATGGTCGCATCTGCCACGTCCAAGCCCTCCACTTCAACCGCCACCGCTGGCCGCATGGCCGCCGTCCAGGAAATGGCGCGCCTGCAACGCATTCTTTTCGAGGTGGAGCGGGAGTTCATCCGCACGGCGACGACGTTGATTTATCGCGTTGGCGAACCCGAGCTGAAATACCTCCTCTGCCAGCATGTCTGGGAGTCCGCCGGCCATGCGCGTTTCCTGCGCGAGCGCGGCCGCGAACTCACCGGCTTCGGCGGTGGCGAGGGTGTGCGCCCGGCAATCCGCCAGCTTTTCACGGAAGCGGTCATGCCAGCGGACGCCTACATCGCCCTTGCTGGTTTCTACCGCGTGCTGAAGCCCGCCATTCTCGCGTCCTACCAGCACTACCTGAAGGCGACGCATGCGCTGGCGGACTGGCCCTCGCGCCGACTGGTCGAGGAATTTATCGGCGACGAGTTGAGGCACGCAAAGGAGATGGCGGAGTTTGACACCTCAAAAAAAGCCGATGACTGGGTTCGTCATCTTGAAACCGCCCTCTCATCCCTGGGTGGCTTTCTCGGCCAGAACACGCAAATCCCGCTGCCCGCCGGTTATACCTGGGAAAGTTCCAAGCGGCCCTACACGCACCCGGAAACCTGCAACCGCGGGAAATATCCGACCTGCTCAAGCGTGTTCAGCAATGATCCGAAAGAGACTCCGATCGTGCGTTTCTGGCTGGTGGATCCCAAGACCGACGCAAAGGTGATCCGGCTGATGGTCTACGTCTGGCTCATGATGGAAATGGACGCGGTCGACTATCTGGCCACGGTCTTCTTCGATACGCCCGAGGCACCCTTTGACCTGCACCACGATCTGGCGCGCCACCTCTGGGACGAGTCGCGTCACAGTCAGTTCGGATACCGGCAGTTGCCCAAACTTGGCGTCGATCTCATGACCGTCGAGCACTCGCTTGAACTGTACAACGTCCTCGTTCAGATGGCGCCGCATGAGCGCTACGCCATGATGACGATGGAATTTGAGGCCGGCAGTTTTCCAACCAAGGCGACGGTCATGGACCGCGTGCGCGAATTGAATGATTTCGAGGCCGACACCCTGCTCGCATTCGACCGCAACGATGAGCAGCATCACGTGCGCTATGGTCACCGCTGGCTGCCGGAAATCATGGCGCTCTGCGGTGAAAAGCGTCCGGTCGATGAATTCATCAAGGCCACGCAGCAACGCTTTGCCGAGCTCACAAAAGTCTACGGCAACCGTACGCCCCACGCCCTACCGCCTGAGACCCGCCTGACCGGCGAGAAGATCCTCCAACTGGCCTCGGCAAACTGAGCAGTTGGGGATATCTTTTTGCCCGACAGTCGGGATTGTGTGCGCTTTCGCGATCCCTTGCTGGTCATGACTGAATCGCTCCACCTCATGCGCCTGCTTCGTTTCACGATCGCCTTCGGTTGGCTGATCGCAGTCCGGGCACTCCTCGGTGAAACGCTGCCACAAGGCGACATGGATTTCCTGCGCGACATGGCGCGCGACGTGATTCAAGCCTCCCGGGTCGAGCCGGGATCGAATGGCGGCGGCAAGTGGGCGCTTCGCAACACGGTCGGCTTCGCGCTCGTTACCCCCGGGAGGGATTCCTATCACTCCTTTTGGATCCGCGATTTTTCCATGGCGCTGGATTCCGGCCTGTTCACGCCGGATGAAATCCGCGAGCACCTGCTTCTCATCTGCCGGACGCAGAATGGCGCCAAGGACCACCGCCTGGCCAACGGACTTCACCTGCGTCCTTGGTCGATCCCCGACCACATCAACTATGACGGCCGCCCCACGTTTTATCCCGGCACCTACGCGACGGGAGACGACCAGGGAACAGGGGCATTTGGACGGGTTCCTCCCATCGATGATCACTATGAGTTCATCCACATCGCGCACACCCTCTGGAAATCCACCGGAAGCACGGAGATTTTCACGCAGACCGTGAACGGTGTCCGTGTTTTCGATCGGCTACTGTCCGCCTTCGAGAGCCCGACGACAGATCCTCCGAGCGGGCTGGTGCAGACTTCCGAGGACGATCGTGCGGTTGGATACGGTTTCCTGGATGGAGTGACGCAAACGGGCAAACTGCTCTTCGCCTCGCTGCTGCGGTATCGGGCAGCCGGTGAACTGGCCGAACTGACCGCAGCAGTCGGGCAGCCCGACCTCGCGCCTGCCTTCCGGCGGATCCAGGAACAAATCCGCACGAGCCTCGGCCCCACCTTCTCGGACCCCAAGGCCATCGGCGGCTGGCTCCGCGCATCGACCGGACTCAGCCGGCAAGCCGATGTCTGGGGCACGCTCTTCGCACTCCACCTGGACGTGCTAAGCCCATCCCTCACCGACGCCGCACGCACCAGCATCGCCGATGCCGTTCGACGCGGAACCATCGTTTGCGAAGGAGGCGTGCGACAGGTCCCGACCGACCTCGACTTCAGCGCGACAACGGCCTGGGAACAATGCCGTTGGCCCGTCAATACGTATCAGAATGGTGGATACTGGCACACGGCGACCGGCTGGCTCGTGGCGGCGTTGTGGCCAGGGGAAAGGCAACTGGCACGACAGGTCTTTGATGACATGATTGCTCATCTTCGCAGCCATGACTTCCGCCACGGAAAGGGATCGGGAGCCCCTTGGGAAGTTTTCGGCCCAAACGGGAAGTCACGCCAGAACCCCGTCTATCTCACTTCGGTTGCCCTGCCCTACGGCATTCTGAAAGAACTGAAATAGCAGGCGAAATCCCGCAAGCCCTCTGTCCCAAAAGCAGGGGCAAAGGAGGGCTTCGCCCCTGTACCATTCAGGCCAAACGCCGATTTCGGGTGTCACTCCCTCGAAACGCGACAGGCAATCCCCTTGCTGCAATTTTCATTAATTTTCAGAATGATTCTTGCCGTGAAGTCCATAGGGTGGATTTTCAAACCATGACCAAAACCTATCGCGCCGCACTCGTCGGCACCGGTTCCATTGGCGATGCCCACGTCCGCGCAGTAGAAGCCACGCACGGTCGGGTGGTGCTAGAAGCCGCCGTCGACATCGACCTGGCGCGCGTGACCGATTTCGGCAAGCGTCACAAGCTTCCGCACACCTACACCGATTACCAGGTGATGCTGCGTGAGCTGAAGCCCGACATCGTCATGATCGCGACGCCACCCTCGCAACACATGCCGATGAGTGTCGCCGCCATGGAGGCAGGGGCTTGGGTGTTCTGCGAAAAACCCCTCTGCGGCTCCCTCGCCGAGCTCGACGCCATCCAGGCAGCGGAAAAGAAAACGGGGTGCTACACCGCGTGCATTTTCCAGATGCGTTTCGGCTCGTCGACCGCACATGTGCGCCGCCTTGCCGACCAGGGACTTCTCGGCCGCCCCCTGGTAGGCGTCTGCAACACGCTCTGGTACCGGGATCCCGCCTATTACGCGGTTCCGTGGCGCGGCCGCTGGGACACCGAACTCGGCGGACCGACAATGGGACTCGGCATCCATGCCATGGACCACCTCCTCCATCTGTTTGGCGATTGGCGCGAAGTGCGCGCAGTCGCTGCCACTCTCGACCGCGCAATAGAAGTCGAAGACGTCTCCATGGCGTTGATCACCTTTGCGAACGGCGCAGTCGGTTCGGTCGTGAACAGCGCGCTGAGCCCCCGACAGGAAACCTACCTTCGCCTGGACTACCAACGCGCCACGGTGGAACTCACCCACCTCTACGCCTATACGCGAGACAACTGGAAATTGACCCCGGTGCCTTCAATCCAGGACGATGGCCTCATGCAGGCCTGGCAGAGCTTTCCACCCGATGTCGGCTCAACCCACGGCGCTCAGCTCAACGCCTTTGTCGCCAGCCGCGATGCCGGCCGCCAGCCTCTCACTTCAGGTGAAGAGGCTCGCAAGACACTCGAGTTGCTCACGGCCATCTACAAATCCGCCTTCACCGGCGAGATCGTCACCCGCGGTTCCATCCGGCCGGGCGACTCCTTTTACAACACCCTGCATGGAAACCGCGCTCCTTCGCGGAACAAGAATCAACCGCCCTCAGTCCATTGACCGTTTCGCCATGAAGTTACCGCTCGCAGTCCTCTCCCTGCTCCTGATTGCCACATCGGCGTTTGCGCAGGCTCCTTTTCCAGGCCTGAAAGAAGTCATGACCGAGGCGGAATGGAAGCGCGCGGGACTCGACCGTCTGACGCCCGACGAAATCGGCGTGATCGATGCGGCCATCATCCGGCATCGGCGCCTGACGACATCGAACCTCCTTCCCGCGATCACCGAGGCGCGAAAGAAGGCAGAGGAAGAGACGATCGCCATCGCACCCATGCCGGAACGATCCCAGAACTGGGCTGAACGCATGGGACTCCCCTTCAGCGGCGGCGACTGGAGATCGTATCCCCCGCTCAAAGCCAAGGTCGTAGCCATGGAGGGGCCCAACCGTTTCCGTCTCGACAACAACCAGGTTTGGGAGGGACAGGAAACGATCACCTACGAACTCGTCGGACGAAACATCGAAATCCAGGCCCGCCCTGCAGGAAGCTTCGCGCTCCAGATCGACGGCATAAACACGACGATCCGCGTCCGCAGGATTCGCTGACCCGCGCATGTTCTCGATCGAGAACGACCACCTGGTCGTCGACCTTCTCAACCCCGCCACCAATCACGAGCGCCTCGGAACGCGCTATTGCCATGGTGGCTACATCTGGCAGGTGCGCAGTCGTCTGACAGGCCCCTTGTTCACGGGCCCGCAATGGCCATCGGCAACGCCCACGACGTTCAACGGGCAGGGACTTCCTGAATCCTTTCGTCACCACTCCCGCAGTGGTCAGCCGCTGACCTGGAAGGGCAATCGCGGCGTCGCGCTGGGCATCGGGGAGCTTGCGAGGAACGCCTCCGGAGAAATTGAACTCGTCTCTCCCTGCACATGGTCGTTGACGCACGGCACGGGCAGAATGGATTTCCACACGGTTCACTCGGCCGCAGATTTTCACTACGACCTCGTGCGAACGGTGCAACTCGTCGATCGAACGCTGACCTCGACCTCGCAGCTCACCAATCTCTCGGACACCCCGCTCGCGCTGGAATGGTTTGCACACCCGTTTTTTGCACTGACCGATCGCCTGATCGATGTCCGGCTCCCTGAAGGTACGACGCTTCATGAAAACCCCGGCTATACGCTCACCGGGCGCGAACTCCGTTTCAAACGGCGTTTCGAACACGAGCGCGATGGACACATGGACCTGCTTCATTTGCCTGCTGGTAAGCATCTGGTGGCGACACTCAGCCATCCCGCCCTGGAACATATCGAGCTGTCGACGGATTTTCCTCCAAGCGAAACCGTCATCTGGGCAAACGACGCCACCTTCTCCATCGAGCCCTACCGCACGCTCCGCCTCCCCCACGGCAAGACGGAAACCTGGTCCATCACCTATCGATTGGGCAAGGAATCCTGACAAGCCCACCACGAATCCCAGCCCGTCCAAAAAGATCACCAGGAGGGTCACGCTTCGTCGTGCCCAAAGTTAACCACAGATCGCACAGATTACACAGAATCCAAGCCTCCTACTCCGCGCAGTCCGACACAACACTGACTTCCGATCTCCGCCCTCCGACTTCTGACTTCTGCCCTCCGCCCTCTCCCTTCTCCCCATCCGTCCTTT
>CAUJJL010000164.1 GCA_963205455.1 Verrucomicrobiota bacterium
CGAGAACGGTCACGCCCTGCCCTTCACGCAGATCGATCCTCCAACCCTCGAAATGCAGTTCTGCGTCAACGACGGCCCGCTCGTTGGACGGGAAGGAAAACTCGTCACGTCCCGCCAGTTGCGCGATCGGCTGTTCCGCGAACTAAAGACCAATGTCTCGATCAGCGTGGAGGACAGCGACAAGGCCGGCGTCTTCAACGTCAAGGCGCGTGGAGCGATGCAGATCGCCGTGCTCGTCGAGACGATGCGTCGAGAAGGCTTCGAACTGCTCGTTTCGCGCCCGACAGTGATCGAGAAACATGTGGACGGTCAGCGGCTCGAACCCTACGAGACCGTGTGGATCGAGGTACCCGATGAGTGTGTCGGCGCTATCATGCAGAATCTGGCCAACCGAAAGGGTCAGCTCTCCAACATGGAGAAGCTGCCCTATTCGACGATGATCGAGGCGACCATCACGACGCGGGGACTCATCGGCCTTGAAATCGACGTCATCAATGCGACCAGCGGACGCGGTGTAACCAACCATCTTTTCAAGGAATACGGTCCGCATGCCGGAGAGGTGCTCACCCGACTCACAGGCACCTTGATCGCAACAGAGGCCGGTGAAACGACCTCTTACGCTCTCGTGATGTGCCAGGAGCGCGGCAAACTTTTCGTGGGCCCAGGCGAACAGGTTTACGAGGGCATGATCGTGGGTGAAAATCCCCGCAATGAGGACATTCCCATCAACGCCGTCCGAGAGAAGAAACTGACCAACTTCCGCTCGCAGGGCGAAGGCGTGGCGACCGGGCTGACTCCTCCCACCAAGCTCTCGCTGGAGCGGGCTATCGAGTACATTGCCGCGGACGAATTTGTCGAAGTCACGCCCAAGAATCTCCGTCTTCGCAAACGAATCCTCAGCGCCACCGAGCGACGCAAGTTCGAACGCTCGGGCAAGGCCTGACAAAGCGACCGGTTACTTCCCCGCTTCGACGGCGTCAGCCGCCGCGGCGGTCTCACGCCCAATCTCGAGTGCCTTCGTGAGCCCTTGGGCACTGCCGTGCCCGGTCAACCTCATGACGATCCGATCGATCACGATATAGGCAATCGGGACGACAAAGAGGGAAATCGCGGTTGCCAGCGTGAGTCCGCCAACGATGACGAGTCCCATCGGATTGCGGGTCTCCGCCCCTGCACCCGTTGCAAAGGCGATCGGCACTGCCCCCAGCACCGTCGCAATCGAGGTCATCAGGATCGGCCGGAAACGCAGCGTTGCGGCCTCATAGGCCGCGTCAAAGGCGTTCCTGCCATGCATCTGGAGTTCGTTCGCGAACTCGACAATCAGGATGCCGTTCTTCGCAACCAATCCGATCAGCATGATCAGGCCGAAGCGCGAAAAGAGATTGTCCGTCATTGCAGGTCCCCAGAATCGCGTGCAATAGAGCACAATAAGCCCTCCGGAAATCGCCAGGATGATGGCTGTGAAGATCGTGATCGGATGGATCCAGGATTCGAACTGCGCGGCCAGAATCAGGAACGTGAAAACCAACGCCAGCCCGAACAGCATGAAGGTATCGCTCGAGCTGTCGAGATAGTCCCGGGTTTCGCCATCCCAACTGTATCGATACCCTGTCGGCAGAATCGTCTTCGCGATTCCCTGCATGAAGGCGATCCCGTCACTCATCACCTTGCCGGTAGCGAGTTGTCCCGAAACGGTCACGGAACGCAGCCGATTCAGGTGGGGATAACTCTCCGGCACCACATCCTCCACGGTGGTCACAAGGCTCGCGAGTTGAATGAGCTGTCCATCGCGCGATCTCACATAGAGCTTTCCCAAATCGGACGGCGTCACGCGCTTGTCATCCTCAACTCGCACCACGACGTCGTACTGCTGGTTTCCCCGCTGGAACTGGGTCACGCGTTTGCCGCCGAGGAGCGATTCAAGCGTCCCGGCAATCTCGCTGATGGGCACCTTCAGGTCGGCCGCCAACGCGCGATTGATCCGCACCGCAAGCTGGGGCTTGGTCGGCTGAGGATCCAGGCGCGGCTGAAGAAAAATCCCGCTCTTTCTCATCTCGTCGAGGAATTTGGCACCCGCAATCTGCAGCGTTCGAAAATCGGCTCCCTGCAGGACCATCTGCAGACCTGAGGCGTCGCGACGGCTCCCGATCGGGCGCACAGGGGATGGATAGGCAAGCCCCCCTGTGATTGTCGCGCTGAATTTCTGCCGCAACTCGGCAATCACATCCTGCGTCTTCCGGGTGCGTTCCTCCCAGGGCTTCAGGGTCGCATAGATAAAGGCGCGCTCGGGCGCCGTGCGATGAAACGTGCGGTCGACTTCGGGTATGTCGAGGATCATCCGTTCCATCTCCTTGGAATAGACCTGGACATAGGCAGGTGTGGAACCGACCGGGGGAATGAACTGCGCCGAGAAAATGCCCCGGTCCTCGATGGGGATGAGTTCCCGCTGGAGTTTCGTGTACAGCCAGAGCCCGAGGACCGAAAACACCAGGGCAAATATCAACACCACCGCCTTTCCCTTCAAGGCTCCCCGCAGCATCGTGGAATAGGCGCGGTTCATCGCCGCAAAGAAGGGCTCCGTCTTGCGATAGAACCACCCATGATCGACGCTGCCGTCGTTCGCCCTCCGGGTCTTCAGCATGCGCGAGCAAAGCATCGGCGTCAGGGTAAGCGCCACAAAGGCAGATACCAGCACCGCGATGGCGAGGGTGAATCCGAATTCGTAGAACAGGCGTCCTGTCTGTCCCGACTGAAATGCCACAGGCACGAACACCGCAGCCAGGGTCAACGTTGTGGCGATGACCGCAAACGCCACCTGCCTCGCACCCCGTACCGCCGCCGGTATTGGCTTCTCCCCCTCCTCAATGCGCCGATAGATGTTCTCCAACATCACAATCGCATCGTCCACCACGAGTCCCACGGCAAGCACGAGCGCCAGCAGGGTGAGCACGTTCAGCGTGAAATTGAGCCACGCCATGACGGCAAACGCCCCCACGATGGAGACGGGGATGGCGAGCAGAGGAATGACCGTCGCGCGCCAGTCGCGCAGGAAGAAAAAAAGCACGCACACGACGAGTACCGTTGCTTCGACCAATGTCTTGTAGACTTCCTTCACCGAGCGATCGACAAATACGCTGGTATCGTAGCTCACAGTCAGCGATACGCCCTCGGGCATCTCGCGCTGGATCGACGGCACCAGCGCCTTGATCGCGTTCGCGACATCGAGCAGGTTTGCCTGGGACTGGCGGATGATCAGGACGCTGACGGAGGACTGGGCCTTGAAGAAGGTCTCGCTGCGCAGGTCATTGATGCCCGCGCCGAGTTCCACGCGGCCCACATCGGAGAACTTGATCTGATAGCCACCCCGCGTCGCCAGCACCAGATTCTCGAAATCGACGGTCTCCGACAGGTTGCCCTGCACACGCACGGTAAATTCCCGCGAGACGGATTCTATGCGCCCCCCGGGTATCTCCACGTTCTGCTGTCGGAGCGCGTTTTCGATGTCCGCCACAGTCAGGCCGTAGGCAGCGAGCCGGTCGCTGTCGACCCAGAGGCGCATCGTGTACCTCGGACCGCGGATGACCACGGAGCCGACACCCGGCACCGTCTGGAAACGCTGCACCGCAAATCGGTCGGCAAAATCGTACAATTCCAGTCGGGAATAGGTATCCGATCTGAAGGAGACGGACAGGATTGGACTGGCATCAGCCTCGACCTTGGAAACCTGCGACTCCCTCGCCTCCTGAGGAAGGTTGTTACGCGCGCGCGACACACGGTCCCGCACATCATTCGCCGCCTCGTCGAGATTGCGATTGAGATTGAATTCGAGGGTAATCCGAGATTCGCCCTCCAGCGAGGTCGATCGAAGGAATCGAATGCCATCAATGGCGGACAGGTCCTTTTCGAGCGGTTCCGTGATCTTTGATTCCACCACCTCCGCGGACGCACCGGGATAGCTTGTTTCAACCGAAATCACCGGCGGATCGGTGACCGGGTACTCGCGTACCGGGAGATTCCGAAACGAAAGTCCGCCCACCAGAAGGATTAGGATCGATGCGACCAAACAGATGACCGGCCGCTTGATGGAGAGGTCGGAGAGCGTCATCGTCTGAAACGGATCCCGGCGAAGTCAGGAACCAAGTGTTCAGCGCTGCTCACGCACAGGTACTGATGGGACGATTTCAAAATCGGAAATCCTCCTTGAGGGGGCGTGGCTGGAGCTTCGCGCCTGGAAAGAGTATGAGGCTTCCGACGCCGGAAGCCACAATGCGTGAATTTTCGGCGAGTTCGCCCTTGAGGGCGGTCACCTCCACCAGACCACGCGAACGCAATCCAAGCCGGATCGGGACGAATTCGGCGACGGTCTCGCCATTCACCTCTTTCGCCAGGATCAGGGTGGTGCCATTGGTGGTCGTCAGGATGGATCCCTCCGGGACGGCAAGAACCTTTTCGCGAACTTCGAGGACAACCTCGATGTTCGCGAACATGCCGGGTTTCAGACTGGGAGGCGGCTCGATGAGCATGCCTTTGACCGCACTGGATCGTGTCGACCGGTCGATGACGGAACTCACGAAATAGACCTCCCCATGAACCTGCTTTCCCCGTTCCAGCGAACTCGATGTCACGACAAACCGCGTCCCTGGCCGAACCTTTGCGAGAAATCGCTCGGGGACCTGAAACTCGATCTTCAGGCGACTGAGGTCGTCAATGCTCGTGATGGAGGTCTGACTGGTAACGTAATCGCCCGGTGATAGCGCACGCGCACCGACGATACCGTCAAACGGTGCCTTGATTTCAGTCTTCTCCAGACGGAGATTGAGGACGGCCAGATCCGCTTTGGCAGAGGCAAACTCCGACTTCGCCCTGTCGTATTCCGCAAGCGTCGTCGATTGGGACTGCCGCAGGTTCTCGGCGCGCTGAAGGCTCAAATCCGTCAATTGATAGCGCGCCTCGGCCTGAGCCAATTGCGCACGCAATTCCGAGTCGTCGATTTTCAGGAGTACCTTGTCCTTCACCACGGGCTGTCCCTCCTCGAAAAAAATGCCCCGCACGAGTCCCGAGATCTCGGCCCGCAATTCCGCGGATTCATTCGGCGCCACCGATCCCACCACATTCAAGGTTTCCGACAGGTCCATGCGGGCGACCTGGGTGACTTCCACCGGCTGCTTCTGTTCACGCAGGGAGCCTCCTCGCGCGCTTCCCTGGCCGCCAGTGGCTTCCTTCCTCGCGCAACCGCCAAGGAATACCGCCGCCAGAAAACAAGGGAATACGAGGATGAACTTCACGAGAAATAGGAAAGGGAAAATGCAGGCTGTCGATTGCGGGTCACCTTGCGATGGTCAGCGTTCTGCAGCCTATTTCAGCCCTTGTGAGCCGTTCCAGCCCTATTCTTCGGCAGCCGGAATTCCGACGGGGATGTCCCCCCACCCTACCCGATCAGCTTGCCATAAGCGACTGCGTCGAGAAGTCCATCGATGGAAACCGCGCTGTCCGGCCGCAATTTCAGCATCCAGCCCTCCGTATAGGGTTCCTGGTTCACGGTTTCCGGCTTCTGGTCCAACAGGTCATTGATCGCCACCACCTCGCCGGCCACGGGCGCATAGAGATCGGATGCAGCCTTTACGCTCTCGACCACACCAAAGACATCCCCGACCTTCAGTTTGCTTCCCACCTTGGGGGTTTGCACGTAGGTGATGTCGCCGAGCGAATTCTGCGCATAGTCCGTGATTCCGATGACGATGGTGCCGTCGCTTTCGCGTTTCACCCATTCGTGCGATTTCGCGTAAAGGAGGTCGGCGGGGATAGTACTCATGATGCGATTGGAAAAATCTTGAGGAGGCCATAGGATCCGGGGAGACCGTCCCAGATCAAGGTCGATCTGCAAAAAGCGGATCCAATTCGTCAAACCGCCTTCTTGAGTTCGACGAAGGGCGGCTTCACCCGGTTGAGCGGCAATCGTGTTCCCCTAATTTCAGTCACAAGGGGGAGATTGGACGCCGACGCATCCACCAAGGCAGATCCGATTGCTTCATTGAGAATGGGCGAGAGCGTTCCGGAAAGCACCCTGCCTACCGGCGCGCCTTCCTGGTTGAGCACAATGGATTCGGACCGGACAATCCGACGATCGCCTGTCCGAAAGAAGATGACCCTTTTTGCCGGCCCACGCTCCTTCTCCTCACGCAACGCCTTCCGCCCAATAAAATCCCCGGGCTTGTCAAATTTGACCGTCCAGCCCAGGCCCGCGGCGATCGGAGAGATCGCGTCCGTGAGTTCATGGCCGTAGAGCGGAAACCCTGCCTCAAGACGGAGCGAATCGCGCGCGCCCAGGCCGGCCAATTCGAGTCCCGCCGACGCGCCCGCTGCGACAATTGCCTCGGCGAGCGGCACGGAGTCCCCGGCAGCATGGTAGAGCTCAAAACCATCCTCGCCCGTATACCCGGTTCGGCTGATGAGGCAGAAAACACCCGCCACTGTGCCCTCCACAAAATGGTAATACTTCACGCGATCCAGTTTGGCGCCGGTCAGGCTCTGGACTATCGCCGCAGCCTGCGGCCCCTGCACGGCAATCAAACCGTAATCATCGGAACGATTGTTCACCGTGACTTCAAATCGGTCGGCTTCCGCATGAAGCCACGCGATGTCGCGCTCTATGTTGCCGGCATTGATGCACAGGAAATAGGCATCCGGTGCCCGTTGATAGACCAGCAGATCGTCGACGACACCTCCGCCCGGCAGGCACATTGGGGAGTACAGGACACGACCCGGGAAGAGGCTGCGAACGTCATTCGTGATGACGTGATTCAGGAAGTCCGCTGCTCCGGGTCCGCTCACGTCCACCTCACCCATGTGGGACACGTCGAACAGGCCAGCCGTCTTCCTCACCGCCTTGTGCTCCTCGAGGATGCTGCGATATTGGACCGGCATTTCCCATCCCGCAAAATCAACCATCCGACCGCCACGGGAAACGTGAAAATCAAAGAGAGGTGTGCGCTTCAGAGTGCTCATGAGGCGCATCACGCCCGAGCCACGCGTTCCGTGCAAGTTCGCAGTGAGCCCACCCTGCCCGAAATACCCTCCATTCCTGTTGTGCCAAACTGCCTACGCCACGATGCAGGAGGAGCCAAAACAAACGCGGCCCTCATTTGCAGGAGGGCCGCGCGGAGATCGAGGCGTGGCCCCGACAATTGCTCAGAAGTCAAACGTTGCCGTCAGGACAAACTGGCGGGGATCGATGATGCGGAATGCGTAGGGAGATCCATCATAGTTGACCCCTACCGGACGCAGCCTGCCTCCCTCAAAGACATTGGAGACATTGAGCTGGATCTTCATGCCAACCTGATCATCGAGAATCTTCCTTCGATAGGAGATCCACAGATCCGTGTAGGTATTGCCATCGTCATAGACCGGCTTGCTCACATCGGAAATGTCCATCACCGGCTGGCCATTGTACAGGTTGACCCCGCTGGCCCTGCCCAGGTAGCCGATGACGGCCTTGTCTTCCCAGCGCTGGCTGCCGCCAACGGTGAAGCCCTTCAACTTGCCGGTGGTGAAGTTGTAGCTGCTCAGGAACGACCAACGATACTTGCGCTGCCCCTGGACCGACTGGCCCTGGAGGTCACGGTCAAGCGCGAGTTGCGGCATGACAACTGCGGCATAATAGGCCTCCGGGTTGGCATAGCTGTTGGCTGTTTCCGGAAAGACTGAACTGTTGTAGCCGTAGGAACTCCAGAAATTCGTGAGGTTCACCTCACGCCCACCCGATGTCGTGTACGTCGCGAAGCGCTGGTACTCCGGCTTCAGATAGGTGCTTGCCTTTGCGGCCTTCCACACCGCCATGCGCTCGGCTTCCCACGGCAGGTACTCCTTCAGCACGCTTGCGTACTTTGTATCCTGTTTTCCGAAGGTGAACTTCATCGTCCAGTTGCGCGTGGGATTGTAATTGATCTCTGCCTCGATCCCCTTCGCCTCGGCATTGCGCGTGGCTCCCATCGCATAGGGGCGTGTCGTGTAATAGTCGTACGGAAGCTGCCACATCTTTTCCGCGGCATCCTGAACCGCATCCTCCTCTGTCGCGCTGAGATTGTCTCCAAAGCCATCCATTGTCGGATCCCTGCCCATGTTGATGAGCGCGATTGTTCTTGCCCAGTTGCGGAAAAGAGTCTGATCGACGTTGTTTGACAGACGACTGAATACGACCGGCGCAGCTAGGTTTTCATTGAGATTCGACGCCTCAAACCAGGTCACACGGCCGAAGAGCTTGTTTTCAAAAAGGGTGAACTGAATGCCGTAGTCCTTGCCCTCACCGGTCGGCTTGGGAAGCGGATTGCCATAGAAGTCGCCAAGCGCAGCCGACGGGGGATTGAAATTGTCCGACTCATTGTAGCTGAAGCCGAAGTTGCGGACAAACTGCCAAAGGCGTGAACCGTTGTTTGCCCTGTTCTCGATCCCGCTCCATCCTTGGAACGGGCGCAGCACGCCGCCCATCGTGCGCGTTGTGCCCTCCACGGCATTGTAGGGACCCCAGCGATTGAAAAGAAAGTCACGCTGAAATACCCCGTTTACCCATTTCTGCGCATTGGTGATGGCTGGAGCGACAACATTGCCGGCGGCGTCTACAACGGCTCCTGTACCTGTGTTGGTGACACGGGCCTTGTACTTGTCCTTGCGGAAACCGAAGGTGGTGATGAGGCGATCATTCCAGAAATGGCTGGTGATACCGGTGCTCAGCGACTCTACGACCTTTTGGTTGCGGCCAGTATGCGCGTCGAAATCAATGAACTCGGTCGTCATGTTGACCGGAATGAAACTCGACGTGTCGTAGTTGTAGGC
>CAUJJL010000165.1 GCA_963205455.1 Verrucomicrobiota bacterium
ATGTTCCTCCGGCACTCCCGGGTCCGCCTCCGCCGAGGACCTACGATATCCCCGCATCCAAAGCGGAAACTGCGCTGCGATTGTTTGCCGAGCAATCAGGCATAACCGCCGTGCTTGCTGCCAATGCTCCGCGGGACATCCGGACGAAGGCCGTCAAAGGAGACTTTGTTCGTCCGGGAGCAGTATTGGAAAAGCTATTGGACGGCACGGGATTGAAGGCCACAACCGCGGGAAGAGGCAGCAACGCCTGGGTGATCAGCAAGGTGGGGATGCCCATCGATCCTCCTGCCGAGTTGCTGAGATCCAAAGCTTCCGGGTCCTTCCCATGAGTCGTTCCTGATGACCTTCTGCAGACCAATCTGAACCCTGAATTTTTTGAGACAATCCCTCCACACCGCTCAACCAAACCACAACCAACAAGCATGCTAACGCTATTCCTACCATGAATTCATTCATTGCCCGACTCCTGCTACCATCGGTTTCGCCTCCATTTTCACAAGCTATGAAGAAGGGCGTCTTTTGCCTTGTTGGCATGATTGCAACGTCCGGAATGACCTTTGCGCAATCCGCTTCACGGGCGGCCGACGCACCGTCGTCGACAACGGAGACGATTGAACTTTCTCCCTTCATCGTATCTGAAACGGACGAGACCGGTTGGATTGCGAACGAGACGCTTGCCGGCACCCGGCTGCGCACTGAGTACAAGGATTTGGGCAACCAGATCGAGACGCTGACCAAGGACTTCATGCGGGATCTCGGGGTGACCAGTTTCGAGGACGCTCTGATCTACACCGCAAACACTGAGAACAATACCGAATACCAGGGCACTACCCTCGGCAACCAGGTCAATTTCCCCAACGAGGTGGGTCGCATGCGCGGCGTCGGCACGGGAACGCAGACGCGCAATTTTTTCCAGATCCATGTCCCGACCGACAACTACAACATCGATCGGGTTACGGTCGCCAGCGGCCCAAATGCTATCCTTTTCGGTCTCGGCAGTCCTTCGGGCATCTTGGACGCCACACCTGCCCGGGCGCGGATCAATCGCAACCAGTATGGCTTCGATTTGCGCTATGATTCTCAGGATTCCCGTCGCGCGTCCTTCGATGCGAATGTCACCCTGCTGAGAAACAAGCTCGCCGTACGGGTGATGGGCATGTCCAAGGAGTCCTACACAAACAAGATGCCCAATTTCGACAAGGATGACCGGCTCTATGGAGCGCTTACCTTCCGACCATTCAAGAACACTACTCTTGTACTTCAGGCCGAGCAATCCAACCGCCGGGTCGATCGAGCTGCGCGCAACACGCCTGTCGATCTGGTCACTCCCTGGTACTTTGCGGGTTCCATCACCGGCAGTGGGTATTCCAACAGGCCGATCTACAACAACTCGAGCTTGGCCGGCATTGCCAATAACGTGATCTTTGCCCAGCAGACCGCAAATCCCGTGCTGATCCAGGGAGACAACGGCCTCATGCGGAGCTGGAACAACTCCGTCGTGGTCAAGAGCCCGGCCCAGATGCCTGGTGTCGACCCGACATTCGACCGCGCGGCCGTCTTCACAATCCAGGATCCGTCCATCTTTCCGTTCGATGTGAACATCGTTGGCACGACACATTCAAACCACATGCCGTCACGTACCAAGACCGCGATTCTCGAACAGAAGCTTGCCGACAACTTCTTTCTCGAACTGGCGTACAATTACGAGAACTCCGCCAACGAACTGCTGGCCCTTGGAGGCAATGCGTCAGGTGGCAATTATTCGCTGGGCTTGGACGCCAATCAGTACATTCCCGGCACCACGACGCCAAATCCACACGCCGGTGAGCTCTATTTCCAGGGCACGGCAAATTCGCGTTTGCAGCACTGGACAAACGAGGACTGGCGGGCGACGCTTTCCTACGAGATTGATCTCGGTCGAAAGCTCGGCGCGCATCGACACTGGATGAAGTGGTTTGGACGGCACCGCTTTGCCGCTCTCTACACGGGCTCAAAGGAGAGTGCCCGTGACCAGAACTTCAGTCGCATCATCCTTGACAGTCCGGTTCTTCCGGGCGTCGCGCTCCGTGCGAAGACTTTCCAAAACTGGGCAACGCACCCAACACGCCTTCCGCAGTTCCGCCACTACCTCGGTGATCCTTACGAGGAGACGATGGCACAGGGCCCGCTCAAGGATGTGATGACACTGCGTGATTCTAACGGCAATCCCTACCAGCTCTACGGCTTTGAAACTCCTCTGACCGCTGCTGACGGAAAACGCCTGGGTGGCACCGGTGCCGTAGGTGGAGGATTGACGAAGACCGACGCGATCATCGCCGCCTGGCAGGGCTACTTTCTCCCTGACCGCGAGCAACGCAATCGGCTTATTGTCACTTACGGGTGGCGCAAGGACAAGGCCAAGACCGCCACTTGGAACGCTGATTCTCGGAAACAGGATTTCTCGGGGCTTTACCCCGTGCTTTGGGATGCCGAGATTAATCCCTACGGTCCTTCTGAATCGGGCATCAATCGCAATCTTGGCATTGTTGTTCGCCCGCTGTCTTGGCTGTCGCTTTCCTATAACAAGTCGACCACCTTTGATCTTAATGTCGGCCGTTTCGATCCGTTCGGCAACGCCATCCCTGGTGCCAGCGGCGACGGTCGGGACTACGGCGTGCGCATTGATTTGTGGAAGGATAAACTCTCGCTGCGCGTCAACAAGTACGAGAACACCCTTGGTCCGACCCGCGCGGTCAACCAGATCAACACCTACCGGAATCAGTTCCTCAATATTGAGAACCGGGTCTTGCTGCTGAATCCCTCCACGCCCAGGATCAATGTCACCGACGGCAACATGAATGGCTTTCCGTCGCAGGGATTGAACAGCTACAACATGAGTTCGAATTCCTCTGGCGAGGGGTACGAGGTTGAGCTCAATTTTTCACCGACCTCCAACTGGAACATCCGTCTCAACGGATCGAAGGGTGAATCCACCGAGACCAACATTGCCACCGAGTGGTTCGCATGGAGGGATTTGCGGCTGCCGGTCTGGCAGGCAGTTGTGGCCACCAACGGAGAAGTCGATTCCACGGGCAAACCCGTCACCTGGAGCACGGCGCCTGCCAATGCCAACGATCCCACCGGCATGACGCTCAAGCAATACTATGATAGCGCGTTGGTCGGCACGGCGGAGGCGTTCATCCGCGCCGTCGACGGCCGTTCGAATCCTACGGTGCGCAATGGCCGGATCAACGCCATCGCGAATTATCGTTTCACCGAAGGTCGGTTCAAGGGCTTCAATCTTGGCGGCGCCATCCGCTGGCGCGGTGCCCCAAGGATCGGCTACGGGGTTTCCAAGAACTCAACTGGAGTTACCGTCCTCGATCTCGACAAGCAATACATGGGGAAGGAGGAAACCTATGTGGACTTCTTCGCCGGATATCGCGGTCGCGTCAAGTATTTCGGCGGAATCAGCTACCGGGTTCAACTGAACATCCAGAATCTACTCGATGAAGATGATCCGGTGCCCGTCGCTGCCTTGACCACCGGAGTGATCAATCAGATCGCCACTGTCGAACCCCGCCTGATCGCGATCACGTTCGGGGTTGAACTGTGATCCATCCCCGTTAAGGCCGCGCCGTCGAGCGGCGCGGCTGTCCGATTTGATTCTGACGGGCCGCATGTATCAGTGTCCGCACCAGGATTCTAAACCCTTCGTCATTTCATGCCACGGAAAGTTTTCCCCTTCCTAATCCTGCTTGTCTGCCTCGGCGCGTTTGGCCGCGCGGCCGACTCCGCTCCCAAGCCCAATCCCTCGGTCTCCTGCACTTACGAATGCGCCGGGCTCTACTGGAGGACCTCCGAATCAGGGGTGTGCCGTGTCCGATACACGGAGGATGGAAAGACATCCTGGCGGAATGGCATGGACTTGGTATATGACTCCCGCAACGGCGAATATCGGGGCAGTCTTGTCGGGTTGAGGCCGGCCACGCGATATCGCGCTGAACTTGTAGCCGGTGCGGCCAAAGCCGAGATAGCGTTCACGACCCGATCGGACGTGTTTCCGGTGGGACGTCGCACCCTTCTGCCCGCCGGTGAATCAACGCAGACCGTGGTCATCACCGAGTCCGGAACGCCTGATGCCTATCATTGGGTCACGGTGCCTGACGGCGGCCGTTCGACAATCGATCTCCGCAATTCGCGGAATGAGGGCATTGTGATCGATGCGGACTATGTCGTCGTCGATGGCGTGGAGATTCGCAATGCCGCGCAAAATGCCATCCTGATCAAAGGAAAGCGTCACGACGTGGTCGTGCAGAACACGCATCTGACATTCTGGGGTCGGATCGGCGGGCCCAAGTCCTTCGGGAATTTCGAAGGCAATCTCGACGCCGGTGTTTACGCGGAACCCGGGACGGCTCGTCTCACCATCCAGCGCAACCTGATCGAGAATCCGCGGGGAGCCTCCAACGACTGGGAGACCGGGCATCCCACCGGACCAGAAGGCATCACGATCATGCAGAGCCAGGGTGGAAACGTGCTTCGCTACAACGACATCCTTTCAACCGAAGACCACGGCTTCAATGACGGTATCGGAGGCGCCACGAACTTCTCCGCGGTCGGCAACATCAACTGTGACTCCGACATCTACGGAAACCATATCCGGAGCGTGTGGGACGACGCAATCGAGTGCGAGGGCGCGAATGCGAATGTGCGCATCTGGGGAAACTACCTTGAGCGCTACCACGTCGGCATCGCGACGGCCTGCACCCACGTCGGTCCGATCTACCTGTATCGAAATGTGTTTGGCGTCAGCCGCCGCAGCCATCTGGATGCCCTTGGGAGCCTGCTGTTCAAGACGGGGAACAACCGCGGGTTCGGGGGCGGCCGACGGTTGATCTTCCACAACACCTCCGTACAGCCTGCCGGTGTATTCAGCGCGATCGGCGTCGATCCAAACTGCATCACCCGAAACAATGTCTTCGACGTACCCGGTGGACTCGCCCCAGTATCAGAGAAGGACGGGACGAGCGACTTCGACTACGATTATTTCTCCGGCATTCTGGCCCCTCCAGGCGCCGAACCCCATCGCGTCAATCAACGCAAGAACCACCGGGGCCGCCTGTTCGAACGATCGCAACGGCTTGAATTCTATCCTGCTCCTTGGGTCAGTGAGGTTGAGGGCGGCAAGTTCATCGAGGAATTTGGCGATCGGAAACTCATGGTCACCGACCCCTTGCGCCAGGTCCGCAATCCATTGATTGACTCGGGCGTCCGCCTTCCCGGGTTCAATGATGATTTTGTCGGCGCCGCGCCCGATGTCGGCGCCTTTGAAGTCGGGCGTCCTCCGCTTGAGTTTGGTCGCCGCGCCTATCTTGGGAGGGACGAGGGCCGTGCGCCTTGGGAGAGATACCAATGATCGGAACGCCGAGGCCAGGCAGGGTGGGATGGCAGCATTCCGCTTTTTGTTGGGTTGATTCGCCATCCCACTCCGACTGTGGCACGTGTTTCCCGGAATGATTTCACAATGAACCCATATCGATGCTTACGCACCCTCGTTGCCGCTGCCGCTCTGGCATGCGCAAGTGTTGTGTGCTCCGCGGTGTCTGCCGGTTTGCCAGACACCTCGAGGATGAATGTCCTTTTTGTCATCATCGAGGACACCAACGCGGGAGCCATAGGCTGTTATGGCAACACGATCTGCCAGACGCCAAATCTGGATCACTTTGCACGCACCGCCGTTCAGTTCAATTCCGCATACGTGCAGGCGGTATCCTGCAATCCGTCGCGTACGTCCTTTCTCACCGGGTTGCGTCCTCTGACCAGCGGAGTATGGAACAACAACCAGCGGACGAGTGAACACGTGCCTCCCGGCACGAAGGCTCTGCCGCAGTTGTTGAAGGAACACGGGTTGTATACCGCGGTGATCGGGAAATTCTTTCATGGTACGGACTACGCCCGGCCGCAGATGATGTACTTCGACCGGATCGAGCACGCGGTTGCGCCGCCGGGCTGGAAGGGTCCACCGCCGATCCTGCCGGCGCCGGTGCTCAAGGAGGAGGAAGAGAAACCGCCCATGGGGCGCAACGATCCGGGCTATCGCGAATGGCGAAGGCAACGCTCCGATCGCTATGGAGATTCCGGACTGAAGCCCGAGGAAGAGAGCGACTACTATCACGCCGCAGCAGCCGTTGCGTTGCTTGAGCAGTTTGCCCGCCGCCGCGAGCCGTTTTTCCTGTCGATGCACCAGTCGCATCCCCACACGCCGCTCACTGTGCCAAAGAAGTACATAGACATGTATGACCCGGCGAAGATTCCGCTCCCTCCTGCGCCTGTCTCGAGCCTGAATCTGGCGGAGTTCCCCTACGCCAAGCGGTCCACAGGCCGCAACAACGACATCTTTACCAAGGGCCAGCCGACCGCGCAGCAAGCGAAAGAGGCGATCGCCGCCTATTATGCGTGCCTGAGTTTTGTCGACGACAACGTAGGGCGTGTGCTCGACGCAATTGATCGCACGGGCCTGGCGAAAAATACGATTGTCGTGGTCATGGCGGACCACGGCTTCCACCTTGGCGACCACGGCCTTTGGTCAAAATACACCATGCTCGAGGCGACGCGGCGTGCGCCGCTGTGGGTGCGCGTACCCGGTGCTCCGGCCAACGGCCGTGTTTGCAACGAATTCGTGGAGTTCGTTGACCTTATTCCAACGCTGGGCGATTTGCTCGGCTTCAAGGTGCCGTCCGCCGTTGAAGGCACGAGTTTCGCACCTTTGCTGGTGAATCCCGAGCGTCCCTGGAAGAAGGCGGTTTTCCAGGTGACCAGTCCGTCGGAACAAATGGTGCGTACCCGGCGATACAGTTACCTCGAATTCAAGGACGGTCCCGTTCCGGCGGCTCTCTATGATCTCAAGAAGGATCCGTGGGAAACCGTCAATCTCGCGTCTGACCCGGGTCATGCCGCGGTTCACGCCGAAATGGCGGGGCTTTTGCATGACGGCTGGAAGTCCGCATTGCCCCCGAAGCCATGAATGTTTTGGGCTCGTCACGATCGATGGGCTGGTTGCTCTGGAGACAGGTATGGGCGGTACTCGCCTTCAGTCTGGTCTCGTTCGCATCGTCGGGCGCGGGCGCTGCCACCGTCGAGGATCTCGTTCGTGCCGCGGGCAATACGCCCGACGAAGGCGAGCGTCTACGGTTGCTGCGCGAGCTATCGACGCACCCTGAACTGGGTTCCGACCGGCAGACCGAACTGGCCCGGCTTCTGCCCCTGGTCGAGAACTGGGCCGACGGCAAATCACAACCGATGGAAGACACTGCCCGCGCGGCGGAAAACGGTTATCTCTGTCGGTTCATCAACGCCCGGACGGTTCCAGTGCCGGGCCAGACGGATCCGCTTGAACCCTCGCACGATTCTCCGCTGCATCCGATCTGGGCGATGTACCGCGCCCGTATGCTCATCTGGCGAACGATCGAGAACTCCCAGATCCAGCGCGTGGCGGAGAGCCGCGAGCGCTATTTTGGCGAGGCCCGCACGCGGCTGGAAGAAGCGGCCCGCGCCTTTCCGAAGAACCGTGTGCTGGGAATGTACCTCGGACGGAGGATCCCGTGGCCGGCCCGCAGTGCACCTGACCCTTCCGCGCCGGCCTGGGCCAATCTCCAGCGCGAGGGGCTTGAGCGGCTCGCTGAGCTGGTTCATTGGTGGATTCGCGAGCGACAGATGCCCGACGGCCAGTTCGGCGGAGGGTGGGGCGACGATGTCGAGATGTGGCGCTGGTGGGTGCCGGTGCTGGTCGCGTTCGATGATCCCGAGATCGTCGCAGGCCAGGAGCGACTCTCCGCGGGCATCTTCGAGCGTCCCCATCTTCGCGGTGGGTTCACCACGCGGCTGGCGGACGTCGAGCACACCAACGAGGACACCACGGACTCGATCGTCCCGATGATGCACCTGAAACCGGACGATCCACTCTGGCAGCAGCGGGCGTTGCGCCTGGCGGAGCTGATGCGCAACCGCTGGACCGGACGCAACCAACATGGATTCCTTCAGTTCAAGTCGATCTACCTCAGCCTCGACGAGGTCGACGAGACGCCCCGGCGCGCATTCGACACGGTCTACCATGCCGCGCTGATGCAGCCGACCTTGCTGTATTGGCAGCGCACCGGCGATCGGGAGTTGACGGGACTGTTCAGCGAGTGGCTCAAGACTTGGATCGATGCCACGACCCGGTCCGAGAACGGCAAACCGGCCGACATCCTGCCGAGTACCGTGGCCTGGCCCTCCGGCGCGGTCGGCACCGTGGTCGAAGGCGGCACGTCGTGGTGGCAGCCGTTTCCGCTCGACCACAACGACGCACTGTACAACTGGCCCAGCGTGGCCCGACTGATGACCTCCACGCTTCTGCTGGCGTGGCGGATGAGCGGTGATGAACGTCATCTTGCGCCCATGCGTTCGATGGCGGATTTTGCACGCAAGCACCGGAGCAAGGAGGCTGGTGCGGTACCTGGAAGCGACGGCTGGATCGCTGCGCAATTGGATGGATTTCTTCCTGACACGCTGGCGAAGTATGAGTTTCTCACGGGCGACCGGAGCTACCATGATCTGCTCGGCGCGGCTGCTTCGGGCTACGTAAAGTTCCGGCTCGATGGCGATCGTCGGACGCTGACACGCGAACTCGAGGAGAATGCGGAGGCGTTCCGCTACAACTGGCAGGCTTTCACCAGCGAGATGCGCTGGACGGATCGAGTGATCCATTTTACCAGCCACTATCTTCGCCACCTGCCGGAACCGGCGCCGCCGCTGCCCAACCCTCACCTGCTCTATGCCTGCGCCACCGGAGATCCCGGCACACCGCTGATTTTCCCGCTCAACGCGGTCCGCTGGCGCACGCCGCCGCGCGACATCGCGGCGTTGGTGACGGAATCCAGCGGCACCGCTTTCCGCGCGGAGGTGTTTCATTTCGGTGGCGAGCGGCGGAAAGTGACAGCCGAGTTTCTCCTGTTGCAGCCGGGGGAATACGAACTTACGGTTACGCCATCGGACGTGTCCCCGAACGATATTCTGTCCCGCGTTTCCTTCCGTGTCGCTGGACCGCGGGTGGCTGTGCCGCTCGAGCTTCCCTCCCGTCGGTTGATGGTGGTGAAGGTAGCGCGCCGACTCGAAACCCAATGACAACCTCATCAGCATGAAAATCACTGTCGCCCTGGTCGTGTCTGTTCTTCTCGCGGTATCTGTCACTGTTGCCCGTTCTGCACCCGCCCGTCATCCGGATGTTCTGTTCATCGTCATCGACGATCAGAACGACTGGATCGGCGCCTTTGGCGGGCACCCTATGGCCAAGACGCCACATCTCGACGCGCTCGCGCGCCGCGGCGCCCTTTTCTCCAACGCCCATTGTCAGGCGCCGCTCTGCAATCCCTCGCGCACCAGCGTGCTGCTCGGGCTACGGCCCAGCAGCACCGGGATCTATGGACTCGCTCCCTGGTTTAGGACAGTTGAAGCGCTCCGCGACCGCGTGACACTTCCCCAGCATTTCCATGCCCAGGGATATCGAACAATGGCCACGGGAAAGATCTACCACTATCGTCCCAACTCTGCGGAAGATCGATCACGCGAATTCGATGTCTGGGACGGACACGGTGGTGTGGGTGCGAAGCCGCCGCAGAAATTGATCCCACCGACGCCGATGGGCAATCACCCCTTGATGGACTGGGGCGTGTTTCCACACCGGGACGAAGACAAGGGTGATTATCAGGTGACGACCTGGGCGGCGGAGCAGCTTCGCACGGCACCGCGTGATCGGCCGCTTTTTCTTGCGACCGGATTTTTCCTGCCGCACGTGCCCTGTTACGCCACGCAGAAGTGGTTCGATCTCTATCCGGACGACGACAGCGTGTTGCCGAAGCTGCTGCCTGATGATCGCAATGACACCCCACGTTTCTCCTGGTACCTCCACTGGCGACTGCCCGAGCCGCGCCTGGCGTGGCTCAAGGAGAACCACCAATGGCGCAACCTGGTTCGATCCTACCTCGCATGCACGAGTTTTGTCGACGCGCAGGTAGGAAGATTGATGGAGGCATTGAAGGATTCCGGGCGCGCGGAGAACACGATCGTCGTGGTCTGGGGCGACCATGGGTTCCATCTTGGCGAGAAGGAGATCAGTGGAAAGAACACGCTCTGGGAGCGATCGACACGGGTGCCGCTTCTCATCTCGGGACCTGGCATTACCCCCGTCACGCGCATCAGCGATCCCGCAGAGTTGCTCGATCTTTATCCCACGTTGATCGATCTCTGTGGATTGCCGAAGCGGTCAGACCTCGAAGGCCGGAGCCTGTTGCCACAACTGCGAGGCGAGAAGGTTCGCACGCGGCCGGCGATCACCACGCACAATCAAGGCAACCACAGCGTCCGCAGCAAGAACTGGAGGTACATTCACTACGCCGACGGCACGGAGGAACTTTATGATCGGCTCACCGATCCAAATGAATGGACGAACCTTGCTGGCCAATCCGGTTATGCTGAAGTTCTGGCGGAGCACCGTCGCTGGTTGCCCCGCATTGACCTGCCGCCCGCTCCGAACAGCGCCAGCCGCGTCTTGACGTACGATCCCGAGAGCGATGAGGCCCTCTGGGAAGGCGAGATCGTCAGACGACGGGATCCGATCCCGCAGGAATGACCCCTTGCGATGAAAACTAGAAATCTCTCTTGGGTTTCGCTGCTGCTTGCGCTTGCCTCGCCTGCGCATCCGCCTGCGCAGGCTGCGAGTCCAGCGCGGCCGAACGTCCTCTTCATCTCGGTCGACGATCTGCGCGACTGGGTGGGCTATCTCGGAAAACATCCGCAGGCCGTGACACCCCATTTCGACCGGCTCGCCTCACACGGTGTCGTTTTCGAGCGCGCCTACTGTGCGGCGCCGTCCTGCAATCCATCACGTGCGGCGCTGATGTCGGGGCTTCGACCCTCGACTTCGGGCGTGTACGTGAATGCGCAGGACTGGCGCCCTCATGTCCCTCCCGAACTCACGCTGGTGACGACCATGCGGAAGGCGGGCTACGAGACGCTGGCAGTGGGGAAGATCTACCATGGCCACTGGGACCGTCACAGTGAGTGGGAGGAGTATGCGTCAGACCGCTCTCGCGATCCTCAGCCGAGCGGCTCCGAGACGGGTGTTGGGGCGATCCAGTTTGCACCGCTCGACTGCAGTGACGAAGAGATGCAGGACAGCGATGTGGCTGCTTACGGCATCCGCCAACTCTCCCGAAAACATGACCGACCGTTCTTTCTCTGTGTCGGGTTTCGCAAGCCCCATCTGCCATGGAATGTGCCGCGCAAGTATTACGATCTTCATCCGCTCGAGACAATCCAACTGCCTCCCGCACTGGAGGGTGACCTCAACGACGTTCCCAAGATGGGAGTCAACCTGGCACGTCATTTTGGCGATCATGAGAGGATCCTCAAGGCGGGAAAGTGGAAGGAGGCGGTGCGTGGCTATCTGGCAAGCATCAGTTTTGTCGACACCATGCTCGGTCGCCTGCTCGACGCCTTCGAGCGCAGCGAGTATCGGGACAACACGATCGTCATCCTATGGAGTGACCATGGCTGGAATCTCGGCGAAAAGGAGCACTGGCGGAAGTTCGCCTTGTGGGAGGACACGACGCGGTCGCCGCTGATTGTTGTCGCTCCGGGTTTGACGACGGCAGGGACCCGCTGTGAGCAGCCGGTCGATCTGATGACGATTTATCCGACAATCACTGATCTTTGCGGCATTCCAACGCCCAAACATGTCGAAGGCCGGAGTCTGCGTCCGCTCCTAGCAAATCCAGCAGCAAACTGGGATCAACCGGCGATCATGACTTGGGGTCGCAACAACCATGCCATTAGGTCCATAGGCTGGCGCTTCATCCGCTATTCGGATGGCACCGAGGAACTCTACGACGAGAGCGCCGATCCGAACGAGTGGCGCAATCTGGCGGCCAATCCGCGGTACAAGGCGGAAAAGGACAGACTCGCGAATTGGATTCCCGTGCGAAATGCACTGGACGTTCCCCGGCGCGCTGGCGGATCTGAGGAGGATCCCGACGCGAAGCAAAAATCATCATCAGCGAAGCAACGCGCAGTGGACTGACTGTAACTCTCCGCGGTGCGACTATAGCCGCTGCCATTCCAAAAACCCCGTCTACGACCATGAAGTCAGCACTATCCTTCCTTCACGCGCGCGGCACGCGCCTGTTTTTCATCGCCTGTCTTCAGGCGCTTCCGTTGGTGTGCATGAATGGATCAGCGGCGGAGGCGCGGCCCAAGGCGTTGTTTTCCGATACAACACCGGTGTGCGCACCGGAGGACCTGAAAAAACTCACGCTGGCCGACACGACAATTGATGCGGTTGTTGTCGATCCCTCGGGTGACTTCTGTGTCGTCACCGCAACGGTCACGCATCCACCCGCCGCCGACCGGGTCGAGGTGCAGGTCGGTCTGCCGATGCGAAACTGGAACGGGCGATTTCGCGGCACCGGTGGCGGAGGTTTTTCCGGGGGTAGCCAGCGAAGGCTGCAGGAACCCTTGGCACTGGGGGATGCGGTCGCGATGACGAACACGGGACATGCGGGTGGCAGCGCCAGCTTTGCCCTCGATGCTGAAGGCAAACTCAACTGGCAGTTGATCCGAGACAACGCGTACCTCGGGATCCATGATATGACGGTGGTGGGCAAGGCCCTCGTAAAGGCGTTCTATGGGCGGCTGCCCGGTCGTTCGTATTTTGTCGGACATTCGACCGGCGGGCGGCAGGGCTTGATGGAGGCTCAGCGGTATCCGGAGGACTATGACGGCATCGTTTCCTCCGCGCCCGCGATCAATTGGCATCGATTTCTCCTATGTGACCTTTGGCCGCAGGTGCTGATGCACGCGGAGGGCAACCTGATTCCCAAGGATAAACTGGATGCGGCCACTGCTGCCGCGATCGCCGCCTGCGACAGCGCAGATGGCGTGGTGGACGGCGTGATCGACGATCCCTTCGGCGTCTCCTACGATCCTCGTCGCCTTGTCGGCACAAAGGTCGACGGAATGACGTTTACCGAAAAGGATGCGAGCTTGATCCGCCGCTTCTGGGAAGGGCCTCGGGGTCACGACGGCAGCTTTATCTGGCATGGCATGGCTTTGGGCACCGATCTCTCCTCCGCCGCGGGCACCGAGGGAACGCCCCTCAGGGGCAAGCCCTTCCCAATCGCATTGGACTATCTGCGCTACTACCTCGTGCAGGATGGCAATTGGGACTGGACGAAACTCACTCCGGCCCGGTTCGAACTGCTGTGGCGACAATCCGTGGAGCAGTATGGAGCAGTCATTGGTACGGACGATCCCGATCTGACCGCGTTTCGTGAGCGGGGTGGAAAGATCATCATCCTGCACGGACTGGCTGACCAACAAATTCCGGCGCATGGAACGATCGATTACTATCGCAAGGTCCAACAGCGCATGGGTGGTGCGGACGCGACCTCACGGTTTGCGCGACTCTTCCTTTCGCCAGGCACCAATCACGGTTATCGCGGCATTGCACCGGCGCCGGTTGGCGAAGTCGATGCGCTGATCCGCTGGGTTGAGGAAGGCGTGGCGCCGGACAAACTTCTTGCCGAGCGTCGCGACAAGGATGGAAAGCTCCTTCGATCGCGTCCGTTGTATCCCTATCCGCAGGTCGCAAGGTACAAGGGCAGCGGCAGCACCGATGACGCTGCGAATTTCGGTCCGTCCCTTCCCAAGGCTCCATAAAAAGGTTACTCCGAATGCCGTTTGCCTTGAAATTCATCCGATGCGGTGCAGTCCTCGTTGCAGTGCTGCTCATGTCGGTTCAAGCCGCTGGGGCCGGCCAGGCCTCCGGACCGCTCACGGTGCACCGTGAAAACCCGAGGTATTTTGCTGATGCGACCGGCAAGGCGGTATTCCTGACGGGTTCGCATACGTGGGCGAACATCCAGGAGCGTGGCATTGAGGGGAGCACGCCCGACTTTGACTATGGGCAATACCTGGATTTTCTCGTGGCGCACCACCACAATTTCACGCGGCTGTGGGCCTGGCAGCATGCGCAGTGGATGGCCTTCGCCCCGGCAGATACACCGATCCGCTACAAGCCGCTTCCGTACCTGCGCACGGGTCCGGGTCTGGCTCGCGACGGCAAGCCGAAGTTTGACCTGCACCAGTGGGATGAAGCGTATTTCCGGCGGCTGCGGGATCGCGTGCGTGCTGCGGGTGAGAGGGGCATCTATGTCTGCGTGATGCTCTTCAATGGATGGGAGATCGACAATCGCAACAAACAACAGCAGCAGCAGGGCAACGCCTGGCTGGGGCATCCGCTGCACCGGGACAACAACATCTCCGGCATCGACGGCAATCCGAGTGGCAATGATTCGGGACGGGAGATCTACACGCTGGAGGTACCTGAAGTGACGCGGCTGCAGGAGGTGTTTGTGCGCAAGATGATCGAAACGGTGAACGACTGCGACAACGTTATCTACGAAATCTGCAACGAGGCGCA
>CAUJJL010000166.1 GCA_963205455.1 Verrucomicrobiota bacterium
CGTATGCGCCGCGTCGGGTCAGCAACTCGATCGGGGCGAAACCGCGCTGCTTCACTACCTGTCACTTGCCCCGTCCAAGGGACCCGCCACGCCCGCCCAAGCCAATTCGCTGCTCGGCACAATCCGCGAAAAGGCAGGCAATCGTACAGGCGCGATAACCGCCCATCGCGCCCTCGCGCTCGATGGCAATCTCACCGCAGCCCACGAGGCGCTCGGGCGCCTGCAGGGCGCCACTCCCGGAAAATAGGTGCCCGTGGATTCGATGAATGCCGTCGCTCCGCCCGTATCGCTGCCAGCAACGCCACCGCAGCCAATACTTCCAGCTATTCGCGTCGGTCCAGGAGGCTGAAATGACCACAGTTAAACCAGACATCGTCGCAGCGCTTCACTTCGTGCCGACTGAAAAGGGCGGACGTGAATCGCGAATCGCGCGTCCTGTATTCGGTTGCATTTTTGAGCATGCCGGCGAAGCGAACGACTGTGGCTTGCTCATTGGTGATAAAGGCGACGTGTGGCCTGGTCAGAAAGTTACTGTGCCAATCCTTTTTCTGCGTCCTGACCTGGTGCGGCCACGCATCAAAGTTGGAGACAGCTTCCAGTTGCGAGAGGACAAAACCATCGCCTACGGAACGATTGACGAAATCACGTTTGCATAGGCGCCCGGTCTTCTTTGGCTACACGGGCGATGCCTCCTCGGATCAAGGCAGCGACAAGCCTCCCGCGCGCCACGACGCGCCAGATCCGCTCGCCGGCCTTGTCTGAACGAGGACAGCGCTAGAGATCCCAGCCAATCTGTACGGTTATTGACGGAGCCCGTGCCGCGAATCAGGCGGATAGACCGAATAGTTCTGAGCAACCCGCCACGGGATGACACCCACCCGATCGGCCCACGAATCATACACTGCCGCAAGGCGCTTTGTCGTATCGACACTTTCCAAGGCCAGATTCCGCTGTTCGGTCGGATCGGACTCCAGATCATATAATTCCCATTGTTTCTCGAAATAACTCACCAGTTTCCATTTTCCCTCCCGCACTAACCGGTTTCCTTCGTGTTCAATGCAAACAGGCTCGCGAGAAGCCACTTTCTTCCCCGCCAGCAATTCACGAAAGCTTTGCCCATCCATCTTCGGCGTTGGCTTGCCCTCCATTATTGCAGGTTTACTAGCACCACCATAGTCAAGACACGTTTCCACGATATCGGCCAGAAACGTAAACTCCCTTACGAATCCCCCGCGCACCTTCGGAGATGTGCCTTTGGGCCACCGAATAATCAAGGGGGACATCACTCCACCTTGATATGTAAAATGCTTGAATTCGCGGAAAGGCGTATTCGACACGTTAGCCCAAGCACGACCATAGTAATAGTGGGGGCCCTCAATATCGTATTGCCCCAGCTTCGCTGCATCAAACTCGCCTAACGGAGGGCTTTCCGCCTCGGCTCCGTTGTCCGATAGGAAGCAGATGATTGTATTGTCTAGTTGGTCTGTATTCCGCAGGTGATTGATCAATTTCCCAATATTCTGATCGAGGCGGTCCACCATCGCCGCATACGTTGCCATGATGGCGTCCATTGCATCCTTCTGCGCTGAGTCGATATCCTCCCAGGCAGGAACCGCCCCCGGCTGCGTACCTAGACGCCGCATGTCCCCCGAGCGCGGCGACAGGACTGCATTGCTCGGCAGCAGCCCCATAGCCTTCTGGCGATCAAGCGTCTGGGCCCGGATTACGTCCCAACCCGCCTTGAACTTACCACGATACTTTGCATAATCCTCCGGCATGGCCTGCATTGGAAAATGAGGCGCGTTGAACGCCAGATATAGAAAAAAGGGAGCCTTCGGCCTTTCTCGAAGGTGGCCATCAATATATCCGATGGCCTCCCTGGTAAACGCGTCTGTTGTATAATATCTTTCACCTTCAGGCTGGATCTTCCTTGTATCCCTGATCAAATCGGCTGGTTTGTAGTATTCAGAAGTTCCATCGAGGAACCCGTAGAACTTGTCAAAACCGCGACTTGTCGGCCACGTTGCGGTATCATTGTCTCCTATGTGCCACTTCCCGGCCATATAGGTGCCATATCCTGCGGAACGAAGCATTTCCGGTAGTGTGGGAATGGTTTCGCGCACCCACCCCCGATAAGCGGCTGGAACTTTCATCCGATCCTCCATGGCAGAGGGATTCTTTCCCCTACGCCTGAATGTCATATGACCCACACCAACTTCATGAGGATGCAATCCTGTCATCAGCATCGCCCTGGCTGGACAGCACCGCGGATAGGTATAAAACTGTGAGAACCGGACGCCATCGGCTGCCATGCGATCAAGATTTGGAGTCTCAATTGGACCTCCGAAGCAGCCGATGCTTCCCCATCCCAAGTCATCAGCCAGTATAACGATGATATTTGGCCTTGAACTGCCTGCAAGCAGATACCCAGGCAAGAGTAATATGGTGACTAGCAGGAGTCTTTTGTACATAATGCTTTGTATTCCAATTGTCCTATAACGCGGTTTAGAAACTCCAGCTTCAAGAGAAGCGGAAATGCATTGCACTTTTGACGTCACATTACATGATGACGATATTCATCGCATGTTCTTTTGAACGCAGCACAAGGGAAAGATATCACACGTTTTCATCTCTCAACCAATTCCGGTGCCAATCTTTTTGGCATGAGCCAATTTGCCGCATAGGCATTGAATTGCCGCACTTGTTGCTCTATCCAGCCTGAATCACGTTGGAGCTCTTTAGCAATAATCCCAGCCACTGTCTGAGCGGATGCAATTGCAGCTCCTGCATCAAGCACGAGCGCCCGCGTGCGGCGCGCAAGGACATCCTCAACTGTCCTTGCCATTTCATACCGCACATGCCAGATTACCTCAGCCTTGATATAAGGCAGATCCCGATGCAGCAACTCTTCGCCCTCTTCGTTGTATTCGGCAATCTCGAGTATTCTCCCTGCATCAGAGCCATATACTTTTAGCAACGGATCAGCGATCCGCGATACCGGAATTGTACCATGTAATGCGAGATTCTCTGTTGGACATCGCCGGTGCGGAAGTCCTGCTATCTTCTCAACAGTGTCGATAACCTCTTCAGCCATTTTCCTATAGGTAGTCCATTTTCCGCCGGTAACTGTTAAGAGTTTTCCCTTTGAAACCATGATCGTATGAGCCCTGGATAGAGACGCTGTCGATTCGCCATCCTGCGCCACCAGCGGGCGTAGGCCAGCAAACAGGCTCAGCACGTCGGATTCGACCGGCGCATGCGCCAAGTATTTTCCCAAATGCGTAAGCAGGAATTCGATCTCTGCTTCTTGAGCGCGCGGAGTCATTGTCGGCAGGACCCCCGCAGTGTCCGTAGTCCCAACAACCACGCGATCCTTCCACGGAATTGCGAAAAGCACACGCCCATCCTCAGTTCGCGGAATCATTAGAGCTGCCCCGCCAGGAAGGAAGCGCCTAGGCAGGACAAGGTGGACTCCCTGACTAGCGCTTACAAGAGACTTGCTGGACGGTTCCTCAAACGACCGCATGGTATCGACAAATATACCGGTCGCATTCACTACAGCTTTCGCCCGAACTCCAAATTCAGTTCCGCCCTCCAAGTCACGAAGCAGCACGCCGGAGACTCGCCCTGCTTCCTTCAGCAGTCCTATGCATCGGCAATAGTTGATCAAACAGGCACCTTGTTCGGAGGCTGTTTGGGCCAATGTCATTGCAAGTCTTGAGTCATCGAATTGGCCGTCGTAATAAACAACCCCTCCACACAGCCTGGCTGTTTCGATCGTGGGGAGACATTCGATGGTTTCCTCGCGGGTCAACACTCGTGAACGACCAAGAGATAAGGAACCCGATAGGCGATCGTAAAGTCCCAGGCCAAATCGATAGTACAAAATTTCCCAGTATGAATAGCACGGAATGACAAATCTTAGCGACGAGGCGAGGTGAGGCGCATTCTTCAGCAAGAGAGCCCGCTCCCTGAGTGCGGACCGGACAAGCGAGATATTCCCCTGCCGCAGATACCTTACGCCTCCATGTACAAGTTTGGTTGAACAGCTTGATGTACCCGCCGCAAAATCAGCCTGCTCCACCAATGCAACCCGATAGCCCCTTCCGCTTGCATCCACTGCGGCGCCAAGCCCAGTGGCGCCTCCACCGACAATAAGCACATCAAATGGCTCGGCAGCATCCCGCAACCTGGCAAGGGACTCGTCTCGGATCATCATACAGTTTTCTGCCTCAGCTGATACGCGTGCTCCATCTCCAGCACAGTCCGTATCGGTTTCAGGAGCATTTTTTGACAGTGTGGCTCAAAATTTTTGTGTAATTTCCAGACTGAACTGACGGCCTCTCGGATTCGCTGATCCGGTAAAATAGCCATAATCTTCATCAGCAAGCGGAGGCCAAACATCTAAAACATTGTTCACCCCGACCCGCACACTGATATCCCTGAGCCAACGGCTCCCCGAGTTCTTGAAGTTATAGCCGATCCACGCGTTGTGCTGTAAGTATGGCTTGACACTATAAAAATATTGCAAGACGCCATTGGTATCAACTACTCTTATATAGTCCGGAGCGCCCAGCGCATTGTACACCGCCTCGGTTGTTGCAGCAGATGAATCTAAAAATCCGCCATAGTAGGAGGTGAACCAGCCGGCGGACCATTGCGAAAGGCGCCAGCTAAGGCTGGCTGAGGCACGCCACTTTGTTCGACCGTTCCTCCCTAGCTCATTAATCCAAGGGGCATCAGGATCGCCCTGCGAAGTGCGCATCACGTAGTGGGTTGAATCAGCCCGAATGTTGAATCGTCCAAATGATGTTGCCGGAAATCGATATTGGAGGCCGATATCGTACCCCTGAATTCGACGACCACTGAGGTTAACGTAATCGTCCACCAGGCTCACGAACTGCCCCACCGCGGCCCGTTTGACCGTATTGGCAGGGTTCGCGTTATAAGCCGCAAACGCAGCAAGATCCTCAGAACTTACCGGAAGGCGGGTAACCTTTGCGCTTCCTACATAGCCCGGAGTACCGGATCCGAGATCAATCTGACTAACCGGAGTACCTGCAGCGATCCTCTTCTGTGTCTCCAACAGAAGAAGCGTTTCATCTAGGTCCAACACGTTCTGCGCACCCATATTCTCAATCACATTGTCCTGCTCAATCTTGAAGTAATCAAAAGTGATGGACATTCCCTTCATTCGGGGCACATCAATAACCACGCCAGTTACCCATGAACGAGCCTCCTCGGGATCCAACGCGTCATTGCCTCGCCGAAATGTCAAACGCCGCTGTGTATCATCAAAGGGTGACTTGGTAACTTCTAAGCGATATGGGTCATCAGCATCAATCCGGCGTGACAAGGCTGCTGTATTTGTCTGCACCAAGTTTGGCGCTCGAAAAGACTCGGCATAGGAGCCTCGAAGCTTCAACCAATCAACCGGAGTCCAAACCATGCTGGCCTTTGGTTTTGTTGTATTGCCGAAGATCGAAAAATTCTCGTAGCGAGCCGCCACTGTAAGGTCCAATGCCTGAACAAGCGGAACCTTGTTTTCACGAACCACAAAAGGAAGGGAGACTTCCGCATACGTGGCGTAAACCCATTGTTTCGCCTCAATGGGCACATTCGCGCTAAGGTTCACAATGTCGTTGTCATTGTCTCGGAGAAACGGATATTGGCTGTCCGATCCTGGCGGATTCATTCCAACATATTCACTCCTCTTGTCCGAATACGTTTCATACCGAACCTCCGCCCCAGCCGCTACGCCAATTTCCCCACCACGAAAGAGTCTCCAAAGGCGGCCATTCGCCTTCGCATCCCATACAAATACGCTGGCATGCCCCATCCGATCCTCGTCCACAAATAGCGGTTCAAGCACTGAGGTTGGATTAGTATACATCTTATCGACAACAATCTGATTATTCGCTATCTTGAACAGTACAGGGAAGGGATTCAAAGCCAATGCGTCCGTACGAAGCAAAGCCTTCCGCAGGAGCGACTCTTTAAGCATGTTGTGCTCAAGTTCCTTGGTATAAGATCCTGCGGCCATTATTCCGGACTCCCATTCCCATCCATGACCAAACGTTCCTCTTATTCCAGCGAGCGCCCGCCATGAATAACTATTGACATCAAATGTTCGAGGACGCATCCCGGTGTAGGGATCGGTATTCGCCCCGTTCGACACTCCTCCCAGGATTAAGACGTCCGCGGGAGTGCCGACAAGACGCTGGCTCCCATCCGAATTTGGTGCACCGGTCGGGTGATAAAAACGTACTCCAAACGGATTGTATGGATTATTGGCTGGAATATACAACCCCGGATCGGCTGGATGCTTATAGTCTATCCCAGGGCGACGACCAGTGCTGTGCGCATGGTAAAGCAATAGGTCACCAAACAATGACATGTTGTTTTTGAGTGGGCGATCCACAAACGCGGCAAGTTGCGTACGCTCCGTGCCGGGAATCAGCATACGCCAGCGATTCTTGTTGTTGTAGGTGATATTCTCCGGGCTATCGATATTCTTAGATGGGGCGGTTTGCTTGAAGTTTACACCTCCATCCGCCGTCGGAACCAGATAAAAGATTCCAGCAGCGGACATGGTTGCCACACCGGCCGGTGGAGTGGCACTCGTTGTGATTCCCACATTGCCGGTTGGCCTTGAGCCAACGAAGGTCAGGTAGTCGGACTGAATGAAGCCACGCTGCCATTGGGCCCATTGATTGATGTTGTTTGTATTTGCGAAGTCATTGTCCCGAACCGTACTGGTGGTACCGTTTGCGTTTGTAACAACAACGGGAAGCCCATCCCACGGCGCCGGAAGATTCCTGTTAATTCGCATATCATCCTGCTTCGAGAACTTGCGATCATCTGCAGCGAGTCCATCGCGACGAAAGTGATCAAATGACAACGCAATGTGCGTACCTGCCCTGCTGAAGCTGTCATAGGCACTGACGCTAACTTCACCCGCTCCTCCATGCTGCGTATCTGAAAGTCGGACGGACACACCCCGTCCAATGGCTGTTCGCGACACTATATTATTCAGGACACCTGCGGCAGCATCGGCTCCATATATGGCGGATGCGCCATCTCGCAATATCTCTACCCGGCTGATCAATGAACGCGGAATCGCGTTTATGTTGGGGGCAAGAGATGGAACTCCATTCTCTGCCATGGAAATCGCATGAGGTGCCAGTCGCCGCCCATTGAGAAGGACGAGGGTACTTCCGGTGCCCAACCCCCGCAAATCGACCAATGAGGCATCCCCTTTTGCGGCCTGCGCACCAGACGCAATTTCCGTCACTCCGGATATCTCTGCTATTCCAAGCGTCTCAATGAAATCTGCCATCGTCGAGGCACCCCTCGCATCAAGGTCGGCCGCATCCACGATCGTCACTGGAACAGCCGTCTCTGCATCCACCCTCCGAATGTTGGATCCCGTGACAGTAAATGATTCGAGCTGGATGACATCTTCGGTCGATCGGGCTACCGGAGGTACGGAGGGCTGCGCCATTGACAGAAGCGGTGCGGCAAGCGGCACAAGGGCTAGGTAGATGCGGGGAATATTCATGAGAAACTCGCCTCACGGAATTTGTGCACCGCAGTGCGTCAATTGAAATGTTTATTCGCATAGATAGTCATGTTTTAGAGCAATCGATTGTTTGATGAACTTCGAACCATCAGATGGAGTTGTTGCCATGAATCGTTTTGATTCAATATGTCATGCAGCGGAAACATCCTATGGAATGCCCAATCGAAGACGCCAGATCACGGCTGTCCAGTTATGAGTAGTTGATCTCCAGTTGTTTAGGAAGATCAACATGTGCGATCCTTGTATCAATAGTTGCAAGTAGCTCTGGCAGAAAAATTTGCTCCATCGAAGCGATACTCACTATTTGCAAAATTTCCCAGAGTGACTGCGGCAGATGTAGCCGTCCTTTTGCGATGGCGACGAGCAAGTAGGCGCTGATCGCCGACCAAATTTGAACCCGCACACCATTGCTGGAAGTGCTGTAAAAGCCCCGCAGCCGCAGGTGCTGTTTGATCCAGCGAAAGGACAGTTCGATGGCCCAACGCCGCCGATAGATCTCGGCGATGATCGGCGCAGGCAAAGCGAACTGGTTGGTGACAAAGACAAGCACGTGGCCGGTCTGCGGGTCCTCAAAACTGATCCGGCGGAGCTGGTCAGGATAGTCCCGTCGACCGACATGGGAGTTGAGTTTGATGGTCTGGTCGCAACGCAGGCCGGTGTCTGCGGGGACCGGTCGGCTGGCAGCCACGTAGAACGAAGTGTTCGATTTGAGACGCGTGACAAAAAAGGCTCCAGCGTCGTGCAGGCGATATAGTCGCGAAAAATCCAGGTAGCCACGGTCCATCACATAGTAGTTTCCAGGTTGCACCGGCAGTTCGTCCAGCACCGCGACCTCGTGCCGTTTTCCCTCGTGCAGGCTGGCAAAAACGGGGATGTCCCCGCGCAAGTCGAGCAACACGTTGAGCTTCACCGAAGCCAAGGTTTTCTTCCAGCGAGCCCACGGAAACAAAGCCATGCTCAATTCGATCACGGTGGCGTCCAGAGCAAACAGGTCCGCTTCCAATCCGAGCTGCGGCGGCGCATCCTCAAAAAGTCTCTGGGCCCGTCGCATCAGCACGGCGGTGATCGCGGAGAAGACGCGCCAGTCGCGATGATCATTGGCGTAGGCCAGATTGGTCCGAGTGATCCGGCCACGAAACCCCATGCGGTAGGCGAGCGCCGGGCGCGCACTCAGGCACGTCTCGATGCCCCGCAGGCTCTCCCGATAGGTCAGCTGGGCAAAGACCATCGCGGCGAAATGATCGTAAACACTCAGCGCCCGAGAAGCTCGCGGCATCGGAAAAGCTGCCGCAGAACGAGAGACTTCCCTATGATCTATGCCTGCAAGGATCTGCGAGAAGACGGTTGGCCCGGGATTCATACCACGCACCAATCCACCGCATAACCGAACTTCCAATCCAAATCGCGGACACCACTGGAGTTTCTTTTAGTACTATCAATTAACAGCTTCCATTATCCTCAAACGCCCTTAACTGGACAGCCGTGACGCCAGATCTTGACTAGGGCTAGGAGAGTCCATGGATTCGAGCGGAACTGGGGTGGTGTTTCTATTCGATCAGTTCTTGCTGATGGACCCGGTGGCGCAAGATGCCAGGCGCGAGCAGCGCGCCTTTCACCTGAACGTCTCCTATGTGGCCAGTTCGCCGCGGGCAACGGCCTCCTCGATCATCGCCGTGGAAAACTCCCAGAGTGCAGGCGATCCGTGCTTGATGTGCGCATTGCGGGCAAGCACGCGATCGCGGGTGACTCCGTGGCGATTCCAGGCCGCTCCCTGTGTGCGCACATTGAGCAACATGGGTTGAAAACGATCCACCGCGGTCGCAAATTTGGCCTCAGGGGTGACTTTCCCTTCAAACTCCTCCCACAAGGCGCGCATCTCATCGCGCTGATCATCCGGCAGCAGCCCAAAAATCCTGTCCGCGGCTCGGGCTTCCCGCTCGTGCTGATCCGCCATGCGGACCGTGTCGTACGCAAACGTGTCGCCCGCATCGATCTCCACCAGATCATGGATGATCAGCATCTTCAGCACCCGCAGGATATCCAGACCGGGATCCGCCGCATGCTCCGCAAGCACCACGGCAATCAGGCACAGATGCCACGAGTGTTCGGCATCATTCTCCGCACGTCTGCTACCGATCAGCTGCGTTTGACGAAAAATCTCCTTCAATTTGTCGACTTCGACAATGAAGCGAACCTGCCGGACCAGCCTTGATTCTTCCATGCCTATGCCTGCCGCATCTGGACGCAATCGGCGAGCGCGATTCCCTGCAGCAGCAGGTTCGCGAGAAGCGCCGACCGCATCTCAGCAGAAATGATTCCATCACTACACCGGTGGGCGCCCTGCCTCTCCCCGATTGGCCATCATATTCCAATCCGATTGAATTCTCCAGCGAATCGCAATAAATCCAGCCGGACTGAACCTTTTCCTTGCTAGGCACCGTCCAGACAGGATTCGCTTGTGCGCTTTTGCCTGTATGAAAATCCTCGTCGCCGACAAGATATCACCCAAGGGAGTCGCCTACCTGCGCCAGCAGCCGGGCTTCGAAGTGATCGAGGCATACGGATCCTCTCCTGAAAAGATTCTGGAGCTTGTCCGGGACGTGCAGGCCATCGCCGTGCGGTCGGAGACAAAGATCACCGCCGCGGTCCTTGCCGCTGCGCCCAAACTCAAAGTCGTAGGACGCGCCGGAGTCGGGGTTGACAATGTCGACGTCGAAGCCGCAACCGAGCGCGGCGTGATCGTCATGAACACGCCATCGGGCAATACGGTTGCCACCGCGGAACTGACCTTCACCCACCTCCTGTGTGGCGCGCGTCCGGTTCCTCAGGCGGCGGCTTCCATGAAAGCCGGCCAGTGGGATCGCAAGAGTTTCAGCGGCATCGAACTCTTCAAAAAAACTCTCGGCATCGTGGGACTCGGTCGCATCGGCGGCGAGGTCGCCAAGCGCGCCCAGGGCTTCGGCATGCGGGTGCTTGCCTACGATCCCTACCTTGCGCCCAGCCGCGCAAAGGCGATGCAGGTGGAGCCCGCCTCGCTCGACGAACTTCTCGCACAATCGGACTACATCACGGTGCACATGCCGTTGACCGATGACACCCACTACATGATCGACGAGGCCGCCTTCGAAAAGGCAAAGAAGGGCCTGAGGATCTTCAATTGCGCACGCGGCGGAATCATCAAGGAAAGCGCCCTCATCGCGGCCCTGAAATCAGGAAGGGTCGCCGCCGCGGGTCTCGACGTTTTCGAGGACGAACCGCTCGCGAAGGACAGCGAACTCCGGCAGATGCCCAATGTCGTGCTGACGCCCCACCTCGGCGCGTCCACTGCCGAGGCGCAGGAAAGCGTCGGCATTGAAGTCGCAGAGCAGATCGCCGACGTGCTCCGCGGCGGAATCATTCGCAATGCCGTCAATATGCCGTCGATCGATGCCGCCGCGGTAAAGGTGCTCGGACCCTACCTCGATCTCGGCGCCAAGCTCGGCACGCTTGTTCAGCAGATCGCCCCCACGCAAGTTTCATCGCTGCGCATCACGTACTGGGGCCGTGTGCTCGACCTGGACACGAATTCGATCACGCGTGCGATCGAGCGCGGCTACCTGCGGCGCATCAGCGGCGACAACGTCAATTTCGTCAATGCCCCCGTCGTCCTCGAACGCCTCGGGGTGAGGTGCGATGTCCTGAGATCGACGGAAAACATCGACTACACGGAACTGCTGGGGGTCGAGGCAATCGCCGCCGATGGCACCATCCGGTCCGTCACCGGCACCCTGTTCACCAAGGCCGCCAAACCGCGCATCGTCGCCATCAATGGGCGCGAGGTGGAGGTGGAGGCTTCCGGCAAGCTCCTGATGATCGAGAACAAGGACCAGCCGGGAATGATCGGTTACATCGGCATGCTTCTGGGCAAGGATGGCGTCAACATCGCCAACATGTCCCTCAGCCGCCAGACACCCGGACAGAACGCCCTGATCGTGATCAATCTCGACAACGAGCCGAGCGATGCGGTGCGAAAGGAATTGAAGGGCAACGCCAACATCGCTCTCGCGAAGTACGTCGAGCTCTGACCACTCTTCCAGGCATCGCTACATGCTGCTTCCCGTGCTCATCTCTGGAATTGTCGGATACGGTCTCGGCGCGCTCGCGTTCGGGTACTGGGTCAGCCGCGCGCACGGCATCGACATTTTCCAGCACGGGAGCAAGAACCCCGGCGCCACCAACGTGCGCCGCGTCCTCGGCAGCAAGGCCGGCAACCTGGTGTTCCTCCTCGATGCCCTCAAGGGAGCGGCGGCAGCGGGCTGGCCACTCGTGGCGGGCCGCGGACTGGGCAGCCCCTTCTTTGCGCCCCATGCCCTCGAGTCCGCGGTTGCGGGTCTTGCGGGTGCGCTCATTGGGCACAGTTTTTCATTTTTCACGCGCATGCGGGGCGGCAAGGGCGTCGCGACCTCCGTCGGTGGATTCGCGGTGCTCTTTCCCATCGGCCTCGTTTTCGGCATAGCCGTGTGGACGCTGATCTTCTACACAACCCGCTACGTTTCCCTGGCCTCCATGCTTGCCGGCCTGTCGCTGCCCACCACGGCCCTTGTGCTGCACGCCCCCGCGATCCTGCTCTCACTTTCGGCCGCGGTCGCCCTTTTTGTCATCGTCCGCCATAGGACAAATCTCGTGCGTTTGTTCAAGGGCACGGAATCAAGATTCGAACGCAAGCCCCGGGGCGGCTGAACCTCCGCGCCATTCTCAAACCCACCAGCCTGACTACAATCTTTCATGTCCACTCGCACATTTCGAATCGGCATCTGCGGACTTGGCACTGTCGGCCAGGGCGTATGGAAACACCTTTCGGCCAACCGGAATGAACTGGGCACGCGACTCGGCGTCCGGCTCGAGCTCGCCAAGGCCTCCGTACGCGATCTCAAGAAGGCGCGCAGTGTCACGGTGCCGTCTTCAAGGCTCGTCACCGATCCGATGGAAATCGCGACGGACCCGTCCATCGACATCGTCTGCGAACTGATCGGTGGCACGACGCTCGCGCGCCAGATCACACTCACCGCGCTCAAGCTCGGCAAGGTCGTCGTTTCGGCGAACAAGGCGCTGCTCTGCGAGCATGGACCGGCCATTTTCAACGCCGCAAAAAAAGGCGGGGGACATTTCTTCTTCGAGGCCTCGGTCGCCGGCGGCATCCCGATCATCAAGGCCATCCGCGAGGGCCTCGTTGCCAACCGGTTTTCACTCATCTGCGGGATCCTCAACGGTACCTGCAATTACATCCTCACCCGCATGGCGGCGGAGGGAGCGGGCTATCCTGAGATTCTCGCGGACGCGAAACGCCTGGGCTACGCCGAGGCGGATGAATCGCTCGATGTCGAGGGATGGGACACCGCCCACAAGGCCGCCATTCTCGCCTATCTCGCGCACGGCACCTGGGTAAAGACGCCCCAGATGATCGTTGAAGGCATCACGCACATCACCCAGGCCGACCTGAAGCACGCCGCAACGCTCGGCTACGGGATCAAGCTGCTCGCGATCATCAGCCGAGATTTCGAAAACAACGAACTCTTTGTCCGAGTGCACCCAACACTCGTCCCGCGCGACCGCGTTCTTGCAAACGTGAACGGCGTCTTTAACGGCATTGCGGTCGTGGGCGACGTCGTCGGCACGACCACCTACATCGGACGTGGCGCCGGTCAGGATGCCACGGCGAGCTCCGTGATCAGCGACATCGCGGACGCCGTTGCCCTGCTCAAAACGGGTCGCAGTCTGAGCCCCCAGGAAACACCTCACGCTGCAAGCGAACTCAACCGCCCGCCCCTGCCCGCGGTGAAGATCGCTCCGCTCGATCATATCGGAGGAAGGTATTACTTGCGGACGACAGTGAAGGATCGCCCCGGCGTGCTTGCACAGATTGCCACGGTGATGGCCAAACATGCGGTCAGCATTGAAAGCGTCATTCAGACCACCGCCGACCGTCCCGGCGCCGCCTCGCTGATTCTCACCACACACGAGAGCAATGAGAAAGCCATGCGCTCCACGCTCGCGGCAGTCGCACGTCTAAAGAGCGTGTTGGAAAAACCGCTGCTCCTCCGAATCGCGGACTTCTCCGAGTAACTTCCAGACATCCCTTCCTTCCGTCCAACGCATCATCCATGGCCCGAATTGTACAAAAGTATGGCGGCACCTCCGTCGGTGACGTCGAACGCATCAAGAAGGTCGCCGAGCGCGTCAAGGCGTCGCGCGACGACGGCAACGAACTCGTCGTCGTGGTTTCCGCCCGCGCAGGTGTCACCAACGAACTGATCGCCCGGGCAAAAGCCCTGACGCCGACCCCAGCCGACCGGGAACTGGACCAACTGCTTGCCGTCGGCGAACAGGAAACAATCGCGCTCACCGCCATCGCACTGCACGGCGTTGGTGTCGATGCCGTGAGCTACACCGGCGCGCAGGCGGGAATCTTCACCGACAAGGTGCACACCAAGGCGAAGATCCGGACGATCAATCCGCAGTCGGTCGAGAAGGATCTCAAGGCAGGCCGCGTGGTCATCGTCGCGGGTTTCCAGGGAATCAACGACGACGGTCAGGTGACCACACTTGGACGCGGCGGTTCCGATCTCACCGCAATCGCACTTGCAGCCGCGCTCAAGGCCGACAAGTGCGAGATCTACACCGACGTCGACGGCGTCTACACCGCCGACCCGCGCGTCGTGAAAACCGCGCGCAAGATCGAGGAAATCTCCTATGACGAAATGCTCGAACTCGCGTCCAGCGGCAGCAAGGTCATGCAGTCGCGCAGCGTAGAATTTGCCAAGAAGTTCGGTGTCGTCTTCGAAGTCCGCTCCTCCTTTAACCACAACCCGGGTACCATCGTGAAAGAAGAAGTCGCTTATATGGAACGTGTCGTTGTTCGCGGCGTGGCCGTCGACAAGGACCAGGCCAAGGTCGTCGTCAGCAACATCCTGGACAAGCCAGGATCCGCGGCACGAGTTTTCCGCGCACTTGCGGACGCCTCCGTCCTGGTCGACATGATAGTCCAGAACATCGGACGCCAGGGCGTCGCCAACCTCACCTTCACGGTTCCGCGCACCGATACGCACAAGGCGCAGCGCGCGCTCGAGCCCATCCTGGCTGCGATCGGGGGTGGCAGCGTCACGATCCTCGACAACATCGCAAAGCTCTCCGTCGTCGGCGTTGGCATGAAGACGCACAGCGGGGTCGCAGCCACGCTGTTCCAGTCGCTCGCCGATGCCGGCATCAACATCGAGCTGATCAGCACCTCGGAGATCAAGATCTCGGTCGTCATTGATCAGGCGCGTGCTGACGATGCCGCGCGCGTGGCCCACACCGCATTCGGCCTAGACAACCACTGACCCGCTGCCGCGGTTGCCGCGTTCCCTGCGCCGCCCGTCACTCGTCCTTCGGCGTTTTCCACCGTGCGCTACGTCTCCACACGCGGACAAGCTCCTTCGCTCGGCTTCAGTGACGCCGTCGCCACCGGCCTAGCGCCGGATGGCGGGCTCTTCGTGCCTGAATCCCTGCCGCAATTCACTGCGGCAGACATCAGGGCTTGGTCGAAACTCGACTACCCTGCCCTCTGTTTCGAGTTCCTGCGTCATTTCGCCACCGACATTCCGGAGGGGACACTGCAGTCGATCATCAGCCGGAGCTATTCAAAATTCACCCATCCCGACATCGCTCCGCTCGTGCGGCTGAATGACGACTTGTTGGTCCTCGAACTCTTCCACGGCCCGACCCTGGCCTTCAAGGATTTCGCCCTTCAATTGCTGGGCAACCTGTACGAGCAGCAATGTCGCGACCGCGGGCAGAGCATCAATGTGCTGGGTGCGACCTCCGGTGACACCGGATCCGCGGCGATCCACGGCCTGCTCGGAAAACCCGGCACAGCGATATTCATCCTCTACCCGGAGGGACGTACTTCCCCGCTTCAGGAGAGGCAGATGGCCTGCACCGGGGCCAGCAACGTGCACGCCATCGCAATCCAGGGCACCTTCGACGATGCCCAGGCCATCGTGAAAGAGCTGCTGGGCGACCAGGCATTCCGGCTTCGCCACCGCCTTTCCGCCGTCAACTCCATCAATCTCGCCAGGATTCTCGCGCAATGCGTCTACTATCTCCACGCATGGCTCAGGCTCCCGGCCCGCGTGCAGGCAGAAGCGGAGTTTGTGGTTCCCACCGGCAATTTCGGCAATGTTCTCGCCGGCTGGATGCTGCAAAAGATGGGCGTGCCCCTGCGCGGGTTTCGGGTCGCGACAAACCAGAACGACATCCTTTACCGCCTCTTCACCACCGGCGACTACAGGGTCACCGATGTGTCACCGAGCCTTGCCCCGTCGATGGACATCCAGGTCTCATCGAACTTCGAACGCTTCCTCTACTATCAGGCCGGCCGCGACCCCGCCCGTGTTCGCGAAATCATGCATGCCTTCAAGACCTCGGGTCATCATCGGTTCGAGAATTTCGATCGCGATACGTTCACCGCTTCGCGCTGCACCGACGCCGAAATTGCCCAAATCATCCGGGACGTATATCGGCGTTTCAACTACATCGTCGATCCCCACACCGCCTGTGGCTTCAAGGATATCGCCACAGATCGTCCGAGCGTCGTGCTTTCCACTGCGAGCCCCGCGAAGTTTCCCGAAACCATCCGCTCAGCGATCGGCATCGAAGCAACGCACCCAAGCCTGGAAGCCCTCAAATCGCGTCCGCTTGTGAAAACCCTTCTTCCCGCGGACACCGCCCAGGTTCGGGTGTTTGTCGACCGCCACGCCGTTTAGTCTCAGCGGCGTCCGCGCATCGCGAGCAGCCCAGGGCAGACAGCATCATGACTGCGGACGGCGCGGCAGAACCCTTTTCTTCCAATCCATGCGCGCCGTCATACAACGTGTTTCCTCCGCCCGAGTGACGGTCGATGGCCGCACAACCGGCGAGATTTCCCAGGGAGGTTTGCTGATCCTTCTCGGCGTCGGCCCACGGGATACCGAATCCGACGGAGAATGGCTGGCCCGGAAGATCGCCACCCTGCGCATTTTCCCGGATGCAGCCGGGCAGATGAACTGCTCGGTAATCGATGCGGACCGCGGCCTCCTCGTAGTGAGCCAATTCACGCTCTACGCCAGCACCCGCAAGGGAACCCGTCCGTCCTTCAACGACGCCGCCCCGCCAGCCCTCGGGCGAAAACTCTACGAGACATTCCTGTCCCAGCTATCCCAAGCGGCAGCCCGCCCCGTGGCCTGCGGCGAGTTTGGCGCCCACATGGAGGTCTCCCTGATCAACGACGGCCCCGTCACCCTCTGGATCGACACGGAGCGGAAGGACTGAGAGATCGGCAGCTGATGTCTGACAAAGCAGCGCTGAAAGCTACTCTCCCGTTCTCCGCAGCGCGGCAGCGACGGCGCGAAAGTTGGCGAGACCCGACTCGATGTTTTCGATGATCTCCTCGGCCAGGACGGCGGGTTCAGGAAGATTGTCGAGGCTGCTGAGACTGTCATCCTTCAGCCAGAACAGGTCGAGGCTGGTCTTGTCGCGGGCCACCAGCTCGGCGTGGGTGAATTTGCGCCAGCGTCCATCCGGGTTCTGGGTCGCGTGCCAGGTTTCCTTCCGCTTGTGGCGGTTCTCCGGGTTGTAGCAGGTGATGAAGTCCGCGAGATCCTCGAATCGCAGCGGTTTTCGTTTCAGCGTGTGGTGGATGTTGGTGCGGTAGTCGAAATACCAGACGTCCTTCGTGGCGGTTTCCTTGCTCGCGGGGTGGTTGTCGAAGAAGAGCACGTTGGCCTTCACGCCGTTGGCGTAGAAGATGCCGGTCGGCAGGCGCAGGATGGTGTGCAGTTCCGCCGTCTCCATGAGCTTCCGACGCACGGTCTCGCCGGCGCCGCCTTCGAAGAGGACGTTGTCGGGCAAGACCACGGCGGCGCGACCGGTGGTCTTGAGCAGGGAGCGGATGTGCTGGAGGAAGTTGAGCTGCTTGTTGGAGGTCGTGGCCCAGAAGTCCTGCCGGTTATAGACGAGGTCCTCCTTCTCCTGCTCGCCCTCCTCGTTGGTGAAGGTCATCGAGCTCTTCTTGCCGAAGGGCGGGTTGGCGAGCACGTAGTCGAAAGTCTCGGACGGCGCGGCGACGAGCGCGTCGGTCGAGGCGATGGTGCTGTCGCCCTCGATCTCGCCGATGCCGTGGAGGAAGAGGTTCATCAGGCACAGGCGGCGCGTGCCGGCGACGATTTCGTTGCCGTGGAAGGTCTCGTTCTTGAGGAAACGCTTCTGTGCCGGCGTGAGCGTGCGCTGCTTCACGAGGTAGTCGTAGGCGGCGAGGAAGAAGCCACCCGTGCCGCAGGCGGGATCCGCGATGGTTTTGCCGGCCTCGGGGGCGACGCAGGCAACCATCGCCTTGATGAGGGCGCGGGGCGTGAAGTATTGCCCGGCGCCGGATTTGGTGTCCTCTGCGTTCTTTTCGAGGATGCCTTCGTAGATGTCGCCCTTGGTGTCGGCGTCGAGGGTGGTCCACGTGACGTCATCCACCATCTCGATCAGCCGGGCGAGCTTGGCCGGGTCCTGGATCTTGTTCTGCGCCTTGGTGAAGATCTGGCCAAGCATGCCCTTCTGTTGGCCCAGCTCGCGCAGCGCCTCGACGTAGTGCACCTCGAGTTCCGCGCCCTTGAGTGGACGCATGACCGGCCACGCGAACCGCGCGGGCACGCCGACCTTCCGCGAGTGCGGCGGGCGGGAGTATTCGTCCGCCATCTTGAGGAAGATGAGGTAGGTGAGCTGCTCCAGGTAGTCGCCGTAGCCCACGCCATCGTCGCGGAGTGTGTGGCAGAAGGACCAGACCTTGGAGATGATGCTGTTGGTGGTCATGCGTCGGAAAGTCAGCCGAGGTCGTCGAGCAGTCGTTGCGCGAAAGCCGGGAGAGTTTTGCCGAGGCGGATCAACACGTCCTGCACCTCGATCTTTCGTTTGCCGGCGATCTCGCCGAGCACGGCCGTCACCTGTTGCCGCTCCATTTCGTAGAGAATGAGCAGGTAATCCTGCGGGTGTCTGGCGCAGATGTTCCAAGGCGCCAGCACTTCGGCGGGGAAGTGCTTCAGATTAAAGGTGAGGATGAGAGGGCAATTACCCCGGATGGCGGCGGCGAGGACGTGCCGGTCCTTGGGATCGTTGCCGACAGCGGGCACCAGATTTTCGTAGCCGGTCACTTCGGCATCGGGAAACGCGATGCGAGACTGGGCTTGAAACGAATCGGCCGATTCCGCCGACCAGCCGAGTTTTTCGATCTGGGTGCGGCGGGTCTCGGCCAGCACTTCGGCCGACCAGTGCGGGACGATCAGGCGCGGACGTTCGGACAATCTCAGCAGAAGGTCGCACACGCCGAAGTTGGCGAGCACGCAGGCATCGAGAAATATCCGGTAGTCCGCCCTCATTGCTCGCCGGCGTAGTCGGAATCGTAGAGGCCGGCGGCATCGACGTCGGCCGCGAGTTTGTCGAGGGCCTCACGGCGGGTTTTGTCGCGGCGGCGTTCGAAGACGAGGAGGTCTTTGAACGTAACGCGGCGGTGGGTGCCGACCTTGTGGTAAGGGATTTCCTTTTTCTCTAGCAGATCGACCAGGTGCTGGCGCGAGACCCCGAGGTAGTTGGCGGCGGCCTGAGTGGTGAAAGCCTCGTCCTCCGGCACCATGACGACGGCCTTTTTCTCCGACATGAGCCGGACGATGCGCGCGAAGTGGACGAACAAGGCTTCGGGCAGATGCGTGCGGTTGCCCTGCGCATCAATCAATGCGACATGATCGGGCTTGGCGAAAGCCTTGGCCAACTCGGCAAGCACTTCCTCCGGGATCAGGGACGGGTCCAGGCGGTTGTTTCGGGTGGTGAGCATAACGTGCTTAAGATCGTCACGGAGCAGCAAAATTCAAGGATTTAAACGCTATAAACGCTACATTCGCGATTAATGCTTCTGTTGGCGGTCATTTCGATGATGGTCACGATATGATCGTGTGAAGGCCGGTTTGCGCCGAGCGGGTAGTCGCCGTAGCCCACGCCATCGTCGCGGAGTGTGTGGCAGAAGGACCAGACCTTGGAGATGATGCTGTTGGTGGTCATGGTGTGGGCGGTTGCCCGAGCAGGCGGAGCTTCAGCCCGTGGACCTCGTAGGTTTTGAAATCGCGATCCAGCGTCACGAAATCCAATCCGCCCGAGATGGCGAAGGCAGCGAGGTAGGCGTCCATCCAGACCTTCGGCGAGGCGGTGTCGCGGACGGCGAGACGGTGCCAGAGCGCGACGGTGCCGGGGGGCTCGTCCAGACAGACGAAGCCCGGACGGGACAGCAGCGTCTGGTAGGCGACCCACGCGGCCCGGTTCGTCACTGGTTCAGGTTGGTAGGCCCGGGAGACTTGTGGCGTGGACACGAGGCGCAGGAAACTCTGCTGGGTGGCGCGGCAAAATGCCGCGGGAGCGGTTGCCGTCGCCCGGTCCAGTTCATCCTGGACGAACACATGGTGCGGATGGCGCCGAAACGCAGCGGCTACCCAAACGGAGGAGTCAACGAGCGATCCCGGCACGCTTTAGGTCCTCCTCAAGTAACGATTCCTGCTCCAGTGCGAGCAGTTCCTCAACGGTCATCTTGCTGGCGGGCGCATCCGGGCCGCATTTGAAGACAGGAAAGCCGCGTTCGTTGATTTCCAGTCCTGGCGGCAATGGCTCGTTAGCGGCAGGGACAGGTGGCTCGGCTTGCAGGCCGCGCCGGAGAGCGGCAGCGGCCACATCCTTCAACTTGCGACGCTCGTGAACGCTGCGGAGCTTGAGTTCGCGGACGAGGTCATCTGGCAGGTCCAAAGTCGTTTTCATTGGGCCAGCAAACCAGCAAACCAGCTTGCCGTCAAGCTGGCCAATAGTAGCGGAAGGGATTTTCACCACAGGCTGCCGATGCCCGAATCGCTCACCCGCGAAGGGAAAAGCGGAACGCCCAGGGGAAGGCGGCGTGATTTGGACTGCGGGGACAAGTTTGCCTTCGCCATCTCCCCTTCGTTCCGCGGTCCAGGACCGCGCCGCGCCAATGCATGCAATGGAAGTTTCTCGCGAATGATCTGGGCACAGATGCCGACGCTCTGGTTGCCCCATCTTTGAAATCCGCAGTCAATGCCTCGTCCGGGATCGCTCGGCGCGAAGGCGGGCGAGGAGGACGGACGCGGGTTCGTCGGCGGGGTCCTGTGGGACGAGGCGGCCGGTGAAGGCTTTTTGGAGGATCGCCTGCCGCAGGGCCTCGCTCTGCCGCAACGCCCCGTCCATCTCCCTCTCGTTCCGCTCGATCACCTCGAACTGTTCGTCCAGCAGGCGCACGATCAGCGTGCGATCAGCTGAAAATCCGAGCCCGACATCAAGGAATGCCCCTCGGAGATGCGGCCCGTAAGCTCCACCAAGATTCGTTGGTTGGTTGGAGCGGGTGCCGGATTGACCCGCACCACCTTGCCGACGACAGCATCCGGCGAGTCATCAATGGCCTGCTTCAGGTCGTCGATCAGGTAACGCGGCGCCCAACCGATCATGTGATAGTCATCCGTCTCCACCTGTAGGGCCAGTCGGGTGGCCGGGTTGTTCAGCTCCATGGCGATCCGCAGGATATCCCCGGCCTTGAGGCGGGTAATGGCGTCTTGCGCCGTGTCGGGGGTGTGTCGGACGCCGTGCAGAAAGAACCGGCAGCGGAAGGTGCCATCTTCCTGTCGGTCGATCTTGGGAAAGACCTGTAGGTTGTCGGTCTGCCGCTCGCCCCCGGTCACGGATAGGATGGCGATCTCATTGGCCTGATCGGGAGTCAGGTCCAACTGGCGCAGATACTCTCTGAAGTCGCGGCGCGAGCGCTCCATCACCCGGTTGCGAAACAACGGGAACAGCTCCTTTGACTCGTAGGTGCGGCCAAAATCGGGAAATGACTCCAACGGGCGCAAGCCGGCTTCACTGGCGGCGCGCTCGGCGCCATGGGTATAGCCAAAGACGAAGCGAGGAGCGGCCAAGTCTGCATCGAGCCGGCCAATCGGAAACCAAGCCCGGCTGCTGCCAGCATCTTGCCATGCAAGGAAGAGCGAGTTCATCGGGGGAGCTTCTTGAGTTCGGAGAGAGTCAGAGAAAGGAAACGAAGGCAAAAATCTTTTTGGATCGCAGACATCCAGTCTTTCGGCACCCGGTTCACGATGCTTAAAAAGGACGCCGCGTCCAGTTCGCCTGCTTTTTGCAGCCAAGGCCGGAAGTAGACCGGCCATTTGACCGCCGCCCGCTCCACCAAATCGAGGGGATTGGCTCCCTTGGGGTCGGCGGCGCTCCAGAAAATGCCACCCCGGCCCTTTCGCGCATAGTTGAGCACCGTGTTGTCCTTCAATCGCCTGAGTAAGTTGTCCTCGGGCTCGTTACGCCCCAAAGAGGAGGCATGGTCGAAGGTCGGCGCCACTTCGTGCTCCACCAGCAGCTCTCCGGTCACCCGGCGGAGCACACCCCAATTCTGGTGATGCCGGTCGGTGTTGCCGATAAGCGCATCCAATACAAGAAACCCGGCCATCCGGGTAAGCTGGGGCTTCAGCAGTTCTGGGTCTGGGAACACCTTACCGAGAGCGGTTACAATGTTGTTCAGCGAATGGCTGGATTGGCGGAACACCTTGTCGCGGTCGTATCCGATGACGTGACCGGCGAGCAGTTCGTCGCCGTGCACGAGATCCCAGCCCTGCTCCTTGAACACGAAGGACCGGGACGCCGAACCCCGCTTGCCCATGAAATCGGCCAGTTCGACCCGGGCTGCGGGCAAACCCAACAAGCTCGCTACCTCGCCCGCGATTTTTTCGGCCCAATGCTCGCCGGTGCCCTCGCGGGCAAATTTGAAGAGCCAGCGCTGTTCGTCGTCCTTCAGACGGAACCAAAACTTCGGCTTGCTGCCGAGTTGTTCGGTCAGCACCGGATCATCGCTTTTCAGGACGATGACAGGGAACGCCTTGGGCATAAACGGAAGCGGACTAGATTTTCGTGCCGGAGGCGAGGCGTTGGTTTGCCCGCGTCGCCGGCTTGGGGCGGTCCACCAGGGGTTCGGCAGCCGCCAGCGCGAGAGGTTCGGACTCAGGATAATTGGCAGTCATGTCCCGCAAACGGGCGAGGAGGGCGGACGCGGGTTCGTCGGCGGGGTCCTGTGGGACAAGGCGGCCGGTGAAGGCTTTTGGGAGGATCGCCTGCCGCAGGGCCTCGCTCTGCCGCAACGCCCCATCGAGCTCCCGCTCGTTCCGCTCGATTACCTCAACGGCGCTGTCCAGCAACCGCACGGCTGGCATCACAGTTTCCAGCCTTCCCGCCGCATCAGGCCGAGCAGGTTGATGCAGGGCACGCCGAGGTCTTGACACACGTCGGGGATGAAATGTGAGCGCCGCGTGTTCGGCTTGGTATGCACCGACGTTTCCTGTGTCAGGACGATGCCGCCGTTCAATTTGGCCAGGGCGATGGCGTAGGCGTCGGCCGATTCGTGGATACCCTTCGGATCCATCAGGTCAGGATAGCGGGCCTCGATGGTGGCGGCTTCGGTTTGAATGTCAGGACTCAGAGGCAGAAACAGGCTGGCATGGTTGGCGGCCCAGGCTTTCAGATCAGGCGTGCCCACGGCCTCCAATTCCTCGCGCACCAGTTCGACGGCGTGGCAGCGTTTCTCCTTGATCAACTCCTCCACCCGCGCGCTGAAGGTCGGAAACAGGTCGAGCGGGTAGTAGCGCGCCTGCCAGTCCATCAGGAAACTCGTGTCGAGGGAATACATCGGGCCGGGTTGATAGCTCAGTCGCCGTCGTCCTCACCGGCCTGTTCGGAGACTACGCTCGGCCCGGGGCGCAGCGCCGTGCGCAGCTGGTCAAAATGATGAAATCCGAGGTCGAGATAACGGGCGGCGTCCACCGCCGTGATCTGGTTGGTATCCATCGCCTCCAGCACGAGTTTCACCAACGGACGACCCGCGCGGCCGAGGGTCTTGTCCACCGGTGACGCAAAGCCCCCGCTCCGCAGGGCCAGCGTGGACAGATAAGCCAGCCAGCTTTCCTTCCAGCGGCCGTAACCGGACCAAGTCAGCGCGCCCTCCGCCCGCAGCCGCGTGGCCATGGCCAGCGGCGTGATGCGAAAGAGCGTCGCCAGCCGACGCACGAGCGGCACGTCCCAGCCGTCTTGTGGCACCCGGAACGTCGCCAGCTGGGTTTGCAGCAGGTCGGCCGGCACGAGCACGGCGCTCGCGGTTTCTTCGGCAAACCGTTCGACCTCAGCCCAGGCTGCGTCGTTACGTCGTTCGCTCAGTGCGACTTGTTCTTCGCGACCGGCAGCCAGCGCGAGGTGCACCAGTTCGTGCAGCAGCGTGAACGTCCGGGCACCAGGGGCCGACTCCTTGCTGTTGATGCCGATGGCCGGGAGCGGAAAGCGCAGCAGCGACACCCCGCGAACCTGGTCGAGGGGCACCTTGGGGAACTGAAAGACCAGCACTCCCGCCTGCTCCACCGCGGTCCGCCAGGCCCGCCAGGCCTGCCACTCGTTGCGCCACCCGAGCTGCTCCTGCGGGGTGATACCGAGCAGGGCGCGCAGTTTCGCCCCCGCCGCGGCCGGCGCGTCCGTGAGTTTCAGCGACGCCGCGAAATCATCGAGCCGGATGCCTAGGGTTTCGCTCAACTCGAGGGCGGCGTCCCGTCGCCAGGAGAGCAACCGCAGGGCCAGACGCAGCTCGGGTGACTCCAGGCCGGGCTTCACCCCGGGAAGTCGGCGGTATTCGGCCGCGAGCGACGGCGTGTTGGGCTTCTGCGGCAGGTAGAATACGCCAAACGGGCGGTGGTAAAATTTGGCCAGGCTCTGCGCCTTGGCCACCGAGGGCTTCTCGGTGCCGTTTTCCCAAGCCCGCAACAGGTCCGTCGGCACCTTCAGCCAGTCGGCCACGGCCTCCACCGCATAGCCCGCTTCTTCCCGCGCCCAGACGAGCAAGGGTGGATTAACGAGGGCGGGAATCGAGCGGGACATGGCGACGGGTGAGACCTACAGGATGACAGGGCGACCCGGGACGACAAGTCCGGTATCTAGGTGTGCGTCCTTCAACCCGGATCGGCCTCGCGATCCATCAGCTTGGCGAAGGTGTGCCAGTTCCACTCCACCGGGCGCTTCCACTTGTGGCCATACCACGTGAACGAACCGCGGCTGACGATGATTTCGCCGAGTTTCTTGTCCCTGCGATAGACCTTCAGCTTGAGCGCACTGCCGGCGCGGGCGAGTTCGAGCACGTCAAGGTGAGCGGTGACATGGTGCACGTCGGGGCGGGATTTCTTCTTTGGCATGGTGCTGGTATGTTGAAGCTGAACGTGATATTTATGGCTGCGGATCACAAATCCGCCTCGTCGTCGCCCGTCGCGGTTGGAGCAGGTTCAGTGTTCGCCTCCCGCTGGATGGTGGAGATGCAGACCTCGGCGTCGGGCGGGACGAAGGAGGAGGTGAGGCGGCGGACCGTATAGAGCTCGGTGAATTTCCGGTTGTCGTCGGTCGGGGTGAAGGCGAGGAACTCCTGCTCGGCCTGCTCGCCGAGGTTGCGGGTGTCCACGAGGAAG